>CAZWXE010000073.1:0-8406 GCA_964638045.1 uncultured Ruminococcus sp. | reverse complement strand
GAGCATTGCAAGGTTGGTCTTACCGCAAGCGGACGGGAATGCGGCGGAAATGTACTTGACCTCCCCCTGAGGATTCTCAAGGCCGAGGATGAGCATATGCTCTGCCATCCAGCCTTCCTTGCGGCCGAGATAGGAAGCAATGCGCAGTGCGAAGCACTTTTTACCCAGCAAAACGTTTCCGCCGTAACCGGAGTTGACAGACCAAATGGTGTTGTCCTCGGGGAAATGGCAAATGTAACGGTTCTCCTCGTCGCAATCCGCAACTGCGTGCAGACCCTTGACGAAGTCGGCGCTGTCACCCAACGCTTCAATCACGTTTTTACCCACTCTGGTCATGATAATCATGTTGAGCACAACGTAAATGGAGTCGGTCAACTCGATACCGATTTTTGCGAAATCGGAGCCTACCACACCCATGGAATACGGGATGACATACATGGTTTTGCCCTTGTAGGAATTCTTATACAGCTTGGAGAGCTTCTCGTAGCATTCGTTCGGCTCCATCCAGTTGTTGATGTTGCCGGCATCCTCCTTTTTCTTGGTGCAAATGAAGGTTCTGTGCTCTACGCGTGCAACGTCGTTGACTGCGGTTCTGTGCAGGAAGCAATTCGGATACAGCTCGGGATTCAGCTTTTCCAACACACCGGTTGCGCAAGCTTCCTCGCGAAGTGCATTGGTTTGCTCCTCGCTGCCGTCAATCCAGACGATTTTGTCGGGGTTTACCATTTCTGCCATGGAATTGATCCACTGGAGAACATGTTTGTTGTTGGTCATGTTTTTTCTCCTTTGATATATGTTATTTTTTATTTTCTATGTCATGTCGGAGCGGAACTACCTCGTGCCCCAGTGTATATTTTACACTATTTACCGATACATTTCAAGAACAATTTAAAAAGGTTACGATTTGTTCATATTTTTTCATATTCGCATCAAAAAGGAACACGCAGCCAAATGAGCTTTGTGTTCCTTTGTTCTTTTAAATGTCGGCCTCAATATAAACGGGATAGTGGTCGGACACTCTTTGCACCTCGGAGCACTCGGTGACAACGGTGTAATACTTGACCTTCCACTTGTCGTTGCACATCAAAAAGTCAATGTAAATGCCGCCGTCCTCCGGTCTCGGATTGGGGAAGGTTCCCAAACGGTCGCCGAAGCTTTCGGCAACGGAACGGGAGGTAACAAATCCGGCGGGAGCAAACAGCTGATATGCACGGTCCGACTCCTGCAGGTTGAAGTCACCGGTAATCAAAACGGGCAAGCCCTGTTCCTGGTAGGGCTTCATGTAGTTGAGAATCTGCTCCACCTGTTTATTTTGAATATCGGGGTATCCCTCGCGGTTGAAATCCAGATGTGTATTGCAATGAACGAATTCCTTGCCGTCCGCCTTGCGGCGCAGACGCACCCAGGTTACCACGCGCAACCACCCCTGCCCTTCGTACATAGAGCGTGCCACCGTGGGCGTGGGAGAAAGCCAGAAGGTGTTGTTTTCCAGCAATTCGAATTTGTCCTTCAAATAGAAGATGAAGGTTCCCTCGCCCTTGTTCTCCGCCAGCGTATAGTCCTCGTTCATCGTGCTTTCGCGTCCGAAGCCGACCACAGCGTAAAAGTCGGAAAGTCCTTCGGTCAGCAGCTCCAACCACAGCGGAGTCGCCTCCTGAACGCCCAGTACATCGGGCATTGCCTTGCGAATTGCCTTGATGGAGTATTCAAAGCGATTGTCTGCCTTGGGATTGCCGCACCACAAATTAAAGGTCATTGCGGACAGGGTATCCCGAATTTTTTCATGCTGCATAATCATTGTTGTGTTCCTCCGTTTCCGAATCGGTTCGACTCAAAATTCAAATTCCACGTATACGGGATGATGGTCGGAAGGCTCCTTGCCGTCAATCAAATCCTTGCATACGGTGTAATACTTCGCTTCTACCGCAGAATTGCTCATCAGGTGGTCGATGAGCACGCCCTTTTCCTCGTTCGAGGGGCAGGTTTTGCCTACAACGCCCTTTTTCTCTGCCTTGTCCAGCGCACTGATGTAACCGAAGTTTTCAAACAGCTTGAACGCGGGAGCATCGGGAGTCATGTTAAAGTCACCGGTGATGATGATGGGCAATCCGGCATTCTGATATGCCTCCATACGCTCCACAATCTGGATGACCTCCTTCACCTGCAGCTTCCGCTCAAAGTCCAGGTGGGTGTTGCAGTGAACGAATTCCTTTCCGTCCTCCTTGCGGCGAAGATGTGCCCAAGTCACCACACGCAAATATGCCTGTCCCTCGTACTTGGATTTCGGAACCGCGGGGGTTGCGGAAAGCCACTCGGTGGTGGTATCCAGCAATTCGAACTTTTCCTTGGAATACAGAATGTATTGCGCCTCGCCGTGCGTTTGCTTCAGCGTACCGTCCTCGTTCAATTCGCTTTCTCTTCCGAAGCCGACCAGCTCATACTTGTCGGACAGGTGCGCCTTCAGTTCATTCAGCCAAACGGTGCATGCTTCCTGCACGCCTACAATGTCGGGATTGTACCGGCGAATCATCTTTTCCACATAGGGTGCGCGTTCCGTCGGCTTTGGAAAATAGGAGGTGTGGCCTACCAAAAGGTTGTAGGTCATCATCGTTGTCAGCTTTTTTTCATTGGTATTCATGTTATTTACCTCTCTTCTGTCATTTGTTCGTTTATGCTCCGTAACAGAACTCAATATAAATCGGATAGTGATCGGAGGACTGCTTATTGCCAATCAGCTCGGAAATCACGGTGTAGTAATCCACGGTCAAATAGTCGTTGCACATTGCAAAATCAATCACCAAGCCGCCGCTCGGGAACGTGGCACCGGTTGTGCCGGTTGTTGCGGCAACGGTTTTGGAATCGGTGTAGCCCATGGCGCCGTAGATGGAAAAGGCACTTGCCTGATCGGTCATGTTGAAGTCACCCGTGATGATTACGGGAATCCCCGCATCGGTGAAGCTCTTCAGCCTTTTGGTGATTTGAAGAACCTCTTTCTTCTGGATATCGCTATCAAAATCCAAATGCGTGTTGCAATGCACAAAGCTTGCTCCGTCGCTCTTTCGCTTCAAAAGCGCCCATGTCACCACACGAAGATACTCTTGATTTTCGTAATGCGATTTCGGAACGTCCGGCGTTGCGGAAAGCCATTCGGTTTTGCTTAAAACCAAGTCAAACTTATCCTTGGCATACAGGACATAAGTTCCCTCTCCCCAATTTCGCGTCACGTTTCCGTCACCGTCCAGGGAGCTTTCTCTGCCGAAGCCAACAAAATAGTAGTAGTCGGAAAGTGTCGACTGCAATGCCGTCAGCCACTCATAGCTGACCTCTTGCAATCCCACCGTATCGGGTAAATACTTGAGAATGGTGCCGATGACGCTGTTTACACGCGGAGACGGATTCCCGACCAAAACATTGAAGCTCATCGCACTCATTCTCCCGTTTTCGCCGTAAATGGGCACCGTTTGGTCGGCAAACGAAACGGAAGCCGTTTTCGTACGGCTTTCCTGCGTCGCCACCAGCTTTTCCAGCAACAGGTTGACCGCAACCGCATTCCCCGCCGCATGGTTGCCGCAAAGGAGAACGGTTTTTTCGTGCACCTCGGCCACGCCGATGTCGGCGGAAGCCTCCAAGGAGGCAGAAGGTGCGGTGCGATTGGTTTTACCGATTAAAATTTCATACTCCCCTGCCGCAGTTGCATCCGAGACAATCTCCATTTGGTATCCGCAACTCTGAATGACCGCATTTTGAAGCATGAGTGCCAGCTCGCTTTCCAGGGCGTCGTCTGCCTGCGGATAAACCAAACGGTACTTGAGAATATCGACGCCGTTGAGTAAAATCTCATCGCATGCGTAGTCTCGCGTAGAAAATTGCTTATCCTTATCGGCAGTGTAAAAATACGGTGTTTTATTCAGTGAAAGGACATGGCTGATGCGGAATTTGGCCAGTGCCGAAAGCGTCCCCTCGTCGGAATACCCGACAATGACCAGCTTTTTCCCCAGCAAAAAGTACCCGGAATCGTAATAACGGTACCCCTCGGTAGCCGAAACGGATTCTGCGCGGTTGGTATTTCCAACCAAAATTTCACAGTCCGAGGGGGCCGCCTCGTCGGTCATCACATTCAGATTCACATTGTAAGACCGTGCAATGCCGCTTTGCAATTCGGAAACGGCGTCCTTCAACTCGGATGAATGCTGTGCGGGATAGATAATGACATAGCCTGCAAGCTCTTCCTTGGTGATGCGTGCCACATCATCGGGCAACGCCGTTGTAATCTCTTCTTTTTCGGTAACCGTCGGCCGCTGAGATGTTTTTTTGGTCTCCGTCTCACCGGTAGTCTCCTGTGGGGGAGTTGTGTTCCCCCCGCAGGAAATCAATGCCGTCAGCAACAGCATTGCGGCCAACAATATACAAATGTACCTTTTCATCAAACGAAGCACCTCCCGGAGCAATTAAAAACGAAGCTCGGAATAAATCGGATAGTGGTCGGAGGGCTGTTGACCGTAATAGGTTCTGCCGATAAAGGTGGAATAGGTCACATCAAAGGAATCGGAGCACAGCACGTAGTCAATTGCCGGATTGAAGCTGCTGACCGAGCTGCCTACCTCTTTTGCCACAGCCATGGAGTTCACCAGACCCATCGCCTCATAATATTTGAATGCGACAAGGTTGGATTCGTAACTCATATTGTAGTCGGCTGTCGAAATCACGGGAATGCCTTGCTTGACATAATCTTGCATGTACTTGATGATTTGGACAACCTCTTTCTTTTGAATTTCAGCATTGAAATCCAAATGGGTGTTGAAGTGTACAAAGGTTTTGCCGTCGCTCTTGCGCGTCAACTCTGCCCATGTCACCACACGCAGGTATTCCTGGCCCATCTCCGTGTACATGCTACCGGGAGTCTCCGGCGTGTCGGAAAGCCAATAGGTGCGCGTCTTGACAAGGTCAAACTTATCTTTGGCAAAGAGAACAAAGGTTGCCTCGCCCTGGTTGTTTTTGGCGGTTCCGTTTGAAAAATTCACACCGGTGCTTTCGCGACCGAAGCCGACGATGGTATAATAGTCGGAAAGCTCTTCACTCAGGTAGGTGTACCACGTGGGGCTTGCCTCCTGCACGCCGACGGTATCTGGCAAATAATCCAAAATGGCGGCAATGACGCTGTCCTTGCGCAGTGCGGGCTTCGGCAAACCGGACGACTCATAGCTGCCGACCAAGATGTTGAAAGACATCACCGTCAATTTTCCGTCCTCGGAGAACAGGGGCGCGGTTTGAGATTCCAAGCGATAGTCAAAGGTTCCCTTCTTCGCTTCCTTCACCTCAAAGCCCTCAATGAAGGCCGTCACGGCAGCGGCATTACAGCCTGCGTTTTCACCGCAGAGGAACACTTTTTTGTCGGTGACGGTGATGGTTCCCATATTGGCGGTTTCCGCCTGCGCACCGGTACGGTTGGTTTCACCGATGAGAAGCTCATAGCGGTCATCGGAAGCGGCCAAGTCGGCATCGGTAACCGCATCGGGATAGACGCCGCAAGCGTCCGCAATGGCAAGTTGGAGCTTTTGCGCCAACTGCTTTTCAAACTTCGAGCCGTTCGCCGGATACACAATGGTGTAGTTGGCAATATCCACACCGTTGATTTGAATGTTGTCGTGAATGTAGTTGCCGGAGGAGAAGGTTTTGTCTCGGTCGTCGGAATAAAACGCATCGGTTTTGTTCACGGTGAGAATATTGTTCAGGTAAAATCTCTCCGCAGCGGAAATACTTCCCGCCTCGTTCTTGCCGCAAATCACCAATTTGGTCTCCATCAAGCGGTAACCGAAATCGTAGTATTTGAATTCGGTGGCCAAAGCGGAGGATTCGTCGCGGTTGGTTTCCCCGATAAGAATTTCATACTCCGAGGGTGCGGCGGAATCGGAGGAAAGCTTCAAGCTGACGTTGTAAGCCTTTTGAATGCCGCTTTGCAGCTTGGACGCCTCATCCTTGAGCGATGCGGACGCCTTTGCGGGAAAGACGATGGTGTATTTGGAAAGGTCGCTTTTGAATATTTTCAGCACTTCCGTAGGAGCTTCCGTTGTCGGAAGCTCCTTGACGGTGGTGGTTGATTCGGTCGTTTGCGCGGATTGCACCGTTCCCTGTGTGGTGTCGTCTTCCTTGCCGGAGTCGTTGTTGCACGCCCACAAAGCGGAAAGCAGCATCACACCGCACAACAGCGCAGCAATGATTCTTTTCATTTTGAGGTCTCCTTCAAAACATCAATAATTGAACTCGATGTATACGGGGCAGTGGTCGGAAACATTCAAGCCGTTCACGGCATCTCTCAATACGGTGTGGTAGCTGACGGTGATGTTTTCGCTGGTCATCAGGAAGTCAATGCGCGTGGTGGGCGAAGAATAGTTGGGCCCGGGCTCCTTGTTGGGGAAGGTATTTCCGCCAACACCGATTTTGGTAGCCTTCACCTCGGAGCTGGTAAAGCCCGCAGGTGCAAACTGCTGGAATGCGGCCGCAGTGGCGTTCATATTGAAGTCACCGGTGATGATGACGGCGGCGCCTGCGTCCACATAGGGCTGCATGGCATTCAAAATCTGCGTCACTTCCTTCTTTTGAATCTCCGTGCTGAAATCTAAGTGCGTGTTGCAGTGAACAAAGGTTTTACCGTCGCTCTTGCGCGTCAGCTCTGCCCAGGTAAATACGCGGAGATACTGCTGGTTGTCGTATTTGGACTTCGGAACGGTGGGAGTGTCGGAGAGCCAATAGGTGCGCGTTTGAACAAGGTCGTACTTGTCCTTTGCAATCAACACAAAGGTTCCCTCGCCCGCAGTTGCGTCGGAGCTTCCCGTTTCAAAATTCACGTCGGTGCTTTCGCGACCGAAGCCGACCACGGTGTAATAGTCACCCAACTGCTCCACCAAATATCTCCACCAGCTGGTGGAAGCCTCCTGAACGCCAACCGTGTCGGGCAGCAAACGCTTGATTTGCTCCACGGCAACCTCGCGGCGAGTGGTGTAACCGCCAACCCAAAGGTTGAAGGTCATTGCGCTGACAGTGTGGTCCTCCTTGAAGATGGACTTTGCCTCGTCCTTCAATTCAATTGTGGGAGCGGTGTCCACCTGATTTTGCGTAGCAGCCTTAATGGCATCCAGCAGCAGGTTTGCACCGAGCACGTTTGCCGCAGCACAGTTTCCGCCGACGTAAACAAAATTGCGGTAGGTTTGAACACCGCCCAAGGTTGTGGAATCCCCAACCAAGGTAAAGTGATTTTTACGGTTGGTGCTGCCCACCAGAATTTCCAGCTCGCCCCTGTTCGCTTCGGCGTCGGTAATTACGGAAAGATACCAACCGGTGTCTGCGGCAATGGCGTCGCGAATGGCGTATGCCTGCTCACTTTCAAACTTGTCATCCTTTGCGGGATAAACAATGCGGTAGTTTTGAATTTCAAAGCCGTTGAGCATCAGGCTTTCATGATGGTAGGTCTCCGCATCCTGATTGAAGAATCGGTCCTGCTCGGAGGTGTAGAAATACAGGCCGTCGTTCTCCTCGGCAAGGCAATTCTCAATGAATTGTTGAGCGGCAAGCACCGTGTCCGCGTCACCGTTGAGTCCGGCAATCAGAATTTTGGTGCCGACGATTTGATAGCCGTAAGCGCAGCCGCGCACGGTGTTAAAGTTGACGCCGCGGTTGGTGTCCATGGTGAGGACAATTTCATAGGCGGTTTCGGCCGTCGTGTTGCTGTCGGCACTTCTGGTTGCGTTCACCTTGTACAGCTCACGAATCTTCTTTTGAATGGAGTCGGCAACCTCGAGAATCTCATTCGAGGCACCGTCGGGATACACAACGTTCAAGGTTTTAATCTGTCTTTTGGTCATTTTGTAGACCGTGGGCTCCGGCAAAACAATCGGCTCGGTCACCTCGGGAGTCGTAACCTCCTCGGAGCCGCCCGCGGTGGTGCTCTCCTCGGAGGGAGCGGTGGTGGTGCCCTCGGTGGTCGGAGCGGACGTGGTGTCACCGCCGCCGACAGTGGTTCCTTCGCCGTCGCCGCCTGCGGGAGCGCAAGAGCCCAGCAGAGCAAGCAGCATCAGGAAGCACAGCAACATACTGAATAACCTTTTCATAGCAATTCTCCTTTCAGAATTAAAAAATAAAATACAGTGGAAAAAACGTCAAAAGGTACTGAATAGACGGATGGATGGATTGTTCTTGAACCGACGGCAAGCCGTGCCACGCCGGAAGTTTGCCTATGCTCCGGTCATCCTTGTGAAAAGGGCCGCACCGAAACGCATAGGTATCGCTTTCCCTTCGCCTCCCAAGTGTCGCGGGAGGTGGCATTTTCGCAAGAAAATGATGGAGGGATTGTAAAGCAAAAGTTTTCTACAAGACAATCCCTCAGGCTCGCATTCGCTCGCCAGCTCCCTT
>CAZWXE010000072.1:0-8407 GCA_964638045.1 uncultured Ruminococcus sp. | reverse complement strand
CCCTTTACACAAGGGAGGCAACAGAACTCCACAGTTTTGGCAAAAAATGGCGTTTTTCCTCGTTTTTTTTTGCAAAAATTGTGTTGCTTTAGATGAAGTGTAAACTTTAGCTGCCTCCCATTACACAAGGACTTCTAAAGTTCAAAATTCATCTAAAACAATAAACTCTTTCGCAAAAAAATCAGAAAAAACACCATTGTTTTACCAAGATCACAGAGCAAATTTGCCTCCCTTGTGTAAAGGGAGGTGGCACGCGGTAGCGTGACGGAGGGATTGTTTTTCGTGAAGATAACAGACACAGGATTGGCCGGCGACCGATGGTCGCCCCTACACGAATTTTTTAAAATTGCCTTTCGAACCCGATGTGTGAAAAAGCGTTTACGACTCCTCATCTACCGCTTTCGCGCTTCCCTCTCCCGCCGAAGAAGGCAAAAATGGACCAAACAAAGGTGTTATCAGCTTGTAATTTCGCCTCCCAAGTGTCGCGGGAGGTGCCGAGGAACGAGGCGGAGGGATTGTAAAAACATCCGTCAAACGCCCGGCCGGGCATCGCGTACTTTCTCGCCCGAGATTCTTTTGCTCCGCAGTTCGACTTTGGAAGCCGCAAGCGGCAAGCGACGGGGACTCGCAATTTTTTTCTTTGTGTCGATTTTTGAAATTTTTTGCACGGCCTTTTCGGGTGTTGACTTTTTGGGCTTTTTATTGTATAATGAAACAAAGAATCCGCGCACGGTCCATCGGACCGTGCGCATCGAAAAAGGGGACCGTATACAAACAGATGGAGCACTACAAGCTTTTGCCCGCGGAGGAAGTTCGGGCACAGGAAGCATATATCGAAAAGGTGAAAGCGCAAACCGAGCAGCTGGCGCTTGTGCTTGGCAAAACGCCGCAGGCTTACGTCATGACCTTCGGCTGTCAGCAAAACGAGGCGGACAGCGAAAAGCTGGCGGGGCTTTGCTGTGCCATGGGCTACGAGCTGACGCACGAGGTGAAGGACGCCGACCTGATTTTGGTGAATACCTGTGCCATTCGTGAGCACGCCGAGAAAAAAGCGCTTTCCATGATTGGAGAATGCAAGCATCTCAAAACGCAAAAGCCGCATCTTTTTGTCGGCGTTTGCGGCTGTATGGTAACGCAGGAGCATCGCAAGGAGGACATCAAGCACCGATATCCGTATGTGGATGTGGTGCTGGGAACCTCCTCGTTGCATCGCCTGCCCCAGTTGATTTGGGAACGCAGACAACAGAACAAGCGCCTGTTTTGCCCGGAGGAAACGGAATATCTTGTGGCGGAGGGGCTCCCCGTTCGGCGCGAAAGCAACTACCGCGCGTGGGTTTCCGTCATGTACGGCTGCAATAATTTTTGCTCCTATTGCATTGTTCCCTACGTGCGTGGCAGAGAACGCAGCCGTCAGCCGTCGGACATTCTCGCAGAGGTGCGGGAGCTTGCAGAGCTGGGGTACCGTGACATTACTTTGCTCGGCCAGAACGTGAATTCCTACGGCAAGGACGCGTCGGCAGACTACGGTTTTGCCGACCTGTTGCGTGATTTGGACGCGGTGGAGGGAGATTTTACCCTTCGGTTTATGACCTCGCATCCGAAGGATGTGGACCGAAAGCTGATTGATGTCATTGCCGCGTCGAAGCATATTTCCCATCACTTCCATTTGCCTATGCAATCGGGAAGCGACCGTATTCTGCGTGCAATGAACCGTCACTACGACTGTGAGCGCTACCTTTCCATTGTGGACTATATGCAGGAGAAAATTCCGGATTTGACCCTGACCTCGGACATCATCGTGGGCTTCCCCGGAGAAACCGAGCAGGATTTTTCGGATACGCTGGAAATGCTGAAGCGCGTGCGATTTGACATGCTGTATTCTTTCATTTACTCCCCGCGCAAGGGAACGCCTGCCGCGAAAATGGAGCAGGTGGACGAGGCCGTGAAGTCGGAGCGCTTTGCGCGGCTGTTGGAGCTGCAAAACGACCTTGCAAGCGAAAAAAATCAGCGATTGGTCGGACAAACGCTACGCGTGCTGTGCGACGGAATCAGCAAAAACAACCCCTCTGTTTACGCGGGACGGACGGACGGCAACAAAATCGTGTTCTTCGAGGGAGCACCGGAAGATACGGGCCGTTTTCGGAATATTTACATTGAGCGTGCCGATGCATTTGCTTTGTACGGCAAAAAGGCTTGATAAGCGTGCCGCTTTTGAAACGGCACTTGCTTTGAAGAATGAAAGGACAGGACTATGGAAATTTTTGAATTGGCCGCCGCCCTCGGCAATAAGTTGAAGGACGACGAGCGTTTGATTGCTTTGGAACAGGCGAAAAAAGCCTACGAGGAGGACGCTGTACTGAAGCAATATATGACGGAATATGCCGTCCAGGAGAAGGCCATGCAGGCCGCAGTTGCTTCCGAGGAGCGGGATTTGCACCTCATTGAGGCGGTGCAGGGGCGCATTGATACGCTTTACCGTCAAATCTCCGAGCACCCCGTGTTTGTACGGTTGAATACCGCGCAGGCTGCCGTCAACGAGTTGATGAACGCGGTGAACAATACCATTATGACTCAAATTACAGGCGAGGAGCCGGGCGGCTGTACCCACAACTGCTCCACCTGCTCCGGTTGCCACTGACCCTTCCCCGCACTCTCTCATTTTGCAAGAAAGAAGGCTGCCGCTATGACACCGATGATGCTGCAATACTTTGAAATCAAAGACCAATACAAGGACTATCTGTTGTTTTACCGTCTCGGCGATTTTTACGAGATGTTTTTTGATGACGCCATCATCGTCTCCCGAGAGCTGGAGCTGACGCTGACGGGACGGGATTGCGGAGAGGAGGAGCGTGCGCCGATGTGCGGTGTTCCCTTTCATTCCGCCGAGGGGTACATCGGCAAGCTGATTGAAAAGGGCTACAAGGTTGCCATTTGCGAGCAGCTGACACTTCCCGGAGAGGACAAGGGGCTGGTGAAGCGCGACGTGATTCGCGTCATCACTCCGGGTACGCTTATCGAATCCAACCTCCTTTCCGAGCAGAAAAACAACTATTTGTGTGCGCTTTACGTGGGAGAATTTGAGTACGGGGTATGCTTTGCGGATGTTTCCACCGCGCAGGTGTATGCCACCTCGTTTGGCGGAGACAATCGGGATGCACGACTCAAAAACGAGCTGGGTACCTACGCGCCGCGTGAGGTGCTTTGCAATTTTCACCGCTCGCAGCTGGGAGAGCTGGGTGCCTTTATCACCTCGACAACCGGTGCGATGCTGACGGACGGACAAGCGCTGCGCTTTGACCTTCAAAACTGTCGGGAGCAGGTGAGAGAGCAGTTCGGCGATACGATTGCTTCGGATGCACCGGAAAATCGCAGTGTGATTTGCGCGGTGGGAGCCGTGTTGAATTATCTGCGCGATACGGAAAAAAACGACATTTCTTACATCAAGGAGCTGAATCTTTATACCGAGGGACAGTTCTTGGAAATCGACCTGAGCTCCCGCCGCAACCTGGAGCTGACCGAATCTATGCGCACGAAGGAGAAAAAAGGCTCGTTGCTTTGGGTGTTGGACAAGACAAAAACGGCGGCCGGCGCCAGAAAGCTGCGCAAATGGGTGGAGTATCCTTTGCTCAACGTTGCCGCCATTCAACGTCGGCAAAGCGCGGTGGAGGAGCTGTTTTCCGACTACATGCTGCGCGAGGAGCTGTCCGATGCGCTTTCGGGTGTGTTGGACCTGGAGCGCCTGATTACCCGTATTGTTTACGGCTCTGCCAACGGCAAGGACCTGCGTGCGGTTTACAGCACCGCGGAGCTGCTTCCCGAAATCAAGCATCGTTTGGAAGCTTGCAAGAGTGCGGAGCTTGTGCGCATTTGTCGGGAGTTGGATTTGCTGGAGGACGTTTCTTCGCTGATTGCACAGTCCATCTCCGAGGACCCGCCCTTTTCGGTGCGGGAGGGAAAAATCATTGCCGACGGCTACAACGAGGAGGTGGACAAGCTGCGCTCCATTCGTGACAACGGCAAGGATTGGCTCTCTCAAATTGAGTCTGCCGAGCGGGAAAAAACAGGCATCAAAACCCTGCGCATCGGCTACAACCGCGTGTTCGGCTACTACATTGAGGTCACCAAGTCCTTTGCGGAGCAGGTACCCGCCGAATATGTGCGCAAGCAAACGCTGGCCAACGCGGAACGCTACATTACGCAGGAATTGAAGGAAATGGAATCCACGATTTTGGGCGCGGACGACCGGCTTTGCGCGTTGGAGTTTGAGCTGTTTACCGATGTGCGCTCCCGTGTTGCCGAATGCAGCGCGCGCATTCAAAAAACTGCGGCGCTGTTGGCGGAGCTGGATGTTTACCTCTCGCTGGCATCGGTGGCGTCCAAAAACAAGTACATTCGTCCCGAGGTGGACAGCGGCGACGTTATTGACATCAAGGACGGCCGACATCCCGTGGTGGAGGTGTTTGTCAAGGATTCCTATTTTGTCCCGAATGATGTGTATCTGGACACCGACCGCAACCGTTTGATGCTGCTCACGGGGCCGAATATGGCGGGAAAATCCACCTATATGCGACAGGTGGCACTGATGTCCGTCATGGCACAAATCGGCTCCTTTGTTCCCGCCTCCGAGGCGCATATCGGAATTGTGGACAAGGTGTTTACCCGTGTGGGCGCGTCCGACGACCTTGCTTCCGGACAGTCCACCTTTATGCTGGAAATGAACGAGGTTTCCTACATTCTGCAAAACGCGACAAAGCGAAGCCTGATTATTTACGATGAGGTGGGGCGCGGAACCTCTACCTTTGACGGCATGAGCATTGCCCGCGCCATTGTGGAGTATACACACAGCCGACGCGTGGGAGCGAAAACGCTGTTTGCAACGCACTATCATGAATTGACCGCGATGGAAAACGAGCTGGAGGGCATTGTCAATTACAACATTGCCGCAAAGAAGCGCGGGGACAGCATCACCTTCCTGCGCAAGATTGTTCGCGGTTCCTCCGACGACAGCTACGGAATCGAGGTGGCAAAGCTGGCGGGGCTTCCCAATGAGGTCATCAAGCGGGCAAAAGAAATTCTTGCCTCGGTGGAGGCAACCTCTCGCGCCGTGGCCGACAGCCAGGCAAGCGAGAAGCCGAAAAAGGCGGAGGATGACGGGGCAATTTCTTTGGACGATTGTATCAACGAGCAAATTGTTGCCGAGCTGAAAAATGTGGATTTGAACACGCTTTCTCCGCTGGAGTGCATGACATTTTTGTTTGATTTGAAAAAACGGTTGTAAAAATCGGGTGCTGCCGATTGGCAACCGACCGAAACCGGGAAAGGAGGTTTCTCATGGGAAAAATCAACGTGCTTCCCTTTGCCGTTGCCAATTTGATTGCGGCGGGCGAGGTGGTGGACCGTCCGGCGTCTGTCATCAAGGAGCTGATGGAGAATGCCATTGACGCGGGTGCCACCCGAATGACGGTGGAAATTCAAAACGGCGGTGTCACGCTGATGCGCGTAACCGACAACGGCTGTGGCATGTCTCCGGAGGACCTTCCGAAGGCCATTCGCCGCCACGCAACCAGCAAAATTCAATCGGCCGAGGATTTGGAACGCATTTTGACGCTGGGCTTCCGCGGAGAGGCGCTTGCGGCAATTGCGTCGGTTTCCAGGCTGCGCATCATTTCCAAGACGGCGGAAGCTTCCATCGGCGCCATGCTGGAATGCGATGCGGGGGAATCGGTTTCCGTTACGGAGCAGGGCTGCTCGCAAGGGACGTCCGTGATTGTGGAGAATTTGTTTGCCAATGTTCCCGCCCGCCGAAAATTTTTAAAAAAGGACATCACCGAGGCGATGGCGGTGACTGCCAATGTGGAAAAGCTGGCGCTTTCCCATCCCGAAATCGCCGTTCATTTGATTGTGGACGGCAACAGCAAGCTGGAAACAGCGGGAGACGGCGTGCTGTTGAACACCGTCCATGCGGTATTCGGCAAGGAATTTGCTTCTAAGTTGATTGAAATCAATACCGAAAACGACGGCATCTCCCTAAAAGGTTACATTGGCAGGACCGACAACTTCAAGGCCAATCGCAACCACCAAAACTTTTTCATCAACGGCAGGTTTGTCAAAAGCAAAACCGCGTCCGCGGCATTGGAGCAGGCGTACACCTCCTATATGCCTCCCGAAAAGTTTCCCTGCTGTGTGTTGGAGCTCGGGCTGAATCCGGCGCGGGTGGATGTGAATGTCCATCCCGCAAAGCTGGAGGTGAAGTTTTCCAACGAAAAGCCGATTTTCGAGCTGATTTATTACGCGGTGCGCACGGCATTGGAAAACAACGTGACCCGCCCCGCGATGAACCTGCAATTGGGCGGCAAACGGCAGCAATCGTTTGCGCAGGAGCGTGTCTCCGACGCCGTACGTCCGGTGGAGGAAGGACGTGCCCCTTCCCTGCAAAGCCGACAGCTGGTGTACGATTTGCAGGGGCATACCCAGCCGCAGCCGCAGCAGCGCATGACGGCGGAGGAATATCGGCGCTTTTACGCCGAGTCGCCTGTGTTAAAGGGAAACCCCTCCGTAAAGCAGCTCCTGCCGTCTGACTTGCGGAACATCGACGAAAAAACTTCCGTGGCGGCGGCCGTCACGCAGGAGCTTCCCAAGACATCCGTTCCTCCGAAGGACGCATCCGCAACGATGGCTCCGAAGGAGAACGTCCCGCAGGTCCCGCAGCCTCGGGCTTCGGCGGAGCAAGCACCGTCTCCGACGGTACAGTGTGAGCCTGCGACGCCTTCCGAGGAATCGCGGGAAGCACCCTTCGCACAGCCGACGGAGGCTCCCGTTCCGGAGGCTGCGGAGCCTTGTTCCGCGCCTGCGTCAGAGGAACCCTCCACCTCGCCCCCGTTTTATCGCATTGTGGGAGAGGTGTTCCGTTCCTACATCATCGTGGAAACAGAGGAAAAAATGCTTCTCATCGACAAGCATGCCGCCCACGAGCGCGTTTTGTTTGAGCAGCTCAAGGCAAATCTTTCCTCGACGCAGGTCTGTTCTCAAATGCTGATGCTCCCCCTGGAGCTGATGCTGACCAGTGCCGAAGCAGAAGCGCTGAAGGAATATCAGCGGGAGCTGGAGGCCATCGGCTTTGCTCTTTCGTACGGACGGAATACCGTATCGGTGTTTTCGATTCCCGAGGGGGTGGAGAGTGCGGCGGTCCCCGATATGCTGCAAACCATGGCAGGACGCATTTTGACCGCAACGGGGAGCGTTCGGTTGACGCGGGACATTGTGTTTGAAAAGGCACTGTATCAAGCGGCCTGCAAAGCGGCCATCAAGGCGGGACGGGAATATGCCGAGGGACACGTGCAGTGGCTGGTGGCAAAGCTGATGGAGCTGCCCGACATTACCTTTTGTCCGCACGGTCGTCCGGTTGCCTTGGAATTGACGCATCGCGCGTTGGACCGACAATTTGACCGCACCGGCTTTTGACCGAGAAATCGTTTTGCAGAACATTCTTGCTTTTACAATCCCTCCGTCACGCTTGCGCGTGACAGCTCCCTTTACACAAGGGAGCCCTCTAAAGGCTAAAATTCATCTAAAGCAGCACAATTTTCGCAAAAAATAGAGAAAAATAACTATTGTTTTTCCGAAAGTGTAGAGTCAATTTGCCTCCCTTGTGTAAAGGGAGGTGTCAAAAATCTCCGATTTTTGACGGAGGGATTGTAAAAATCTAAGTGAAACAAAGCCCGTTGAACACCATTGTGTCACCCTGAGCGGAGGGCGCAGCCCGCAGTCGAACCCGCAGGGTGACGCGCAGCATCGGGGTCTATTCCCGGCTTTTCGCCCGATATTTTACTTCACAGTTCGACTCATGTGTCTGTTATTTTTGCAAAAACAATCCCTCCGCCTCGCTTTGCTCGGCACCTCCCTTTACACAAGGGAGGCAGCTAAAGTCGGAACTTTTACCAAAACGACAATAAACTTTTCGCAAAAAAATTAAGGAAAAAATATTCGTGGTTTTGCCAAAAGCGCGGAGTAAATTCGCCTCCCTTGTGTAAAGGGAGGTGCCGAGCGAAGCGAGGCGGAGGGATTGTAAAACATCCGTCAACCGCCCACCGTGCACTGTGTGCTTTCCGCCCGAGATTCTGCTCGGTTGACACCTCGCACTGCTTTGCAGTTCGACTTCGGAAGTCGCAGACGACTTCCTTGAAATTGGTACAAAAATTAGAAAAAAATTAACGAAATTAAATGACACAAAGATTGGGAGCGTCCAACGGCGCACAATAGCCGAGGGTACTGTGCGGGCGCTCATGGTTGTAATAATGTCTGTAAAAAGCCATTATGAGCATATACTGTTCGGAAGTTAAATGCTCAACCTTTCCAATCTCTGTTTTCATGCTCTTCCAAAATGTTTCAATAAAGCAATTATCCGCGG
>CAZWXE010000071.1:0-8447 GCA_964638045.1 uncultured Ruminococcus sp. | reverse complement strand
GCTTGACAATGCGGTCCTCCAAGGAGTGGAAGGTGATGATGGCAATTCTGCCACCGCTTTTCAGCATCCGTACGGCGGACTTGATTGCCGGAGCAATCACATCCAGCTCTCCGTTTACGGCAATTCGAATCGCCTGAAAGGAGCGCTTTGCGGGATGGTGTCCGCCGTCTCTAGCAGGTGCGGGAATCGAGTGCTTGATGATGTCAACCAGTTCCCCTGTGGTTGCAATCGGTGACTCATTTCTCGCACGGACAATATTTGAAGCAATGCGAGAGGAAAAGCGTTCCTCTCCGTATTCGTATAAAATTCTTTTTAGTTCTTCTTCCGAGTAGCCGTTGACCACATCGTAAGCGCTGATGGGATTGCTCCGGTCCATACGCATATCCAAGGGTGCATCCGCTTGATAGGAAAAGCCGCGCTCCGCAGTGTCCAGTTGATAAGAGGAAACTCCCAAATCCAGCAAAAGGCCGTCGATTTCATGAATGTTTTCGGAGAGGCAGGCGGCTTCCAAATCCTGAAAATTGCTGTGGAGTACCTTGGCTTTGTCACCGAAAACCGAAAGGCGCTGCGTTGCCACGGCAACCGCCGTTTCATCCCGGTCCAGTGCCAAAAGGCGTCCGCGCTCCGACAGCCGCGCCGCAATCAACGAGCTGTGCCCGGCTCCGCCCGCCGTACCGTCCACATAGACTCCGTCCGGGCGAATGTGCAACGCTTCCATGCACTCATCCGCCAATACCGAGCGGTGAGAAAATGCAATTTCCTCTGCCATAATTACTTCTCCTTCAAGGCTTACAGTCCAAGAGACTCCAGCTCCGCGAGCATCTCTTCAACATTTTCCTCTTCCTTCAGTTTGTTATATGCTTCCTCGGCCCAAATCTCCGCGCAATCATAACATCCCACGACAACAACGTTGCGTTGAATTTCCGCATAAGAAATCAGCTCCTTCGGAAGAACAATTCTTCCCTGCGAGTCGGGGGTTACCTCCGCCGAGGATGAGTTCAGATAACGAAGCACCTTATCCACCAGCTTGCGAGATTGCTCGGTCAATGGGCGAATGTATCGGTCCCACTCGGCCTTGGAGTAAATTTTTAAGCATTTTTCGCGAATGTTTTTGGCAACGATAAAGGTTTCGCCAAGCTCATCACGCATTTTTGCGGGAATAAAAATTCGATTCTTCGCGTCCAAGCTGTGCTTGAATTCTCCGCCGATCATGTCTTAGCGCCCCCTCTCGTAAAATACGGGTTCAAAAGCGTTGCAAAACGGAACAATTCCACCACTTTGAAACACTGTGCTCCACTTTGCACCACTTTTACGTATATTATAAACTGTTTTTCAGAAATAAGCAATACCTTTTTGAAAAAAATTTTGAATTTTTTTCGCGTTTTTCATTCCTTTTCAAACAAAAAAAGAGCGCAAAAAACCGACGTCTGCCTTTGCGCTTTTTCGACACGGAAAATCAGACAAAAAACGACCTGCTTTTTTGTACAAACCGTCAAACCCGCATTTCGAGCCGTTTTCCATCAAAAAACAGGAGTGAAGTTTCAAAAAACAGAGGCGAAGTTTTCAAAATAACTTGACGGAAAAATCAAAATATGCTATACTGGATATAGAAAATCTCAGATGAACAGGAGACAGATTATGGAACCGATGAACAACGAGCAAGTTGCCGAGCTGACGCAGGCTTTGCAGTGCCTCCGTCAGCAGATTAAGGATAGAGAAAAGAAAGCCACGGGCAGAACACCCACCGTGTGCTCCAACGATGCAATTCAAAAAATGATTCAGCTGATGCCGAAAAAAGCATCGGATTTCTTCAGCATTCAGGGCATCGGTCCGGCCTTTGTGGAGAACTACGCCTCCGAATTTTTGACGGTGCTGCACGGGAAGAATCCGCTCTCCGAGGAAGCACTGAGCAACCATGTGGAAGAAACGTTGCGTCTGCTGTCCAAAAAGCTCATCAACATCAACCGAAACAACCGGATGCTGTTTTTGCCGCGCCTTTCCTCCAAATACGCGGTTGACTTGTTTGACGCAACGGGAAGGTACAATCCATTGGACCTGCTGTTTAACGTCAAAGCTCCGACGGTTATTGCGGACGTCACCGACCAAGACCGCGCAAAAAACGACCCCGCGCGTGAACGCTACCGTAATTTGGTCGGCTTAATTCGGGAAACTGTAAAAGACCTGCGCGACAAGGGTCAAAACGACCTGTACATCGGTTATCCGTTTGTTCAAGGGTGTCTGGTCAACGGAGATTTCGGCATCCGTGCCCCCCTTTGCCTCTTTCCCGTCGTACTGGACCGCAGCACCGCAAACGTCACCATTGCTCCCGACACCACCCGTGACATCATTTACAACAGCACCTTGATTTTGGCGCACGACAAATTCAACAGCATCAGCAAGCCCCTACCCGACTGCACCCTGGAGGATGCGGAGCCCGACTCCTTCCTGCAAAATCTGCTGAGCTTTTATGAGGAAAACGATATTCGCATCGAATACGACAGCAACGAGCTGAAAAAGTTCACCGAGTATCCGGGCGAATCCTTCCCGCGCTACGCCAAAGGGACGCTCAAGCTGGTACACAACATCGTGGTCGGAAAGTTCCCCGCATATTCCAATTCCATTCAACGGGATTTTGATGAAATTCTGGACAAAAAGCTGGTCAACAAGCTGGTTTCCGATTTGGTTTCCGACTATGGCACCACCGATTTTTACTCCGACCACGCCAATGCGGACTTGGAGCTGAATCACCCCGACAAAAAGCTGGAAATCAGCGAGCAATCCTTGGTCTACATCAACGCCCTGAACAGCGCACAGGAAACCGTTCTCGACTCTCTCGCCACCATGGACGAGCTGGTCGTTGAGGGGCCTCCTGGCACGGGCAAATCCCAAACCATCACCAGCCTGATTACACAGTTCATCAATCAAGGCAAAACGGTTTTGATGGTTTCCGAAAAGAAAACCGCATTGGATGTGGTTTATTCCCGTCTGGGAAACCTCTCCCGTTATGCCATGATGATGGACGATTCCAACAACAAAAACTTGTTCTACACCCAGTTGGAGCGTCTGCTGTTCAGCACCGATTCCAATGTACCTCCGCAGATTCCGGATTTGACCGCGCTCTCCTCCGAGATTGACATGGACATTGCCACCCTGGAGGTGATTGCGCAAAAGCTGTTTGAAAAAGACGAATTCGGGGTGGAGCCCTACAAGCTGTATCTGGAAAGCAAGCGCATCAATTTGCAGGGTCATGAGCAAATCAAAACCTACAAAACCATCCGCGGCATGATGTCCGAGGAGCTGTTGGGATTAAGCTATGACGAAGTTTCTTCCATTTATAAAAAGTTTGCCAACGGACAGCTGACCGACAGCTTGGACCTCTACCAGCTGACCATCGAACGCTACCCTTGGTTCCTGAAGATGAAGGATTCCCTCTCCAACTACGATTTGATTATCTTTTCCGATTCCATCGATGAAATGATTTTAAAAATTGACGAGTGGCGCAACCTTTCCTTCCTGAAGAGACAAGCTGCCAAGAGCAAGCTGACAAAGGACATTCAGCAATACACCAAGGATTATTTCGAAAAAGGTGCATCCGCTTATGTGGTACGTCTGATGATGGAGCAACCCGAGGCAGTTAAGCAAAGCCTGAAGGAATTCACCGCAGGCTATGCCAACCTCAAGCCCATTGTCACCGGATTGACGCCGAACGAAACGCTTTACCTTTCCGTGCTGCGCCGCGTACACAAAATCTGCGGCGGAACCGTCACCGAATGGAATCATGAGCTGTACAACACCATCCTCTTTGAGCACATTCAAAAATTCGAGATGGAAAACCGTACGCTCATCCCCAAGGTTGCTTCCTTTGACAAAATCATTTCCTCCATTGACAACGCCATTGCCGAAAAGCAAAAGCTTTCCCGTCAGCGCATTACGGGCGTGCTTGCCGATGACCTGAAGTTCATCACCACCTCCAAGCGCCGCGGAGAAATCAGCCGTGCCATCGAAAGCCACCGTCGCTCCAGCGTTTCCAAATTCGTCAAGAAATTCGATTTTGAGCTGTTCAAGGCCATCAAGATTTGGCTTATGACTCCCGAAGCGGTTTCCGAGGTGCTTCCCCAGCAAAACGACCTGTTCGATTTGCTGATTTTCGACGAGGCTTCTCAGCTGTACGTTGAAAAGAGCATCCCTTCCATCATCCGCGCAAAGAAGGTTGTCATTGCGGGTGACCACAAGCAGCTGCGTCCCTCCAGCCTCGGAGAAGGCAGAATTGAAATGGACGAGGACCTGCTGGACGAGGATGCGGATATTTCGGCAGCCTTGGAGGAAGAAAGCCTGCTGGATTTGGCGCGCTTCCGCTACCCCGACGTTTTGTTGAACACCCACTATCGCTCCAAATACGAGGAGTTGATTGATTTTTCCAACTACGCCTTTTACAAAGGCAGACTCTTTGTAGCCCCCAACACCGACGTACCGGAGAAGCCCCCCATTGAGGTTCATCTGGTGGAAAACGCCACTTGGCAGGGCCGTACCAACCGTACCGAGGCCGAGCAGGTGGTCGGCCTGGTAAAGAGCTTTTTCGCAAGCAGAAAGCACAATGAAACCATCGGAATCATTGCCTTCAACGCGTCTCAACGCGATATGATTTACGATGTCTTGGACGAGGAGGCCTACAAGGATGCGGCATTCGGCTCCATGCTCCGTGCCGAAATGTCCCGAAAGGACAACGGAGAGGATACCGGCTTGTTTGTCAAGAACATCGAAAGCGTACAGGGAGATGAACGCGATGTCATCGTATTCTCCATCGGATACGCCAAAAACACCAGCGGCAAGCTGATGCACAATTTCGGTTGGCTCAACCAAAAGGGCGGCGAAAACCGCTTGAATGTTGCCATCAGCCGTGCGAAGAAAAAAATCCACATCGTTACATCCTTCCGCCCCTCGGAGCTGAGCTTGGATGACGCCAAGAACGAAGGCCCGAGAATCCTCAAAAAATATTTGGAATACGCATTTGCCGTCAGCAACGGTGACAAGGAGGATGCAGAACGGATTTTGCGCTCCTTCGGAGAGACGTACGGCATTGTTCCGGCCGCACTGGAAACAGAATTTGCGCAAAAGGTTGCCGAGGCACTTCGCCGCGAGGGCTTTGAAATCGACACACAGGTCGGCATCGGAGGCTATCGCATTGACATTGCGGTCAAGAGAGACGGCAAGTACATTTTGGGCATCGAATGCGACGGAAAGCTGTACAGCGTGGCGGCATCCGCAAGAGAGCGGGACTACCACCGCCAAAAATATTTGGAATCCAGAGGCTGGCGCATCAAGCGCATTTGGAGTATGGACTGGTGGAGAGACCCGGACGCCGAGGTGAAAAGCTTGACGTCTTTGATCAACAACCTGTAAATCTCAAGAGAAGTATCAACAGAAAAAGCTCTCGATTCTACGCGACCGAGAGCTTTTTTATTGCAAAAAAAGCAGGCACGCTCAAATGAACGCACCTGCGGTAATTTTCGATTATTTGAGTGAAAACAGCGTGGCGGGAATGACGTCTCTTTGAAGCAATGTCAGACTGCCGCTCTTGCTCTGCTCCACACGAATGTGACAGCTGCCGCCGTTGCACAGATAAGTACCGTCCGCTTGTTGCTCCAGCGAATAATCGTGTGAAAGCTTGCCCTGTGCGCAATCCAGCGTAAAGGACGCTTGCTCCCCGAGTGCCATCGACACTTTACCCTTTTTGCAAACCATCTCTGCCTGTTTGGGACAGGCATCGGAGGCAAAACGAATGTCTCCCCGTTCGGTTTTGCACAACAATTGCTCGGTCACCGTTCCCGCGCAAAGAATATCGCCTCCGCTGCTTACGGTCAACCGTTCAAAAGAACAATTTTGCAGCATCAGCTTCCCCGAGTCCGAAGCAAAGGTGCCCTGTTTCACTTCTAAATTTTCGGCAAGGAGCTTTGCCGAAGCCGTGCGGCAAGAGATTTCCTCCAGCTGAGGCAGCATTTTTTGCGGAATGCGCAAAATCAATTGCTTGTTTTTGCCGGAACCCATAAAAACGGACGAAGCGCGATATTTGACGGAAAGCGTTTTGCCGTCATCCGTAATGCCCCAGTGCAGAGTACTGCTTTCGGTCAATTCCGTATCTGCCCGCTCGCTGACCGAAATATAACTGTCATCCGGAGAAACCATGAGCAACACGGTTCCGTCCACCCAGTCGACCTCGATGCGCTCCACTCCGGCGGCCTCCGGAATGGAGCAATTGCCCTGCGCGGTATAAAGGCTGTCGTCGTAGCGATAGTTGTTCCAACCGAATCCCCATGCTCCCTTTCCGACAAAGCCGTTCAAAATGCCGAGCACAACGGCGCACAGCACCAATCCGCCCAACACCCACAGGACATACCGTCCTGCTTTTTTTATTTTCGCATTCATAAGCTTTCCTTTCCTCGCCGATTTCAGCGCAACCTGTTCAATCGGTCGCCCTCCAACACATTCTCCAGCGTGTAAACCAACAGCACCATATCCGCATCGTATTCCTCGGCATAGCGGGTAACATCGGTGTAATCGGTGCGATAAGAAGACAGATTCAGCAAAACCAAATCAAAATGCTGTGCCAAAAACGGAGCCAAGCTGCTGCCGAAGCTATCCCTGAAAACAACCAGCGTCGGACGTTCCGCGCCGTCCCTTCGGCGAACGGTGACCACATCGTGGGTGCCGTCCAAAAACGCAGAATATTTGTCCTTTTTGGTCAAATATTCCTCATTGTAAAAGCTGTCCAATTCCTTGCCATCCGCAACCACGGAGAAGTCATCCTCATTGCCCAACGTCCAAAATTCCATGCTGTCGGCACCGACGAATTTCATTCCTCCGGCCGACCAAGCAGTCCCGTAAAAATTCTCGGAAACCACCGTTTTGGTAAATGCCTCCATCGGAAGAATTTCCTTTTCCATTCCGAAGGATTCCATCACCGCCACATAGCCGTAATAGGCACCCCGTGTGGTCCAATGATGGTCTGTTTTGTAATACACGTACTCCCCGCGTTCAAAGAGCTCTTTGTACATCGAAACGGTTTCGATATACGCATCGGAATTTCCCAATACACTGCTCAGGGTGTCACGCAAGGCGTTGCTGTAATCCGCAGGGTAATCAAACGCAGAGCCTGCAACATCCACGGTCCTGCCCATCAACATTGCACGAAACGGAACATTCAGGTTCCGCTCTGCCGTCAAAACACCTTGCGCCGCCGCCTGCAAATGCGCCTCGTCAAAAGCATCGTGCTCCTCGCGCACCGTTCCGTCGGAGCAAAGCATGTTGTACAGGCGCGTGGCAAGGTAGCCGTCCCGTCCCAACAGGACACCGTTGTTTTCACCCTTTCCCAGAAGAATTTCCACCGTTCCCTTACACCCGACAAAAAAATCTCTCAGCGGAAACTGGTCGGAGTAATATTCGTTCATCTCCTCAGAGAATCGGCCGTCTGTCAGCTTATCCCAGCGAAAGCGCGGAAGGCTTTGCAGACTTCGGTTCTCCTGCTCGGAAAAAGAGCGGTCCGATTGCACAAGGAAAGCAATCGCAAATCCGAAAATAAACAATACAAATAACACAACCGTCAAACGTTCTACTGTTTTTTTCACATCGCCACCTCCTCAAAATTGTGTATAAGCAAACGGGCTGAACGTGGAATCCACCAAATACGCCACGCAAAGTACGACAACCCCTGCCCCGAGAACCGTGAGAGGCAATACCAACCACGGATGCTTTTGACAAAGCTTTTCAGCCAACCGCTTCGGCAACGGAGTGGAGCCGAGCACGGCAATGAAAAGCAGTGGGAGCAGGTGCAAAAGCTGATAGCTTGCCACGGACGTGGTGAACCCGCACGTTCCGAAGCCGAACATTGCCGCCAAGCAATTCAGGCCCTCCGAAAGGTCGGTGTAGGAAAAAATCAAAAAGCCGATGAGCACCAAGAAAACCGTATACAAAT
Organism: uncultured Ruminococcus sp.; assembly: GCA_964638045.1. Lineage (GTDB taxonomy): Bacteria > Bacillota > Clostridia > Oscillospirales > CAG-272 > UMGS1865. The sequence goes on along the minus strand of CAZWXE010000071.1, from coordinate 478 downwards.
GCCGCACGGCGGCGGGAAGCCGCTCCAGCAGACGCAAAAGAAAGCATTTTTCCGCAATCAAAATCACCGCAAAATATGCACCCCACAAAAGGAAATTCCAATTTGCGCCGTGCCAAAGACCTGTCAGCAGCCATACAACGGCAAGGTTGCGAATTTGCTTTGCAAGGCCGTGCCGATTTCCCCCGAGCGGAATGTATACATACTCGCGAAACCAGGTGGAAAGCGAAATGTGCCAACGGCGCCAAAATTCGGTGATGCTCTTTGAAATATACGGATAATTGAAATTTTCCTGAAAGCGAAATCCGAACAGCTTGCCCAATCCGATTGCCATATCCGAATACCCGAAAAAATCAAAATATAAGTGCAGAGTAAACAAAAGCACCGTCATCCATGCTCCGAGCACCGATGAAGAGGCCTCCTGCAATTTTTTGTAATATTCGTAGCCCGCATACAGCATGTCTCCGAGCAACACCTTTTT
>CAZWXE010000070.1:0-8644 GCA_964638045.1 uncultured Ruminococcus sp. | reverse complement strand
CCAACAACCTGCTGATTACAAATCAGCTGCTCTGCCATTGAGCCACACCAGCGAACCGCCGTTCGCAACGAGCTTCATTTTTGAACAGTGGTATTATACCATATTCCCATCCCTTTGTCAAGCCTTTTTTGAAAAAAGTTTTGCGCTCGGCTTTTTTCTTTACACTTTCCCTGCGTTTTGACTCACCTCGGCTCCTTTTCCACGTACAAATTGATGTCCCATGCGGGAACTCCGCCGCGCCGCCGCAAATAAAAGCCGCGGTATGCGGGGAACAACCGATGCAACAGCAACGGCAAAGCAAACAGGTCCTCGTTGCGATGATACAAGGATACCATCAACCGCGGCTCACACCGCTTCACCGTCTCCACGGAGCCCAGCAAAGCTTCTTTTTCCGAGCCTTCCACGTCATATTTGATATAGTCCACCGGATACCCCTCGGCCAGGTGGTCCACCGTGTCGACGGCAACCTCTTGCAGCCTTGCGCCTCGCCCCTGCAACACGGTCGAGCGGTTTTGCGCAAAGGACGCATTGCGGTTTCCTTCGGCATCGAAGCAGAGCACGGTTCTCTCGCTCCACACACCCGTATGGACGGGGCAAACTCTTGCTCTTTTTTCGGCTTCCGCATAAACGAAAAGCTTTTGAAAATTTCTGTTGTCCGGCTCGGCGGCAACAACGGTTTGCACCGTACTGCCCTCGGCATCCAGCAAAGCGCGGACACTGTCTCCGTTATAGGCACCGAGGTCCACGGCGCACTTTATTTCCTGCGGTCGCACCATGGTCTTCATCAACTCGGCTTCCTCGGCTTGCGCTTCTGTCAGCTGCAGAAGGTCTCCGGTCAATTTATAACGCAAAATGCGGTCGAAAACCGCTTTCGATTCCTCATCGGAAAGCAGCGCCCTTGCTTGCTCCAGCTCCGCCCGATGTGCCAGATAAAACGCGCGGTCGAAAATACCGTCTCCGAAAACGGGAACATCCGGGGCATACAGCTCGGCTTCGGCGCGAATACGGAAAATGTTTGCCAACACCTCGGGGCGGGAGGTTCCGAAGCAGAGCAAAACAATTACGTTTTGCTCTCCGTACAGCGCTTTGATTTCTCCCCACGTTTTGACACTCATGCCGTGAAAAGCGTGCCCTCTGACAAAACCGTCGCTGGCAAAAATGTCCGAAACGGCAATCCCTTTTTGCGCACAGGCCTGCAAAATTTTGTCCGCACCGTTTCCCATTCCGTATAGGACCACGGTTTTTTCGGTTTGTTTTAGATATTCCCACAAATCCTGCTTGAGAGTCATGTCAAAATCCTCCTTGTGAAAAACAGCCTGTCCGCGCGGGAGAAAGCATTGACTTTTTTACCGCTTTGATGTATACTGAATACAGCAACAAAACCGGGCAATCGCCCAAAGAAAGGAAGCAGATTCAATGACAGACTGTATTTTTTGCAAAATCATCCGAGGCGAAATTCCGTCGTCCGCGGTTTATGAGGACGAGCTTGTGTACGCCTTTCGTGACATCCATCCCATGGCCCCCGTGCACATTCTGATTGTGCCGAAGGCACACATCGCCTCGGCAAACGGCATCAACGCCGACAACAGCGCCGTTGTCGCGCATATTTTTGAGGTCATCCCCAAAATCGCGCAAGCGGAGGCTCTGGAAAACGGCTACCGCGTCATTACCAACTGCGGTGAGGACGGGTGCCAATCGGTGCAGCATTTGCACTTCCACCTGTTGGGAGGCAAGAAGCTGAGCGAAAGCCTGGCGTAAGCACCATTTCGAATGGTTCGAAACGGGCGCAAAAAACAATCCGATGGCACACAGGGTGTTGCTTTGCCGTTTTGCATTGCAACACCCTTTTGCTTTTTATTTTACAAATTCGTTGTAAATTGCCTGCTGCGCCGATTGCAAATCGTGCTCCTCCACGCCGATGATAATATTCAACTCGCTGGAGCCCTGGTCAATCATGCGAATGTTGATGTTGCGCTCGGAAATGGCATGGAACACTCTTGCCGCCGTACCCTTTGCCTGAATCATGCCTCTTCCGACCACCGCCAGCAAGGCAAGTCCGTCCTCAATGACGATGCTGTCCGGGGCAACGCTTTTGATGATGGCCTCCAGCAGCTGCTCGCGCCTGCCATCCAAATCCGCACTTGCCACCAACACGCTCATGGTGTCCACGCCCGACGGAATGTGTTCACAGGAAATGCCGAACTCCTTGAGCACGTTGAGCACCTTGCAGATGAATCCGATTTCCGAATTCATCATGCCTTTTTCGATGTTGATTGCGGAAAAGCCCTTTTTGCCGGCAATGCCCGTCACAATGTGCTCCGCATCATATTCCGTGGCGGTTGCCACAATCATGGTTCCGTCTGCCTGCGGCTCATTGGTGTTGCGGATGTTGATGGGAATGCCCGCGCTTCTCACGGGGAAAATGGCGTCCTCGTGCAGCACCGTCGCACCCATATAGGACAGCTCGCGCAGCTCTCGATAGGTGATGGTGGAAATGGATTTCGGATTTTTAACCACACGGGGGTCTGCCATCAAAAAGCCGGAGACGTCGGTCCAATTTTCGTACAGCTCCGCCTCTGCCGCGCGTGCGACCAAGGAGCCCGTAATATCCGAGCCGCCGCGGCTGAAGGTTTTGATGGTACCGTTCGGCATTACGCCGTAAAAGCCGGGAATCACCGCGTAGCGATGCTTTGCAAGCTCCGCCTTCATGGCCTTGTCGGTTCCTTCCTCGTCAAAGCTGCCGTCCTCGCGGAAGAAAATTACGGATTCAGCATCGATAAAATCAAATTTGAGGAACTTTGCCAGAATGATGGAATTCAAATATTCTCCGCGGCTTGCGGCAAAATCCTTGCCTGAATGATGCAAAATGGCATTGTAGATATAATCCAACTCTCCGCTGATGTCAAAATCCAGCCCCAAATCGGAAATGATGTCGTTGTAACGCTGAGCAATTTGCGCATAGTACTGCCGAATGTCCTCGCGGTTGCGCACCATATCGTAGCAACGGTACAGCATATCGGTTACCTTAACATCCTCCGAAAAGCGCTTGCCGGGGGCAGACGCTACCACAAAACGGCGGTCGGGGTGTGCTTTTACAATCGCGGCAACCTTGCGAAACTGCTCGGCATCCGCCAACGAAGAGCCGCCGAACTTTACTACTTTGATTCCCATGGTGTATTGTCCTTTCAGATACGCCCTTTCGGTAAAAGAGCAATAATAATATATTATATGAAAAAAGGCGAAGTTTGTCAATATAAAAATGCATCAAAAGGTCGAAAATCCTCCTTTTTTCGCCTTTTCAGAAGGATTTTCGGACGATGAACCGCAAAAATGAAAGCAAACAAGTCCTTACGGCAAACGGTGGGCAAGCGTACAAGCGCTTGCCCACCGTGATTCGACACCCTGCTGTGTATTTTTTGACAAAAAGCGGAAATGTTCGACAACGCTGTCCCAAACGTGCTGAATTTGCCGTTACTTGATCTTGCGGCACTCCAAATAAAAGCGCTTGTCGTTGGCGTATCCCATGGAAAAGGTTTTTCTGGGGAGCACGCCGTCCTTCTGAATGGTTCGGAACAGCTCGTCCTTGCCCATGCCGTCAAACAAAAATCCGACGGTGTTCTTTTGCGCGGCGAGGCTGCGCAGGGTTTCCTCTCCGTGAATGTAATCCGCTTTCACGGAGGGATTTTCGCGGATGTAGTCGTCCAAAAAGGCTTGAAGGGTTCCGACTGTCAGCTGATGAACGGGAGCGGGAACGGTCAATTCCTCGGGCTTTCCTTCGGCAATGCAAAGGATGCGTTGCTCTTTGGCACTTCCGCGGAGCGTTGCGAGAAACGCCTTCAGTTTGGACAGCACATCAGCCGGGTCGCAGTGAAACAGCACGCGATAGATGGGGGCAAAGTCCAACGCCTTGTCGTGAAGGTTTACCACCTCCACCAGCGCATAGCGCGCCGGGCTTGCCTTGGCAGCCTCCTCGTCCCGGGCCTTCATTTCCTCGTAAATCGCTTTGGCGGTGGCCAGGGAATGGTTCCCGTCGCCCACCGCAAACAGCAGGGGGGCAAGGGATGCGTCGCCGTACTTGCGCGCGGTTTCCTCGGGCGAGGCAAGCTCCGCAAGCGCCGCCAGTACGTCTTGCTTGTCCTGCTCCTCTAATAGATATCCGTTGACGTGACCGCCGTTTTGCATCAGGTCGAAATCATACACCGGAGAGCGCATGGAGCAGGTCAGCGCGAGGGGCTCGATGACAGAGTGCGCGCTGTCGTCGATGAGGAGCATGGCGTGGGGAAGCTCCAACGGGGCGTCGCGACGCACCTTGACGCGCGGAGGGATACGCTCCAAAACGGTACCCTCGGTTGCGCGTATGAGGGCGGAGGAGCCGGCACGGTAGTCGTAGCATTCCAAATCGACGGCGCCGATGATGCCGCGGCGAACTCTGCCGTCGGCCTGGGTACGCTCCAAATAGAGCATGGCGTTCGGGTAGGAAACCAGTTGCTGTTCCAAGGCTTTGCGCATTTGGTTGTGAATTTCCGGAATGCGTGCATCCTCGTCCTCCAAATAGACCTCCGGAAGAATCAGGCGCAGGGTGGAGGGCGCGTCACCCACTTGCTTTTCAACCGCTTTCCAATAGTCGGGCTCACTGGTGTATTGGTCGCAGGCTACCACGGACCAAAGCTTGCCGTCAATGCGGTTCAGGTCGGGCAGAAGAATCTCCGTTGCGGAAAAACAAGCATCTGTTTTCATCGAAAACACCCCCATAATCAGATTGGAATCAGTATAGCATATTTTCACGGCATTGTCAAGAAAGACGGCAAAGATTGCCGTTTTGCCGAAAAAGGATTGTAATTTGATTTCGAATGTGATAAAATACCCTTGAATATACTCAAAAGGAGATTCTGATATGATTGCAAAACGATTGGCCGAATCGGTTCTTGCCTGTGCGATGTCGTCGGGGGCCGATTTTGCGGAGCTTTACGGGGAGGTCACCCGAAACAATTCCGTTTTTATGGTGGACGGAAAAATCGACCGCGTCAACGACAATTTGCTCTCGGGTGTCGGCATTCGTGCTTTTCGCGGTACGCAAACGGTGTTTGCCTCTACCTCGGATGTGAGTGCGGAGGGACTGATGAAATGCGCACGCGTAGTGGCACAGGCCATGGGTGAAATGAAGGACGCGCCCTCCGTGGTGCTGCGGGAGCGGGTGTTCCCGAACATCCATCCCGTGTCGGCGGTACCCACCTCGGTGGACGCAAAGCTGCGCGTCGAATTGCTGCGCAGCGGTTGCCTTGCCGCAAAGGAATATCATGAAAAAATTTCGCAGGTCAGCGGCTTTCTCCACGGTGTGGACCGCAACATCCTGGTTGCCAACTCCGAGGGACTTTACACCACCGACCGCCATGTGCGCACCCGTATGGAAATTTCTTCGGTTGCGTCCGACGCGGGCATCAATCAGTCGGGCGCGCACTTTCCGGGTGCCGGCATGGGCTTGGAGCTGTTCGACACGGTTCGGCCGGCCGACATCGGTCGCGAGGCCTCCCGTCAGGCCATGGTGAATCTCGGTGCCGCATATTGCCCCGCAGGACAGATGACGGTTGCCATCGAAAACGGCTTCGGCGGCGTTATTTTCCATGAGGCGTGTGGGCACTCCCTGGAGGCAACCTCGGTTGCCGTCGGCGCGTCGCAAATGGCGGGAAAGCTGGGGCAGCAAATTGCCAATCCGAAGGTGACAGCCATTGACGACGGCACCATTCCGTCTGCTTGGGGCTCGGTGAACATCGACGACGAGGGAACCCCCACGCAACGCAATGTTTTGATTGAAAACGGTATTTTGAAAAGCTATATGATTGACCGTCTCGGCTCAAGACGCATGGGAATGCCCATGACGGGCAACGCAAGACGGCAGGACTATCATTTTGCGCCGACCTCCCGCATGACCAATACCTACATTGCAAACGGAGAGGACCGCAACGAGGACATCATCGCCTCCATGGAGTACGGGCTGTACTGCCGCAAGATGGGCGGCGGCTCGGTGAATCCCTTGACCGGCGCGTTCAATTTTGCGGTAACCGAAGGCTATATGGTTCGCAACGGCAAAATCTGCGAAGCGGTTCGGGGAGCGGCACTCATCGGCACGGGCTCCGAAATTCTGAAAAACATCGACATGGTCGGTCAAAATTTGGAGCGTGCGCAGGGCATGTGCGGCTCCTCCAGTGGCAGCGTTCCCACCGACGTGGGACAGCCCTTAATTCGAGTATCCACCATTACAGTAGGAGGTCGCTGAGATGATTTTTGAGCAAATGAAGCAAGCGTTGGCAGACGCCGCACGGCGCGCGGGTATCGACGAATATGAAATTTATTATCAGAATGAGGAAAGCGTCAGCGCGAAGGCATTGAAGGATGAAATCAGCTCGTTTTCCTCCGGTGTGGCGGGCGGCATCTGCTTCCGTTGCATCGTCAACGGAAAGATGGGCTCCGCGGCCGGGGAATTGATGACTGCGGAGGCGATGGAGGAGCTGGTAGAGCACGCCGTTTCCAATGCGGAGTGCATCGACAGCGAGGACGAGGCAATCATCTTTGAGGGCTCTCCTTCCTATGAATCCGCGGAAGCGCGGCAGGTGCGTCTGCTGGAAACGACTGCCGTGCGGGACCATGCGCTCCGACTGCAAAAAGCGACGTATGCGGCCTCGGAGTGTGTCGGTGACGGAACACAGTCCGTTGCGTTTTCCTCTGTCGGAGAAACGCATCTGTACAATTCCAAGGGACTGTTGCTCTCCAACCGTGTGGGGCTGTCGGGGGCATATGTGGCTCCGGTGGTGCGCCGAGGGGAGGAAGCGCAGGAGGACTTTGATTTTTGCGAGGGCGAGTGCTTTGAGCAGCTTTCCGCCCTGCCCGAAAAGGCTGTGCAGGGCGCCTTGGACAAGCTGGGAGCAACCTTGGTAGACTCCGGAAAATACGATATTGTTATCAAGGGCGCCACCTTCCGCAGTTTCCTTGCCGCATTTTCTCCCGTTTTCTCCGCCAAGAACGCACAGCTCGGTTTGTCCCTGCTGGCGGGCAAGGAGGGAGAACGGATTGCGGCCGATTGTGTTACGGTGTCGGATGACCCGTTGCGTACGGGATGCCCCATGCAAACGCCGTTTGACGGCGAGGGTGTGGCGACGTACCGCAAAAACATCATCGAAAACGGCGTGCTGAAGACGTTGCTTTACGATTTGACCACCGCGCGCAAGGCGGGAGTTGCATCCACGGGCAACGGTCAAAGAAACGGGTATGCTTCCCGTGTGACGATTGCTCCGTACAGCTTTTGCATTCATGCGGGTACGCACAGCCGCGAGGAGTTGTTTGACAAGGTGCAAAACGGCATCTATATCACCGAGTGCAAGGGCTTCCACGCCGGAGCGGATGCGGTCACGGGAGATTTTTCCATTGAGTCGGCGGGCTTTATGCTTCGAGACGGCAAGCGTGCGGAGCCGTTAAGGTCGTTCACCGTTTCGGGCAACTTCTTTGAGCTGCTGCGGTCAATTGAATGCCTCGGCAACGAGGTGGAATGGGACATTCCGGAGGGATTGACCGTGTTCGGCTCTCCCGATGTTTTGCTGCGACAGGTAAGCGTTGCCGGAAAATAAGATTGGAGGAGCAAAAGAAAAATATCATGAAAAAACTGATTTGCTTTGACCTGGACGGAACCCTGACGCAGCATCGCTCTCCGCTTTGCGCGGAAAACAGAGCGGAGCTGGACCGTCTGGGCAAAAAATACAAGCTGTTGATGGTGGGGGCGGGCGCCGCCTCGCGCATTTACAGCCAAATGGGGGAATATCCCATTGACATTTTGGGCAATTACGGAATGGAGGAGGCACATGCCGCGGACGGGAATTTCACCGTTGTGCGGCAAGACCGAACGGAGGTGGACCGAGACTTTTTCACGCGGCAAATTGCGTACCTGCGTCAAAAATACGGCTACACCGAGTATCGCGGAGAGTCGGTGGAGTTTCACGCCTCCGGCATGGTAACCTTTCCTTTGTTGGGTACCAAAGCCGACATAGCGGACAAGCTTGCCTTTGACCCGGACCGCAAAAAGAGAAGGGTGTTGTATCCCGAGGTGCTGCAAATTTTCAAGGACTACACCGTTTTCATCGGCGGCTCTTCCTCCTTCGATTTTTCCGGCGCCAAGTACAATAAGTACGATGCCGTGATGCGATATGCCGCGGAAAACGGCTATCGCAAGGAAGAAATCCTCTATGTGGGCGACGATTTTGAGGACGGCGGCGGAGACAGCCATGTGCGTCTCGGGGGAATCGATTACATCTTCATCGATGACTACAAACAATTCCCGGAGCGGATGAAGGAATACTGAACGGTTTTGTCGAAGCCTTCCTGCGAATGAAGCAAAGGTGGGCGAACAGCCGGAAGGAGACCCCGATGCTGCGCATCGCCCTGCGGGTTCGACTGCGGACTGCGTCCTCCGCTCAGGGTGACACAAAACCGCAATCCGCCCGTGTCATTCTGAGCGAGCGAAGCGAGTCGAACTGCGGAGCAGTGCGAGGCGTGAGCCGAGCAGAATCTCGGGCGTAAAAGCACGCTGTGCACGGCAGGCGATTGACGGATGTTTTTACAATCCCTCCGTCAAAAATCAAAGATTTTTGCCACCTCC
>CAZWXE010000069.1:3926-9263 GCA_964638045.1 uncultured Ruminococcus sp. | reverse complement strand
GCTGTCACCGAAGGTGACTGAGGGATTGTCGCAAACAGAGGGGACGGCGCTTCCGCGTGGCGTTGTAAGTCGGCTCGGAGGGATTGTAAAGGCAACAAATTTGATGTTTCTCGCAAAAGACCGTGGTTCGTAAAATCGCAAAAATTCCATAGCCACTTTTCTCTTTGACACCGTGGGCGCAAATAGAAAAGTTAGCAAAAGAGAAACGCCAAGGAGCATTTCGCCGCCCGCGGGCGGCGAGAAGGGCTTCTCGCCCTTCACCGCGCAAGCTTTTAAAAAAGCTTGACCAAAACTTTCAATCATTTTATCCAAACGATTGACAAAAAGCCAAAAAGGCGGCATTCCCGCTTGTTTGGGAATGCCGCCTTGGCAATGGGCAATCAGTTGCCGCCGCTGATGAGAGAATTCAAATTCTCGATTACAATATCTTTGTCTCTGCTGCTTGCAACCCCTCCGTTTGAAAGGGTCAAAATGTCGCAAGCGTCCAGAAGAATGACTTCCGTTTCCGGCGTTTGATATGTTTTTTTCATGTTTCTCCTCTTTTCCGTTTATAAAATCAGATGAGTGTTAAAGTGTGCTCAATACTTGATCCACGCGCCGATGGGGCGATGGTCCGAAGAATTGGAGGGGTCGGTTACAACCGAATAATAGTTGACTTCCATGTTGTCACTGCACATAATGTAGTCAATGTAAGCATTGCTCGACGGGAAGGTGGCAACCGTGGAGCCCTTGTTGAGGGCGACAGCGGCTGCGCTTTGGAAGCCCTCCGTGGCAAACTGTCCGAACGCGGCGGTCTCACTGCTTGCCATGTTGAAGTCGCCTGTGATAACCACGGGAAGGCCCTCTTGCAGATACGGCTCCATGAAGTTCAAAAGGATGGCCACCTGCTTTTGACGTGCCGCCGCATACAAATCCAGATGCGTGTTGCAGAACACCAGCGCCTTGCCGTCGGAAATGCGCGTCAGCTTGGCAAAGGTTACAATGCGGTAGTATTGGTCCACGTCCACATCCTTTTCACCGGACACCTTGCTTTTTATCTCGGGCGTGTCCGAGAGCCAGTAGGTTTTTGTCTCCTCACAGTTGAACTTGCTCTTGCGGTAAAAAACGTAGCATCCTTCGTCGTTGTTGTTGATTTCCGCGGTAGATTCACTGCCTCTGCCAAAGCCGAGAACTGCGTAATCATCCGGCAAATTTTCAGTCAAATAGTCATACCAATCCTTGTTTGCCTCCTGCACGCCGAAGATGTCGGGGCTTTGCGCCGTAATGAGCGCAACCACGGCAGCCTTGTTTTTGTTGCCGACAAGCAAATTGTAGGACATGACATGGGTATACTCGTCCCCGGTGGGCGGAGCCGCAGGGGTCACCCACTCGGGAGATTCAGGAAAATTTAATTTTTTTTTTGCGGAAACAACCGCGCCGTCGGTGACGGTGACGGTGTAGGTGGCGCCGTCGGTCGTCGTGCCGTCTTTTTCAACAAAGCTCTTCAAGGTCACGGTGAAGGTACCGCTGTTGGAAATGCCCTTCAAGGTGATGGGGAGATAGTACGTGCCGTAGGGCGCGTAAGCATCGTCGTCGCCGTTCTTCACGCCGGTGTACACCGTTGTAGTGGTCACCTTGCCCTTGTCGTCTGCAACAGCGGTACCGTTGACAGCGGTGATTTTTACACCTGCCAGGTCATAGCCGAGAGAGTTGACCAACGCCAGCACACGAATGTCCACCGTGTTGCCCTCGCCCGCACTTGCTTCCTGCGTTGCGTAAATTTGGGTGGCTGCCTTATTCAGCGCGTAAACCGGCTCAATCTGTCCATCATCGAGAACAAACGCAGAGCCGAGCGTTGCAACTACCGTCGCCAAATCGGTTTGATTATCAATTTTGATATTACCGGAAGTATCGATACCAAATTGTGCAGTTAAGTTCTTACTGTTCGCATAAAGGTATGCGGAAGCGCAACCCTTAACAGATTTAGTATTTGCGCCCGCAGCAGTGGAAATCGCACTTATTGCTTCAAAATTGTAATTCCAACCGGTATTCGTGGTTCTTGTTTCTTTCGCTTTGTCGCTTTCTACAACAACACCGTTAGAATAGCAACCGACAACATTGAATTTAGAGCCGTCTGCCTTCATAGCATTGCACGTACCGGAAATACCGCCGATTTCAGGGCGGTAATTATTGTCAGAGGTACGTCCGGAATAGTCGTAAATTTCAAATGTACCGAAGTTGGAACAATTGGTAATATTAACCTCCATAACAGCATTTGCGTTCTGTGCTGTTGCCAAAATACCACCGGCCTTTGTCCAACCCCAGACGTTGGTGGAAAGTTTGCCGAAGTTGTGACATCTTGTAATATTGAGGGTAATTGCTTGGTCCAGACGATTGATGATTCCTGCAACACCTTCCTCGGAAGTTCCTGTAACTGTGTTAAGAACCGTACCATAGTTGAAGCAATCCTCGAACACCGCAGAGTTAACAGTGTGAAGCGCACCTGCAATACCGCCGATGTAGCCACGTTTGCTCTGCACAGTTCCGTAGTTTGCGGAATTCTTTACTTCAAGCTTACCACAATTTTTCACGTCACCGATAATACCGCCTGCATAGTTCCATTGATACGATGTATCCATTGAAATATCACCGTAGTTCACACAACCGTCAATTGTAATGTTATTGCAAACTTCACCGGCCGTAGTCAAAATGCCGCCGACCTGATTTTTTCCGTTGAGGTTACCGTAGTTAACACAACCTTTAATTGTGATATTTTTACAGGGAGAATCATAATTTCCCGTATCCTTGTTTTTATCACAAACAGTCTTGGTTAAAATGCCGCCAATAGAGCTGCCGGTGAGATTGCCATAGTTCACGCAATCAATCAGTTCCAGATTGGTAACTTGTTTTGCATTCAAAACAATACCGGAAAAGCTTGCTGTATTCGCAGAATTCTGCAAGTTTACACAACCTTCCAAGCGAACGGTAGCACTTGCGATATATTGAATGATTCCGCCCGCCTGACCACCGTCCAAGCTATACACATTACCGGAATTGACACAATTCTTTACGGTGTAATCACCGTCTGTCAAAACATCATCAATTTTGCAGGAGCCCATGATTCCACCGTTGTTGTTGTAAGAAGCCACTTTACCGTAGTTTACACAATCCACCACGTCAAGGTCGCACTTAGCCCATCCGGTTTCACCAATCATACCTCCGACAGAAGGCCAACCAGTCGAAGTAGGCAGTTCGGAAATAACGTCGCCATTGTTTTTGCAACCACGAAGCGTGGTGTTGCAAACGGTATCCCCAGAGGTATCCAACAAGCCAATCATACCGCCCATGAAGATGCCGTCTTTAACATTCGCTTGGTTGTCGCAGTTCACCATTGTCATAGAGGCATCGGTAGCAACAGCAACACGGCCCAAAATACCACCCACATTGGATTTTGTCTTATTCGCAGTTACAGTGCCCTTTGCAACACAATTCGTTAAAGTTGTTGTGGAAATATTCTTTCCGATAAAGCCACCGGCAGAACCACCGCAAACAGACACCGTTCCGTTGTATACGCAATCTTTCATGGTAACTTTAGGAGTTGTTGAGCATGTGTTGCCGGTGTTGTTTCTTGAAGTATAACCGAAAAAGCCACCTGCAACAAGATTTGTTTCGGCGTCTGTAACGGTTACATTCACAGTGGATGTGACATTTACAAAAGCAACCGTTCCGTCAACAGTTCCGGCAATACCACCGATTTCCACCGGGTCTGTGTCCGATGTAGTAACATCCTTTGCCAAAGAAACCGTTCCCGCAACCGTCAAGTCCTTAATGGTGCACCCATACAAGCGAGTGAACAAACCACCGATTTTAGGCCATTGAGTAGCACTAAAAGCAGTGTCATCCGCGCCAATGGTGTAGTTAACCGTAATGGTGTGACCATCGCCATCAATCACTCCGCCGTAGAATGTATAGAGAGGCGCACCTTCCAAGGTAATGTCGGCAGTCAGTTTGATGTTTTTACCCGCTGCAACGTTGCCCTTCCATTCCTCAGCGGTGCCGACTTCCACTACCGTGTTATCCGGGTAGAGATTTACATCCCCATCCTCCGCGGTCACTGTGACGAAGGCGGCGGGAAGCATGGTGACCACCATCGCCATCGTCAAAAGAATCGCTAACAGTTTTTTCTTCATAACGTCCTCCAAAAAATATGATTTTTTTATTTTTTCACCCGCTTGCGCGGAAATGAAAACAGTGAAAATGTGCCCACGACTTTTGTGTCACCCTGAGCGAAGGGCGATGCGCAGCATCGGGGTCTGCTTCCGGCTGTTCGTTTGAAAGTTTACTTCACAGTTTAATTCACATGTCTGACATCTCTGTGAAAACAATCCCTCCGAACCGCCTTGCGACGGTCCACCTCCCTTTACACAAGGGAGGCAAACTAAATTTCAAGCTTTTTGCAGCAATCTTTTCCATACTGATTTTGCCAAGCTTTCAAGATGTGTACGAAACTCTGGTTTTTGTAAGGCTCCCTTGTGTAAAGGGAGCTGTCAAGGGCCATCGGCCTTTGACTGAGGGATTGTCTTGTTGAACATTTTATTGCTTTTACAATCCCTCCGCCCCGAGGCAGGACGGGAGCAAGCCCCTGTCCTGCGGGTTGAGAGAGAATTTTTTACCATGCACTGCGCATCGGCAGTGAAGCTTGTATTTTACTTGCTTTTTGACAGGAACCTATTATGGTGTAGCCGCCTTTTTCCCGCCCGCGCTTGCGCGCCCCGTGCAGGCGACCGCAACAGCGGTCGCCTGCACTCTTTTATTCCGCGGAATAAAAATTTTATCATTGGTTTTGTAGATTTCTTCGTGTAAAAAGCAAGGACTGATGGTCGGATTTCCCCGGTTTACAATCCCTCCGAACCGCCTTGCAGCGGTCCACCTCCCTTTACACAAGGGAGGCAAACTAAATTTCAAGCTTTTTGTAGCAATCTTTCCATACAGGTTTTTGCCAAACTCTCAAGATGTGTGCGAATTTCTGGTTTTTGTAAAGACTCCCTTGTGTAAAGAAAACTGTCAAATGCCATCGGTTTTTGAACGAGAGATTGTTTTACTGATTTTTTTGCTTTACAATCCCTCCGTCGCGCTTTCATGCGCCACCTCCCTTTACACAAGGGAGGCAAATTCACTCCACGCTTCGGCAAAGCAACTATCATTTTTTCTTGATTTTTTGAAAAAATTTCATCGCTTTAGATAAAGTTTCAATATTTAGCAGGCTCCCTTTACACAAGGGAGGCAAATTCACTCCACGCTTTGGCAAAGCAACTATCATTTTTTCTTGATTTTTTGAAAAAATTTCATCGCTTTAGA
>CAZWXE010000069.1:0-3826 GCA_964638045.1 uncultured Ruminococcus sp. | reverse complement strand
TAAAGTTTCAATATTTAGCAGGCTCCCTTGTGTAAAGGGAGCTGTCACCGCAGGTGACTGAGGGATTGTTCCACAAAATGGTCAATGTATTCACAAACTCCACGAAAGTTTTGATGAATTTCCGTATTGGAAACCCGAACAACTTTCAACCCATACGCTTCAAGAAACGCAGTTCTCTCTTCGTCATACCGCTTCCCTTCTTCCGTAAAGTGCCCGGAGCCGTCAAGCTCAACAATCAACTTCGCCTCGGCACAATAGAAATCGGCAATATACTTTCCGAGCACCTTTTGACGAGAAAATCGAATCGGATATGTTCGTAAAAAATCATACCAAAGATGTTTTTCTTCCTTCGTCATATGCTTTCGCAACATCTTGGCTGTTGAAACAATTTCGCGATTGTGTTTCCTTCGCATTACGCCCTCCGTCGCACATCACTTCGAAGCAACACCCATTAAATATAGTCTTATTGTAGCACAAGCACCGCTTTTCGTCAACAGTGCACAAGAAATTTCGGGTCACGAACTTTTTTTGCGCACTATGACCAAACAAGCATGCTGATTTTTGTCCTATTTTTTTGCTTTTTCGGAAATTGTTGACAACCGGTTTGTTCACATTTTGTGCATCTTGTTCAAAATTCGTTCGCAAATTTGCACAAAAGATTTCATTTTTAAGGGCTTTAAATGGGAAAGCGAATCTTTCAGTTTGCAAAAATCCTTCGTTATTCCTCATTTTTTGCATGAAGCCCTCTCCGACGGCTACGCCGCCACCTCTCCCAAAGGGCGAGGCTTTGGTTCAGACTTCTTGCTTCAAATAGGCTCTCCCGGCGAGAGAGTTCCCGCGTAGCGGGTGAGAAGGCGTACTAATATAAATTTTCAATCCGTTCATGAATTGTTTTGTCAATCATATTACAAACGCCTTCAAATCTTTCATCGATGTCTTGGTTGGAAAACCGCAATACATAGAGCCCGTAGTTTTCAAGAATTTCAGTCCTTTTTGTATCGTGAATCATACCACGGTCTGTGCGATGCTGCGAACCGTCCACTTCTATTACGAGACGGGCGCTGTGGCAATAAAAATCGGCAATGAAATTGTCTATAATCCGTTGCTTGTATATCTTTACAGGATAATGCCGCAAAAAATCATACCACAGATGTTTTTCTTGACGAGTCATATTGCGCCGCAAAATCTTTGCTACATTTAACAATTTGTAATTCTTCTTTAATTGTTTCATTTTGCCCTCTCCGACGGCTACGCCGCCACCTCTCCCAAAGGGCGAGGCTTTTAATAGTCTTGCTTCGATATGAAACCAGCAAAGTAACAAGGACCGACTTCATTTTCCCTCTCCAAAAGTCGAATTTTTAAAAGGCTCTCCCGCCGGGAGAGCTCCCGCGTAGCGGGTGAGAGGGCAAAAATCGGACAAATCAGAGCAAAACCCATTCGTTCCGCCCGCACTTTCGATACACATTTGCCCGAAGCGGAAATTCCGCTTCGGGCACTGTTGAATATGAATTAACCTTGTGCGGCGACTGCCTTTTCCAGGTCCTCAAGGAACGAGGTCATCTCGGATTCGGTGACGGTTTTTACCGAAAGAATATTCGTGTAAAGTCCCGACACGCTGTGCGATTGAGCCGCTCCGATGACAAGGTTCCCGATGCCGGAGAATACGCAGGCATGGTCGATGTCATAGGTCTTGGAATTGAAAATCAGCGTCAGCATTTCGCGGTCCTCTTCATTGCGGCACAGCTTGACGTAGGTCATATTCTCGAAGAACGCATCATACAAAGACTGCGCATCGTCCGAGTAGCGTGAGAAGTATGCCATTGCCTCAAAGACGGTACCGGTGATTTCCAAATGGCGGTTGGTTTTTACCGTGATGGGCATAAACCACGGGGTGCCCGACGTTGCGCTGACGTAGCAATAATAGCCGTCCTGTCCGTCGCCCGCATAATAACGCGGAATGGGCAGCAGGCCGAAGGTGGAATCCATGTTGCGCAGGTCGGTGGCGTCTCCCAAGGAGCCGCTGCGGAACAGCGCCTGGTTGTTGGCAAACATATCGGAAACCTCATGCCAAACGTCTGAGCCGAGCACGCCGCCGCTTGCTTCCGCAAACAGCGTCTCTTTATCGGTGACAAAGCGCTCGGTAATGTCCAAAATGACGTTTGCCGTGGCCTCATAGTCCTCGTCAAACATGGAAACCAAGCCCGACGACGTATTTTTCACCGTCTTGCGGCCGGAGCCCAAGAACAGCTGATACGGCGCGGTGACCTCGGTTATCATTCCCCATGTATCGGAGGAGGTCAGCGCGGAGCCGGTTTGGCTGGACGTGCCCTGGTACATCGCCAGCATGGTGTCAAAGGTCCAATTGCCCTCGGAAACCAGCTTGTAGGGAGAGCCCCAGGTATTCTTGTAGCCGTAGCGGTCGTACAGGGTGGCGTTGTACATTACCACCATGGTGGTCAGCTCGTCGTAGCAGCTGATGTCGCCGTCAAGGGCAAACACTCTGCCGCCGATGGAATACTCCGTTTGAATGCGTTGGTCCCAATAGGACGCGTCCAAATTCAGCGTATCCAGTGTGCTCAAATCCAAGAACTGACCGTTCTTGGCACATTTCTGAATGGCCTCACGGGCACCGGTCATCACCACGTCGGCAAAATCCGTACCTGCGCGCACCTGCGTCGAAATGACCGTGGCGTTGATGGAATGAACCGGCTCAATGGCAATGTTGAAGTAGTCCTCCAAAAAGTCGGAGCGGTCCTGCAATGCCGTGTTGACGGCGTCGCCTTCCAGATTATCCTGTGCAAACACATAATCCACGGGGCTGAACAGATCCGCAACATTCTTGCCCGGCACGCCGATTTTGAACTCGTAGGGACTGTCCCCTTTTCCGAAATTCAGCTTGTCGGGACGGTACATCTCCGCTTCGATGTTCTCCTCGCCGCCACCGGTTTCGGTGCCGCCCGTTGCGTTGCCTCCTGTGGGGGCCGCGGTTCCTCCCGCGGTGGTCGACGTTCCCGTCGGATTCTCGTCGCCATCCGATTTGCAGGCAACAAAAAGGGTACAAGTCAGCAAAAACGCCAACAAAACGCTGAGGATTCTAACAGCTTTCTTCATCATCTTTTACCTCCTGCTTATTGAGGGTGAAAATTTGACTCTCGCCCAGCACGCCGATGCCCTGCCGCAGCAGCAGCTCGGCCGTCACGCCGTTGCCGTCCATCACGGTGCCCGTAAAGCTGCCATCGTAGATTTGACCGCATCCGCAGGATGGGCTCCTCTCCTTCAAAACCGCCAAACGGCATCCGTTGGCCCGCGCCAATGCCAGTGCCGCCTCGGCGCCTTTGTCAAAGGCCGCGGTTACATCCTCGCCGAGTCGATTGACCACCCGCCCGCCGCATCGCTCGGATGGCGGACGCGGAGTCGGCAGGCCGCCAAGGCACTCCGGACAAACGGGAATGAGCCGGTAATGCTCCCTCAGCGCGGCAACCTCTCGGTTGAGCTTGCTTTTGCCGTCGAATCGACACGGCTCGCCCAGCAAACAGGCACTGATTAAAAGTGCTTTCTTTTCGTCCAAAATTTTCTCCCCCCTTGTTTTTTATTTTATATCAAAACTTCTCCGAAAGCAATGAAGAATCGATAAAAAATCTTGAAGAATCCGTAAAATCACTCGCATTTTTGCCAAAAAGCAGAAGGCGGATTGATTTATTTTTTACGTATTTTATCCAATTTCTGCTTTTTTTCAAAAAACTATTGCAAAGCGAAAAAGAATGTGCTATAATATTGAAGTCGGCAGCAGTCGGCCCATTAGTCAAACGGTCAAGACGTCGCCCTC
>CAZWXE010000068.1:0-9446 GCA_964638045.1 uncultured Ruminococcus sp. | reverse complement strand
GCGGTTGACGTCAGAAACCGTGCCGAATCCTTGATTTTCCAAAGCGAAAAGACGCTGACGGAGCTTGGCGATAAGGTGGACGCCGCAGATGCGCAGGATGTGAAAACCGCCATCGAAAAGCTGAAGGAGACCTTGAAAGGAAACGACACCGAAGCGATTAAGGCCGACACTGAGGCAGTGGAAAAGAGCTTCTACAAGATTTCCGAGAAGCTGTACAGCCAGCAGCAGGCAGGCTCCGAGCAGGGCGGAGCAGGGGCCGACGGACAGGACGGCACCTATTACAATGCAAATTATGAGGACAATTCCGCAAATCAGTAATTGCGGAAGCTGTTCTGAATGCTCCACGGGAAAGGTGCTTTTGCGCCTTTCCCGTCGGGTGTCGTAAAAGGAATTTCATTTTTTAGAATACAGGATGCATCATGGCAGAGAAAAGAGATTATTACGAGGTCCTCGGCGTTGACAAAAACGCCGATGCGGGTACCATTAAAAAAGCATATTATAAGCTTGCAAAGAAATACCATCCCGATGCCAATCCCGGAGATAAGGTAGCGGAGGAAAAATTCAAAGAAGCAAACGAAGCATATGAGGTGCTTTCGGATGCCGAAAAAAAGGCAAAGTATGACCAATTCGGCCATGCGGCCTTTGACCCCTCTATGGGCGGCGGAGCGAATGGCTTCGGAGGCTTTGGCGGCTTCGGAGATTTCGGCGACCTTGGCGATATTCTGGGCGGCATGTTCGGCGGTGCCTTCGGCGGCACAAGACAACGCCGCAACGGTCCCGTTCCCGGAGATGACATCGGCGCGGGAGTAACCATCACGTTTGAAGAGGCAGCCTTCGGCGTCAAAAAGGATGTTTCCTACAACCGCATTTGTCGTTGCGGCGAGTGCAAGGGAAGCGGTGCCGCGGCAGGTACCTCTGCCGAGACCTGTACCGTTTGTAACGGTACGGGGCAGGTGCGGCGCGTACAGCGCATGGGCGGAATGGCGTTTCAATCCACCGCTCCCTGTGATTCCTGTCACGGAAGCGGAAAGGTGATTAAGAACCCCTGCACCAAATGCCGCGGCTCGGGCATGCTTCGAGAGAGCAAAAAGCTTTCGGTTTCCATTCCGGCGGGCATTGACAACGGAGAGCGCATTGCACTGCGCGGACAGGGAAACGACGGCAAAAACGGCGGTCCCGCAGGGGATTTGATTATTTCGGTGTCGGTGCGCAACCACAGCATTTTCGAGCGTGACGGCTACAACATCTATTGCGAGGTGCCCTTGACGATTGCCGAGGCAACGTTGGGTGCGGAGCTGGACATCCCGACGCTGGAGGGCAACACCAAGTATACCGTCCCCGAAGGAACTCAACCCGGAACGAAATTTACGTTGCGCGGCAAGGGGATTCCTTACGTCAATGGAGGCGGCCGCAGGGGAGATTTGATTTTCCGTACCATGGTGGAAATTCCGAAGGGATTGACCGACAAGCAAAAGGACGCCATGAAGGCATTTGCCGATAGCTGCGGTGAGAGTAATTACACAAAGCATAAGCAATTTTTTAAGAAAATTTTCGGACAAAAGTGAGAAAAGAGATGGATAAGGATTACGTGTGCGGAGACTACGGAACGGAAAGCGAGTGGACACAGCTTCGCGTAACCGTCCGGTTGGAGGAATTGGATACTCTGACAGCCATTATGAGCATGCTCTCCAACAATCTTCAAATCGAAGATTACAGTGATATAGACCTGAAAACCTGCTACGGTGACCTCATTGACGAAAGCATTCTCAATGCGGACAAAACCGTTGCTTCGGTATCGGTTTATTTGCCGATGGAGCGCAATCTCAAGGAGTGTATGGCCTTCCTTCGGGAGCGCTTGGAGCAAGCGCAGCTTTCGGATGCCAAAATCGAAACCGTCGGCGTACACGAGGACGACTGGGCAAATTCGTGGAAGGCATACTATAAGTCCATCAAAATCGGCAACCGCATGGTCATTGTTCCCGCATGGGAGCATTACGAGCCGCAGCAGGGCGAGCTGATTGTTCGTATGGACCCCGGAATGGCATTTGGCACCGGTACGCATGAGACCACCCGTTTGGTGCTCCAAATGCTGGAGTCTTACACCACAGAAGGGTGCAGAATGATGGACGTCGGCACCGGCAGCGGAATTCTTGCCATTTGTGCTTCCAAGCTGGGTGCGGCGGAATGTAAGGCATATGACATCGACCCGATGGCGGTACGCGTTGCAAACGAAAACATCAAGGACAGCGGCCTTCAAAACATTACCTGCGAGGTTTCGGATTTGCTTCACCAAGCCGACTGCTCCAAGCCGTATGACTTGATTTGCGCCAACATCGTGGCGGACATCATTATCCGCATGACACCGGACCTCTCTCCGTTCATGCATGAAAAAACCGTTTTGCTTGCATCCGGTATCATTGCCGAACGTTGTGAGGATGTGGTGGAATGCTTTGAAAGGCACGGCTACCGTATTGTGGAACGTCGCGTGGACAACGGCTGGTGCGGACTTGCGGTGATGAAAAAGTAAACAGTATCGGTTCTTTCGGACCGTCGGGATGTCGACGGCCCGAAATTTTTTCTTGACATCAAGTGAAAAATGTAGTACAATGGAAGGGCAATCAAGGAACGGAGGTTTGGCAATGGGAACACAGCTTGGATATTTTTCGAATGACAATCCCGTGGACTATCCGGAATTGAATAAGTGTCCCGATTGTGAAACGTTTTTTGCCGCCGAGCATTGCCCTCTTTGCGGCAAGCTTTGCCCCGAGGAGATGCGGGCGGGGAACCGAAAAAAAGTGAAAAAATCCAAAAAAGGTCGCCGTTCCGGCAACGGCAGGGTTCGATTTGTTCCGTGGTATTTGACCACGCCCGCGATATTGGCGGCGTTGTTCCTTCAGCCTGTTGTCGGCTTGGTGCTGTTGTGGATGAGCAATTGGAAAAGATGGCAGAAAATTCTCGCAACGGTTCTGTACGCCGTGTGGTTGTCGGTGGGCTCTGTGCTGCTCGGTTTGCTTCGCATGTGGGTCAACGGTTTGGGAACATAAGCTTCGCACGTTTGCGAGAATCAGGATATAATCAGTCGAAAAATGAGCCCCTCCAAAAGCGCAGCTTTTGGAGGGGCTCATTCAATGCTCGAAATTTTCGTTTAGAGGGGAAGCAGTTCGGTAAAGGAACGGATGTAATCCTGTGCGGTGGCTTGAATTCGCTGTGTGCTGTCTGCCGAGGATTTGTCGTAAACGCCGACCGTGAACAAGCCTGCCGCCACTGCGGTTTCAATCGCAATGGCATTGTCGTCAAAAAATACCGTGTCCTCGACGTGCGCGCCCATGCTTTCCAGCGCTTTGTGATAGATGGCAACATCGGATTTGAGCATGCCGAAATCTTCTACGCTGAAAATACGGTCGAATTGCTCAAAAATACCGTTTTGCTTCAAACATGCATCCAATGTCAAGTGAGGGCTTGCGGAAAGGATGTTCAAGGAGCAACCGTTTGCTTTGAGCTGCTTTAAATAGGCAGGTACTCCTTCCTTCAATTTGATTTCCTCGGCATAGGCGCGGTACATGAATTGATGTGCGCCGCGTATCAATTGTTCCCTTGAATCGGTACAGTCGAGGTGTTCGATGATGTATTCTATGGCTTCCTCCAAGCCCAGGGGCGTGACGATGTTGACGATGTTGGCGGGGTAGCGGAGCTTTTTTTCATCCAGCAGCCGCAAAAAGCAATTGCCGACCACCTCCATGGAATCTCCCAGGGTACCGTCGAAATCAAACAGATAGTTCTTTCGCGTTTGCCATTCTCTCATTGGTTTGGTTTCCTTTCCGAAAAATTGAATCACGTGTTATGTGACAAATCCCACGATGCTCGGAGAATCGACAGAGGCGCGGGAAGCGTTGCTTACGGCCCGTTTGAAGCAGATAGTGGGAAAAACGCATATGGACAGAGCGGGCACTTTTGGAATGGGTGCCCGCTCAAAACCGCTTTCGGTTATTTCAAAAGCTCCAAAATTTGTTCTTTTGTACGGTAGCCCATCGTCTGGGTAACCACCTCTCCGTTTTTCATCAAAACCAGTGTGGGAATGCTTGTAATGCGGAAGGAGGATGCCAATTGCTCCTCTTCGTCCACATTCACCTTTGCAACCTTCAAGGTGTCGGCGCATTCCTCGGCGATTGCAGCCACATGAGGCGCAATCATGCGGCAGGGACCGCACCAGGTTGCCCAGAAGTCGATGAGCACGGGCTTGTCGCTGTGAAGCACTTCCTCTTCAAAATTTTGAGACGTCACGTTGATTTCGGCCATTTTGATTTCTCCTTATTTTTAATCTTTGGATTTGTAATAGAGCATACAGTGGCAAAAGCCTTCAAAATTCGGGTCCTTGATTTGCTCCCGAAATTGCTTGCACATGCATTTGGTGTCCTCGCTTTGCTCTCGCAAGCAGGGGCAGTATCCGCCGGTGCGCTTCAGGCCTTCCTGAACCACCTTTACAACCTCGCGGTCGGGATTGAACGTAACTTTCATTGCAGTTTCCTCTTGTTGTTGGTTTTCGAAAGAAAGCGAATCGCCTCGGATGTTTCAGGCGCGAAGCTTTCTTTGCTTGAGATATTGCAGCAGAATGTATCCTGCGGTCAGCAATAACACGGAAGATGTCAGAATCAAAAGCATCATGCCGGTTTTCACCTTGTGCTCAAAGAAATACAGATTGCAGTCAATGGAATCCTTGATGCCGTCAATGATTTCTGCCGGAATGCCGACGGAGGCCATTTCCTCATAGACGCCGCGTAGGGTATGGTTGCGCAAAAGGGCGGTTCCGTAGGTTCCCGGAAGGAAGGACATCACTGTTTGCAGGCCGTCCGAGAAATTGGAAATGGGCATATAGGCACCGCAAATAAAGCCGTAGCCTGCGCTGACAACGGTTCCCACTGCCGAAGCTTGCCCGTTGGTGGAAAGATTGCAGTTGATCAGGGAGGAAAGGGAGGTCCCGAACAGCACCAGCAGCAGAATATCCAAAAGGAGCCAAAGGACATCGGAAACCGAGAGCGTCCAGCCCAGAGCCGCCAGATACAGCAGCCCTGCCAGCAGTGCCACACAGCAGATGAGCAGGGTGACGATTGCACTTGCCGCAAAGTAGCCGAGTGCCGTCACCGACGGCTTTGTCGGTGTCATGTTCAAATCTTTTGCGGCGCCGCTGATTTTATCCTGCACCATCAACAGATTGGAACAAAAAGAAACGGTAATACAGCACACCGCAAGCAAGGAGGAGAGCAGCTGACAGCCCACGGTGCCGTTGAGCAAGGCTTCGTCCACTGTAAATCCGGGCGGCAGAGCGGAAGCAAAGGAATCGCGATAGATTTTTGCCAAAAAAGTGACATACAGCACCAACAAAATCAAGGGTGTGATGAGGGAAGTGAAAAACATTCCCTTGTCCTTGAAAAACAGTTTGCAATTGCGTTGAACCAGTGCACGGAATTGTTTCATGCCTCTGCACCTCCCGCCAATTTTTTACCCGTAACAGCCAAAAACACATCGTCCATTTTGCCTTTTGTGATTTCGTAATCCGCAAACAATGCGGTGTTTGCGAGAATCATTTGCGTGGCATGTGCGGTGCTTTTGACCTCCAGCCGAAAGCCGTCCGCAAGGGCGGTGTAGGGACAGCCCAAGGCTTGAACCTGCGCCTCACTGACATGATACAGTGTGATAAAATCCCCGGTGTAGCGGTTTTTCAGCTCCAAAGGGGTGCCTTCGGCAACGATTTTGCCGCTGTCCAGAATTACGATGTGGTCTGCCTCCGCGGCCTCCTCCATGTAGTGCGTTGTGAGGAATACGGTGAGGCGCTCCTCCTTTTGCAGACGGCTGACCACGCTCCAAAGTGCTTTTCTGGTTTGCGGGTCCAGTCCGGTTGTCGGTTCGTCCAGCACTAAAATGTCGGGCTTGTGCAACAGCGCGCGGGCAATGTCAATGCGCCGTCGCTGTCCGCCGGAAAGCTTTCCAAGCGTGCGGGGAAGCAGCTCCTCCAGGCAAAGCAGCTCGGACAATTCCGAAAGTCGATGACGAAATTCGCTTCCCGTAATGCCGTAGAGCGCGGCGCGGGAAACCAAATTTTCCTTTACCGTTAAAGCGGAATCCAAAACGGAATTTTGGAAAACAACGCCAAGCCGACGCTTGATGCCGTCACTGCCGACGGGCTTGCCGCCGACCAATACCCGGCCGCTGTCCTTTTTCAGTTGACTGCACAGAATGGAGATTGTGGTGGATTTTCCCGCACCGTTGACTCCCAGAAACGCAAACAGCTCTCCTTGTCGAACCTCAAAGCTGATGTCCTGTACGGCTTTTATCGGTCCAAAGCTTTTTTGAAGATGCTGCACTTGAATGATGGACTCCATAGAAAACATGGCACCTCCGATTGGTACAGAATGTGAAAAGTCGGAAGAAATTCGTTCTTTTCCTCTTCATTATACAACTTTTTGAACAGAATTCAAGTTTTATTTTCAAAAAATATTGCATTTCGGAAAAAAGTCTGCGGCATCCTTGCCGTTACTGCTTCGGGAACATTCGAACGGCAAAAGCGCATCTTTTTGTTATACTCAGTACCAATAGGCGATTTGCCGGCGCTTCAAAATGCGACGGCGCAGGTGAAAGAAATAATAAGGACGCACAAAATACACCCTCTCCGCTTCCTCCCGTGCGGTGCAATAAAAGCTTTTTTTCTCAAATCCGCGCGGATCGAGCCAATGGGGAGAAACCGCAAGCACCACCCAGTTCCGATGAGCAAAATCCAACGCATTGCGGTGCAAAAACAGGTGCCGCCCCGCCGCGGGAAAGCAAACCAACACCCTGCGCTCTCCGATGACCTTGCGGAGTTGACGGTCGGTTCTTCCGGTTTCCAACAGCGCGATGATGAGCGCACCGGACAGCAGAGTGGCAAACAGCGGAAGCACAACCAACAGCAACAGCGTGCCGAGAAGCACCACGGTGCCCGCTTGCAGTAAGGTAAACAGCAGGCTGACCGCTTTCAAAACCAGCGTAACCGTGCGCAGTCGGCGAAAATAGGTGAAAATGCGGTCCCACAGACGGTACAGTTTGGCATGACGAAGCAGCTCGTACACATAGCCGAGGAAGGAGCGGCTTCGAACAGCGCCTCTTCTTTGACCGATTTGAGACAGCAGCTCGTCGGCGGAGCACGGTTGACAGGACGGATGCTTTTTCACGACTTCCAGAAGATGGCACGCCGCATCCATCCGCACAGCAGCAGAGCGGGGATTGAGAGGGCAAACCACAGGATGCTGAAGGGCAGGCAAATTTGACCGAGAAATTGAAACGGAAGATGGCTGTAATCCCAGATGCCGAGGCCGAGCCATTGATTGAAAATGCAGCCGAACAGACATTCGGTGCCTGTGATGAACAACGCACCCGCAAGTGCGCGCAGCAGCAGGGAGCTGCGCGGATAGCTGTCGGTCAGCCGATACAAAAACCAGAAGCAGACGGCGCCGCACAGTGCCATGCTCCAATGGGAGCGGCCTCTTGCCAGCTCTTCCAGGCAAACATAGCCCACACCGCCCGTTACCAGCGGCAGAAAATTTTCCAAGAGCCGTTCGATGCGTCGCAGAAGGATTGCATTTTCCATTTTTGATTCTCCTTTTGATGGTTTTACGGAAATTCTCGACGCTTTCGAAGAGAAAAATTCAAAAAGGTATTGTAAACAGTCGGAATTTTTGATATAATATTTTCGTATGGATTCGCTTGAGAAGGAGGCGTGAGCATGGTGAAGCAGTCCGATTCTCTGCCTACGGCAGACGCCGCCGCGCGGTCCTCGTCCGAGGTATTGTCGCGTTGCGGAAACCGCTTGCTTTTGATTGAAGCTTTGCTGCTGACGGTTTTGATGTGCGGCTTGTACGCGGTCATTGACGGAACGGCTTCCGTTTTTGCTCAAATGCTTCCTCAAACGCGGCTCTTGTCGTTTCTATTGCCCGTTGGGAAGTATGGTGCGTGGTTTCTGCTTTCTCTTTTTGTCATTTTTCCGCTGACGGTCGGTTTGTTTCGCATGGCATATCGGATGGAGCGCCAACAGGAGACCGTGCTTGCCGAGCTGTTTCATTTCTTCGGTTCCACCGAGGCTTACGGACGGGCCTTGGGGCTTTCCTTCGGCTTTGCATGGAGAGTTGCATTGCTTGCGCTTATTGTCGGCGGTACCTATTCGCTGGCCGATTTTTTGATGTTGCCGTTGCCCGCCGTTGTCGGTGTGGCCTTGTTACTTGTGGCGGAGATTGCCGTCGGCATCCTGCTGATGTCCCGTTCGTTTTACACCCTCGCGCTTTCCATAAGAGAGCCTGCGGCCTCTCTTTTGCAATGCCGAAGGTCCTCCGGACGAATGTACAGAGCGTTTCGTCTGAGAGGTGTTGGGTTCCTTTTGCATTTTTTGCCGCACATTTTGTTGGGGCTGTTGACCTTCGGCATTTTGCTTCTGATATACACCCTGCCGAATATGTTGATTGCCTATTTCCGCTTTTGTCAAAGCGTTCCGCTGTCTGATTTCATCGAAAGAGAGAACATAACATGAAAGAAAAATTTTATTTGACGACTGCCATTGCATATGCCTCCCGCAAGCCGCACTTCGGAAACACCTATGAGGTGATTATGAGTGATGCGGTGGCACGTTACATGCGCGCCTGCGGCAAGGAGGTCTTTTTTTGCACGGGTACCGATGAGCACGGACAAAAGATTGAAAACTATGCCAACGAAAAGGGAATTACGCCCAAGGCTTACGTTGACGGGGTTGCCGGTGAAATCAAAGGCGTTTGGGACCTGATGAACAGCAGCTACGACTATTTTATCCGTACCACCGATGAATCCCACGTTCAAGCGGTTCAAAAGATTTTCAAGCGCTTTTACGAAAAGGGAGATATTTACAAAAGCTCCTACGAGGGCTGGTATTGCACGCCGTGCGAATCCTTCTTTACCAACACACAGGCAGAGGGCGGTGTTTGCCCGGACTGCGGAGCGAAGCTGACCCAGGCCAGCGAGGAAGCATACTTCTTCAAAATGAGCAAGTATGCCGACCGTTTGATGAAGCATATTGAGGAGCACCCCGAATTCATTCAGCCCGAGCTGCGCAAAAAGGAAATGGTGAACAACTTCCTCAAGGCGGGCTTGCAGGATTTGTGTGTTTCCCGCTCCTCCTTTACTTGGGGCATTCCCGTGGATTTCGATTCCAAGCACGTGATTTACGTTTGGTTGGATGCACTGACCAACTATATCACCGCATTGGGATATGACCCGGACAAGAGCTATGAGGAGCAAAGCGAGCACTTCCGACGTTTTTGGCCTGCGGACGTGCACATCATCGGCAAGGACATCCTTCGTTTTCACACCATCTACTGGCCGATTTTCCTCATGGCCCTGGATTTGCCTCTGCCCAAAAAGGTATTCGGTCATCCCTGGTTCAACTTCGGAAC
>CAZWXE010000067.1:0-9488 GCA_964638045.1 uncultured Ruminococcus sp. | reverse complement strand
TGGAGAAGGTTTCGGTGCGCTCTGTTTCGCACATCACCGGCGGCGGCTTTTACGAGAACATTCCGAGAAGCCTTCCCGAAGGCTTCACCGCAAAAATCGACCGTTCTTCCCTGAAAATTCTTCCCATTTTCGATTTGATTGCGAAAACGGGAGATATTCCGGAAAGAGATATGTTCAATACCTTCAATATGGGTGTCGGCATGAGCGTGATTGTGCCTCGTGAAGAGGCGGACCGCGCATTGGAGATTCTCCGTGCAAACGGCGAGGAGGCTTATCTCTGCGGTGAAATTGTAAAGGGCGACGAGGGTGTAATTTTATGCTGATTCGCGAAACGACGAAGGGTGTACTGGCGGGCTTGTGCATTTCGCTCGGAGGAGCGGTGTTCCTTGCCTGTGACAACCGCGTGGTCGGTGCCGTCTTTTTCAGCGTGGCCCTGTTCAGCATTTGTATGTTCGGCTTTTCCCTGTATACGGGCAGGGTCGGCAGCCTTGCGGACAATCACAGCGGAAGGGCACTTGCCGAGGTCTATCTGGGACTGCTCGGAAATTTGCTCGGTTGTCTGCTGTTCGGCTCCATGCTGCGTCTTGCACGCCCCGATTTGGGTTATCTTGCGGAATACCTTTGTCAGGTGAAGCTGGAGCAAACCGTTCTTCAGGCGTTGCTGAGAGCTTTTTTCTGTGGGGTACTGATGTACATCGCCGTGTGGATTTATCGGGAAAAGCATTCCTGCGTCGGCATTTTTCTTTGTATTCCCGCTTTTATTCTCAGCGGATTTGAGCATTCTATTGCCAATATGTTTTATTTTGCGGCGGCAGGGGCCTTTCATTTTCGGGCGCTCGGCTACACGGTGCTGTTCCTTGTGGGAAACAGCGTCGGAGCCTGGACCATTCCCTTGCTTTTAAGGCTGACAAAGGAGGAGCGTGCGCATGAAAAAGGTTAAAATCGCGGTTTTTGTTTCCGGCGGCGGCACCAATTTGCAGGCATTGCTGGATGCGCAAAGCAACGGGACTTTGCAAAGCGGAGAGCTCGTGCTGGTGGTTTCCGGCAATAAAAACGCTTATGCACTGACCAGAGCGCAAAAGGCGGGGGTTCCCACCGCGGTTGTGGAAAAAAAGAGCTTTCCTTCCGCCGAGGAATTTGAAAGCGCGCTGGTTTCCGTCTTGGAAGAAAACGGAATCGAATTGATTGTGCTGGCGGGCTTTTTGTCCATTCTCAGCCCGCGTTTTACCGCACGCTATCCCAAACGCATTCTCAATGTGCATCCCTCGCTTATTCCTTCCTTTTGCGGTGCGGGCTTTTACGGCTTGCGCGTGCATGAGGCGGCACTTGCCTACGGCGTGAAGGTGACCGGAGCAACGGTGCACTATGTCAACGAAATTCCCGACGGAGGGGAAATTATTTTGCAAAAAGCGGTGAGCGTTCGGGAAGGAGACACTCCCGAAATCTTACAGCGCAGAGTGATGGAGGAAGCGGAATGGCTCTTGCTTCCGCGTGCAACGGAAATGGTCTGTTGCGAAATTCAAACAGCAAAGGAGCATTGAACAAGCATGGCTTTATACGAACTCGGTCAATTACTCAGAGAAAATTCTTATCCAGGACGCGGCATTGTTTTGGGACTTTCGGCAGACGGTAAAAATGCCATGACGGCATATTTCATTATGGGGCGCAGCGAAAACAGCCGCAACCGCGTTTTCGAACGCTTTGACGGCGGCATGCGCACAAAGGCCTTTGATGAGTCCAAGCTTTCGGACCCCAGTTTGATTATTTACAATCCCTATTTGCAAAAGGGTTGCGTGGACATCATTACCAACGGCGACCAAACCGACACCGTGTACGATGCCGTTGCGGCGGCACCCGACAACGCAAATGCGTTTGAGGATGCACTGCGGACGCGGGAATTCGAGCCCGACTGTCCCAATTACACCCCGCGCATCTCCGGAATTTGTCACTATTGCTTCCCGCGCAGCACCTTTACCTACAAGCTTTCCATTCTCAAAAGTGCAAACGGGCGTCCCGAGACCTGCAACCGCTACTTTTACGAATATACTCCGGAGGCCGGAATCGGACATTTTATCCACACCTACCGCTGCGACGGAGACCCCATTCCTTCCTTCTGCGGTGAGCCGGAGGAGGTTTCGCTTCCCAACACCGCACGGGAGCTGTCCGATTTGCTCTGGAACAATTTGAACGCCGACAACAAGGTTTCGCTGTTTGTGCGCTGTGTTCCTCTGGACGGCAGTGCGCCTACCGAAATCATTACCAACAAAAATGTATTATGAAACGGGAAAGGAAACGGACATGAAAGAGTTTGAACTGAAATACGGCTGTAATCCGAATCAAAAGCCTGCACGCATTTACATGGAAAACGGGGAGCTGCCCATTAAAATTCTCAACGGCAGACCCGGATATATCAATTTTTTGGATGCATTGAATTCCTGGCAGCTGGTGAAGGAGCTGAAGGAGGCGTTGGGATTGCCGGCGGCAACCTCCTTTAAGCATGTCAGCCCCACCTCTGCGGCAGTGGGACTTCCGCTTTCCGAAAGGCTGATGAAGGCCTGCTTTGTCGACGATGTGGAGGGCGTCAACGATTCTCCTTTGGCTTGCGCTTACGCAAGAGCGAGAGGAACCGACAGAATGTGCTCTTTCGGTGACTGGGTGGCCCTCTCCGACATTTGCGACGTCAAAACCGCACAGCTGCTCAAGCGAGAGGTCTCCGACGGCGTGATTGCGCCCGGCTACGAGCCGGAGGCGCTTGCCATTCTCAAGGAAAAGAGAAAGGGCAACTACAACATTGTGGAAATCGACCCGAGCTATGCTCCGGAGCCGACTGAGCGCAAGCAGGTGTTCGGCATTACGTTCGAGCAGGGACGAAACAATTTTGAAATCAACGATGTGCTTCTTTCGCAGGTGGTCACTGCCAACCGCGAGCTGCCCGACAGCGCAAAACGGGATTTAATCATCTCTCTGATTACCCTGAAATATACCCAATCCAACTCCGTATGCTTTGCATATGACGGACAGGCCATCGGTGTCGGTGCGGGTCAACAGTCCCGCATTCATTGCACCCGCTTGGCAGGCGGAAAGGCGGACACATGGTTTCTTCGCCAGTACGACAAGGTTTTGAATCTGCCGCTGCTGCCCACGCTCGGCAGACCCGACAGGGACAACGTAATTGACTCCTACATCAACAAAAACGAGGAGGACGTCTGTGCCGAGGGCGTATGGCAAAAATATTTTACGACGCGTCCCGAGCCGCTGACCGATGAGGAAGCAAGGGCGTATTTGAATTCGATTACGGGTGTTGCGTTGGGCTCCGATGCGTTCTTCCCCTTCGGGGACAACATCGAGCGCGCACACAAGAGCGGTGTTTCCTACATTGCGGAGCCGGGCGGCTCCATTCGGGATGACCAAGTGATTGAGACCTGTAACAAATACGGCATGGTGATGGCGTTTACGGGTATGCGACTGTTCCATCATTGATTCCGATGCCGAAACGGCAAAATAGTTTTTTCGACAGAACACAAAAGGAGCTTTGCTTTATGAAAATACTGGTTGTGGGTGGCGGAGGACGCGAGCACGCCATTGTCAGAAAGTTAAAGGAAAATAAAAACGTCACCGCCGTCTATGCCGCACCCGGCAACGGCGGGATGGCAAGGGACGCCGTTTGCGTGGACATCGGGGCCAAGGAAATCGACCGCATTGTCGATTTTGCCGTGGCGGAAAAAATCGATTACGCCGTGGTGGCTCCAGACGACCCGCTGGTGCTGGGCGCCGTGGATGCTTTGGAGGCCGTCGGGATTCCTTGCTTCGGTCCCCGCAAAAATGCGGCCGTCATCGAGGGCAGTAAGGTCTTTTCCAAAAATTTGATGAAAAAATACGGCATTCCGACTGCGGCGTACGAGGTGTTCGAATCGGCCGAGGAAGCGCTTGCTTATGTCCAAACCGCTCCGATGCCGGCAGTCATCAAGGCCGACGGCTTGGCATTGGGCAAGGGCGTTGTCATTGCCGCCGACGTCGATGAGGCACAGGCGGCCATTCGGATGATGATGGAGGCTCAGGTCTTCGGTGCCAGCGGAAACCGCATTGTGATTGAGGAATTTTTGGAGGGCCCCGAAGTTTCGGTGCTGTCCTTTACCGACGGCAAAACCGTTGTGCCGATGATTTCCTCCATGGACCACAAGCGGGCACTGGACGGAGACCGCGGTCCCAACACCGGTGGAATGGGGACGATTGCCCCC
Source organism: uncultured Ruminococcus sp. (assembly GCA_964638045.1). Taxonomy (GTDB): domain Bacteria; phylum Bacillota; class Clostridia; order Oscillospirales; family CAG-272; genus UMGS1865. The sequence continues at coordinate 5,250 of CAZWXE010000067.1, read as the reverse complement.
AACCCTTATTACACTCCGTCCGTGGCACGGGAATGCATGGAGCGTATTTTCCTGCCCACCGTTCGCGCCATGAAAGCCGAGGGCAGAGAATTTCGAGGCTGCCTGTATTTCGGCCTGATGTTGACGGCGGACGGTCCGAAGGTCATCGAATACAACTGCCGCTTCGGAGACCCCGAGACGCAGGTGGTGTTGCCTCTTTTGAAAAGCGACCTGCTCACCGTCATGCGGGCAACCACCGACGGAACGCTGACGGCCGATATGGTTCGCTTTTCCGACGAGGCGGCTTGCTGTGTTGTCATGGCCTCCGAGGGCTATCCCGTAAAGTATACCACCGGCTACCCCCTGACGCTTCCCGAGCATCCCAACGGAGAAATTTATGTGGCGGGAGCCAAGACGGCGGACGGCGGGGTGGTAACTGCGGGCGGTCGCGTGCTGGGAGCCGTGGCCGTTGCGGACACGCTGGAGCAGGCAATTGCTCGGGCGTATGACCTTGTTTCCGACATTCATTTTGAAAACGCGTATTACCGCCGCGACATCGGCAAGCGTGCTCTTGCGGCGAAGGAGGACAACTGATGGTTTACCGGATTTATACGGAGAAGAAAAAAGAGTTTGCCAATGAGGCCAAGGCCCTCCTTGCCGACTTGAGGGGAAATCTCGGCATTACGGCTTTGACCGATGTGCGCATACTCAATCGATACGATGTGGAAAATATCGAAAAGGAGCGGTTTGAACAGGCGAAAAGCACCGTGTTCTCCGAGCCTCAATTGGACACGGTCACCGACCGACTTCCCGCCGACGCGGCGCATGTGTTTGCGGTGGAATATCTTCCCGGTCAGTTTGACCAGCGTGCGGATTCGGCTGCACAGTGCATTCAACTGAGCTTTCCCGTGGAGCGTCCCACGGTGCGTACCGCAAGGGTTTATTTGCTTTGCGGAGCGCTGACCGATGCGGAGGTTGCGGAAATCAAAAAGTATGTGATTAACCCCGTGGAGGCACGCGAGGCTTCCTTGCAGCTGCCCGAAACGCTGAAGCCGGAGTACGAGGTGCCCAAAGCCGTGCAAACGCTGGAGGGCTTTTCGGAGCTGGACGAGCAGGGGCTTTCCGATTTTATTCGGACGTACGGCCTTGCCATGGATACGGACGACATCGCGTTTTGTCAATCGTATTTTCGCAAGGAGGGGCGCAACCCCACCATTACCGAAATTCGCATGATTGACACCTATTGGTCGGACCATTGCCGTCATACCACCTTCTTGACCACCATCGACCGCGTGACCTTTGAGGACGCACTGCTGCAACGTGCCTATGAGGATTATCTTGCTACAAGAGCGGTGCTTGGCAGAACAAAGCCCGTCAATTTGATGGACATCGGCACGCTTGCGGCAAAGTATTTGCGCAGCGTCGGCAAATTGGACAAGCTGGACGAATCCGAGGAAATCAACGCCTGCACCGTCAAAATCAATGTCGATATCGACGGCAAGAGCGAGCCTTGGCTGTTGCTGTTTAAAAACGAAACACATAATCATCCTACCGAAATTGAGCCGTTCGGCGGAGCGGCAACCTGCATCGGCGGCGCCATTCGCGACCCGCTTTCCGGACGCTCCTATGTTTACGGAGCCATGCGTGTAACGGGCGCGGCAGACCCCACAAAGTCTGTTTCCGAAACCATGCCGGGCAAGCTTCCGCAACGCAAAATCGTGACAACGGCGGCGGCGGGATATTCCTCCTACGGCAATCAAATCGGTCTTGCCACGGGCATTGTGGATGAGCTTTACCACGACGGCTACGCGGCAAAGCGGATGGAAATCGGCGCGGTGGTTGCGGCTGCCCCCGCGGCAAACGTGCGTCGCGAGGTTCCGGCACCGGGAGATGTTGTGGTGCTTCTCGGCGGACGGACAGGACGCGACGGATGCGGCGGAGCAACGGGCTCCTCCAAATCGCATACCGTGGAATCCTTGGAGACCTGCGGTGCGGAGGTGCAAAAGGGCAATGCGCCGGAGGAAAGAAAGCTTCAGCGCCTGTTCCGCAACGCCGAGGCCTCTCGCATGATTAAGCGCTGCAATGACTTTGGCGCGGGCGGCGTATCCGTTGCCATCGGCGAATTGGCGGACGGCTTGAAAATCAATTTGGACGCGGTTCCGAAAAAATATGAGGGCTTGGACGGCACCGAGCTTGCCATTTCCGAGTCTCAGGAGCGCATGGCGGTTGTTGTGGCGCCCGAGGACCGCGACGCCTTCATTGCGCTTGCCAACAGCGAAAACTTGGAGGCAACCGAGGTTGCCGTTGTTACCGCCGAGCCACGCTTGAGCATGAGCTGGAACGGCAACACGATTGTTGACATCAGCCGGGAATTTCTCAACTCCAACGGCGCCGAAAAGCATATTTGCGTGGAAACCGCGGCTGCCGAACAATATAAGAAACATGTTTCCGACAGCTTCGGCGAGGAATATTTTCGCTTGGCGCAGGACCTTAATGTTTGCTCCAAACGCGGACTTTCCGAGCGGTTTGACTCCACCATCGGTGCGGGAACGGTTCTGATGCCCTTCGGCGGAATATATCAGCAAACGCCCGTTCAGGCAATGGTGCAAAAGGTTTCCGTGGAGAAGGGACACACCGACGATTGCTCTGTGATGGCGTGGGGCTACAACCCGTACATCAGTGAAGCCAGCCCTTACCACGGCGCTTATTTTGCCGTGGTGGAGTCGGTTGCAAAGTTAATTGCAACGGGCGCATCTTTCCAAGATGTTTATTTAACCTTCCAGGAATATTTTGCCCGACCCGGCAAGGAGCCGAAGCGTTGGGGTCAGCCCTTGGCGGCACTGCTCGGTGCCTTCCGTGCGCAAAAGGAGCTGGGTGTTGCCGCAATCGGCGGCAAGGATTCCATGAGCGGAACCTTTGAACACCTCGATGTACCTCCCACGCTGGTTTCCTTTGCGGTGACCACCGACAAGGTGCAAAACATCGTGTCCCCCGAATTCAAGCAGGCGGGGAACCGCGTTGTGCTTTTGCGGCCCGATTATGACGAGAACGGACTTCCCGTAACGGCGTCGCTTTTGGCACTGTTTGAAAAGCTGACCGGAATGCTGCGCAGCGGAAGGGCTGTTTCGGCCTACACGTTGGGCTACGGCGGCATAGCGGAGGCCGTGCTGAAGATGTGCATCGGAAACGGCCTTGGATTCCGTTATAACACGGATGAGCCCGTGCAGTCGCTCTTTGCGTGCAACGGCTACGGCAGCTTCCTGGCAGAGGTCACCGATGTGCAGGCGGGTGAGGTAGTGCTTGGCTCCGTTACCGCCGATGCCACCGTGTCCCGCGGCGACGAAGCGCTTCGTCTGGCAGACCTGCAACATGTATACGAGGACCGCTTGGAGAGCGTGTTCCCCTGCAATCTTCCCGCACAGGGTAAGAAAATCGAAAACTATACCTACACCGAACGCGCTTTCAAGGCTCCTGCCGTCCGCTCGGCAAAGCCGCGCGTGTTGATTCCCGTATTTCCGGGTACCAACTGTGAGTTTGATACGGCAAAGGCAGTGACCGATGCCGGCGCCGAGGCGAAGATTTTTGTCATCAACAATCTGACCTCGGACGGCATTGCAAGAAGCGTGCAGGCGTTTGCGGACGAGGTGAAGCAATCCCAAATGCTGGTGATTCCGGGCGGCTTCTCGGGCGGCGACGAGCCCGACGGCTCCGGTAAATTTATCACCGCGTTCTTCCGCAACGGTGCCATCCGCGAGGAGGTCACCGCATTGCTGGACAGACGGGACGGCTTGATGCTGGGCATTTGCAACGGCTTCCAGGCGCTGATTAAGCTGGGATTGGTTCCCTACGGGAAAATCATGGAGACCGATGCGCACTGTCCTACGCTGACCTTTAATACCATCGGTCGTCACCAATCCAAAATCGTGCGCACCCGCGTGGCATCCGTAAAATCTCCTTGGCTTGCCGGCTGTGAGGTGGGTGAAATTTACTCCGTTCCGATTTCGCACGGCGAGGGACGCTTTGTGGCGGAGGATGAGGTGCTGCGCAGCTTGGTTGCCAACGGTCAAATTGCCACGCAGTACGTGGACTTGGACGGCAACGCCACCGATGACATTCACTACAATCCCAACAACTCTTTGGCGGCTGTGGAGGGAATCCTTTCTCCCGACGGTCGGGTGTTCGGTAAAATGGGACACTCCGAGCGTGTGGGCAAGGGCCTGTACCGCAACGTTGCGGGCGATTACGATATGAAGCTTTTCGCATCCGCAGTCAAATATTTTAAATGAATTTACCGAATGAATACGGTGGAAGGAAGGGAAAAAAGAAATGGCTTTTTTGAGTGATATTGAAATCGCGCAATCCGTGAAGCTGAAGCCGATTACGGAGGTCGCGAAAACCGCACATGTGGATGAAAAATATCTGGAACCCTACGGCAAATACAAGGCAAAAATCGACCTTTCTCTTTTGACCGATTCCGAAAAGGAAAACGGCAAGCTGATTCTTGTAACCGCAATCACGCCCACTCCCGCGGGAGAGGGAAAAACCACCACCACCATCGGTCTTGCCGACGGACTTCGACGCATCGGCAAGGATGTAACCGTTGCACTGCGGGAGCCCTCGCTTGGCCCGGTTTTCGGCGTGAAGGGGGGCGCGGCAGGCGGCGGATATGCACAGGTGGTTCCTATGGAGGATATCAATCTCCACTTTACGGGAGACTTTCATGCCATCGGCGCGGCAAACAATCTGCTGGCGGCCATGCTGGACAATCACATTCATCAGGGAAACAGTCTCGGCATCGACCCGCGTAAGATTACCTGGAAGAGATGCGTGGATATGAACGACCGTCAGCTGCGTTTTGTGGTGGACGGTCTCGGCGGCAGAGTCAACGGCACGCCACGTGAGGATGGCTTTGATATTACGGTGGCTTCCGAAATCATGGCGGTGCTTTGTTTGGCAAGTGACCTTGCCGATTTGAAAAAACGCCTTTCCGACATCATCGTCGGCTATACCTATGACGACAAGCCCGTTACGGCAGGGGAATTGAAGGCGGCGGGGGCGATGACCGCATTGCTCAAGGACGCCCTGAAGCCGAATTTAGTTCAAACCTTGGAGAGAACGCCCGCGTTTGTGCACGGCGGACCCTTTGCCAACATCGCACACGGATGCAATTCCGTCATTGCAACCAAAACCGCTTTGAAAATGGGCGACTATACGGTAACCGAGGCGGGCTTCGGTGCCGACCTCGGCGCCGAAAAGTTTTTGGACATCAAG
>CAZWXE010000066.1:0-9509 GCA_964638045.1 uncultured Ruminococcus sp. | reverse complement strand
GCTTTTGTACAGCATAAGTGAGAAATCCTTTCTTTTGGGGTATCGGTGGTTTTGATGAATCAAAGAAGATACGTGCTTGCAAAACGGTAGGCGTTGCCGAAGAACAGCTTTTGCACAAGCTCCTCACCGTATCCGTGGGCAAGCATTTTTTCGGCAAGCAGAGTATAGGAGGCCAGGGAGTGCATATCCTCGGGCAAGGGTGCTCCGTCCATGTCTCCACCAAGGCACAGGTGCTCGGCGGCACCCATGGAAAGGAAGTGGTCGATGTGCGGAAACAGTGCCTCGGAGGTCACGTGCGCATTCTTGCTGTCCTTGCAAAGGAAGGCGGGAAACAGGTTGAGCCCGATGATGCCGTCGCTTTTGATGATTTGCTCAATTTGAGCATCTCGCAAATTGCGGGAAACGGGACACACGGTGTAGGAGTTGGAGTGGGAAGCGATGACGGGACGGTGCAGCTCCGCGGCAATGGCAAACGTGTCATCGGCGGACGCAACGGATGCGTGAGAGATGTCCGGAATCATTCCTAGCCGCAGGGCACGGTACAGTGTCTCCTTGCCGAAGTCGGTTAAGCCGTGGTCGGTGTTGTGCGAGCCGCCGATACAGGTGTCGCCCTTCCACAACAACGTCAGAATGCGCACACCGAGTCGGTAAAGGAAATCCACCCGCTCCGGCTTTCCCGCCAAAATGCGGGCATCCTCAACGGCAAGCAGCAAACAGCTTCCTTTTTCAATTGGCGGGCAGGATGTACAAAGCTTTGCCGTGCGTGACTGAACGGCCGCGTCTCGAAGTAAATTTTCGTGCATAGCAAGGGCCTGCTGCCAGCCCTCTTCATCGGAAAGAGAACAGTCGGTCCAAAGCGCCATGACCTGAATGTATTGCTCGAAGCCCTTTGCGTGTTCCAGCGAAACGGCTAAATTGTTTTCGGTCAGCGGCTGCTTTTTTTGCAGCATTTCGTATGCGGTGTCGCAATGAAGGTCAAATACGGAAAGTTTCATGACGTGTCTCCTTTTCAGTATGCTGCCTTGATGTGGTTGATATGGATGGCCTTCGGACGTTTCCCGGGGCTTTCTTGCAAAACGGAAATTTCAATGACGTCCATTCGCGGCTGCTTTTTGGTTGGATGTGTGGCAAGATATTGCCGTGCCGCCTGACGGGTCAGCTGTTGCTTTCGGCTGTGTACCGCATGCTTCGGCGGAGCGGAGGCTTGCATCTCTTCGACGGAATCATAGACTCTGGTTTTTACCTCCACAAATACAATGTCTCGCCAATTGGAGACAATCAAATCGATTTCGCGGTGTCCCGCGCGCCAATTGCGCTCCTTTACAGTATAGCCGTGAAGCAACAAATAGTGCATGGCACGGCGCTCACCCCATTTGCCGATGCTTTGCGCTTTCGTTTGACGGGCAGGGAACCTCATTGCTCCTTCTCCAAAAAGCGCAAAAAGGTTTTGCGGTGAATGGGGGAGGGGCCGTACCTGCGCAGCGCTTCCATGTGTGCCTTGGTGCCGTAGCCCTTATGCTTGGCAATGCCGTATTGAGGGTATTGTCGGTCCAACTCCAGGCACTGACGGTCACGCGTAACCTTGGCCAAAACAGATGCCGCGGCAATGGAGGGACAAATGGCGTCACCGTGGATGATTGCTCTTGCGGGCAGAGAAAATCCCCTTGCAATGTTGCCGTCAATCAGTGCAATGTCCGCCTTGACCGACAGCGCGTCGATGGCACGGCGCATGGCAAGCAAATCCGCCTCCAAAATGTTCATGGCATCGATTTCCTCCACACTTGCCTCCGCCACCGCGTAGGCAAGCGCATGTGCGCAGATTTCGTCAAACAGCAGCTCGCGCTTTTTCGGTGTGAGCTTTTTGGAATCGTTCAAGCCCGTCGGAACATAGCCTGCCGGAAGAATGCAGGCAGCCGCCACTACGGGGCCGCAAAGGGGACCGCGTCCCGCCTCGTCGACTCCGCAAACGGCACAAAAGCCCTCGGCGCGCAGCTTTTGTTCGATGGTGTCCTCAAGCATGAAGCTCCTCCTTGGAATAGCGGTCGAGGGTGATGCGACCGATTTTTGCGGAGCGGAATTCCTCCAAAAGCATGTTGGCGGTGCGTTCGATGTCAATTTCTCCGCCGCTGACCAAGAATCCCCTTTTGCGACCGATGGCCAGGAGCAGCTCGTGGTCGGAAAGCTGTTCGTATTGTTGCATGTCGCAAAGCTTGTAGCGTGCGGACAGTTGAGCGGGGTAAAGCAGACGCAGCCGCTTGCACAAAACGGCGGCCAACGCCTCGGTGTCCAAAATGGCGTCGCGGATGGCGCCTGTCAGCGCGAGATTTTCGCCTACTCGCTTTTCTTCAAACTTCGGCCACAGAATGCCCGGCATATCCAGCAAATCCACGCCGATGCCGGTGGCAACCCATTGCTTGTCCAGCGTGACGCCGGGGCGATTTTCCACTTTGGTTTTCTTGTTTCCGCAGATGCGGTTGATTAAAGATGATTTTCCGACATTCGGAATGCCCAAAACCATGGCGCGGATGCGCCTGCCTTGCATTCCTTTTGCTTCATAGCGTGCCAACTTGTCCCGCAGAATGTTGCGAATAGCGGGCTCCAGGCTCTTCAGTCCTTCCCCCGTGGCACAGTCGGTGAGCAGGCATGTGGTTGTCTGGGTGGTGTAGCATTCGGCCCAGCGCTTGTTTTGAGAGACATCCGCAAGGGAGGCCTTATTCAGCAGCAGCAGGGTAGGCTTTCCTTCGGTTAAGCGCACAATTTCGGGATTGCGAGAGCTGTACGGAATGCGGGCGTCTAATATTTCGATGACAATGTCTACATGCTTCAGGTTTTCGGAAATCATACGGCGTGTTTTCGCCATGTGACCGGGAAACCATTGAATTTGTTCGGATGGCATCGGAAACCTCCGTTCTTTTGAAATGTTTTTTTGGAATCAGCGGCTTTCGCCGTCCAAAACGGTAAATGGAGCAAAGCGCAGAACAACCTTGCCGAGCACACAGCGCTCATCCACAAAAGCGATGTCCGTGTCGCGGCTGTCCTTGGAATTGTTGCGATTGTCTCCCAACACAAAGAGGTGTCCCTCCGGCACCGTTGCTTTAAAGGTGTTGGTAAAGGTGTTGTATTGATATTCGGCGGTGATGAGGTATTTGTCGGTCAGAGCACCGTTGGAGGGATTTTTCAATACACCGTGCGTGTCCTTGTATTCCACGCCGTCCACGGTGATTTTTCCGGTGTTGAAGTTGATGACAACCTCCTGCCCGCCCGTGGCAATGACGCGCTTGACCAGAATTTTTTCCAAGCCGACCTCCGGCTTGGTGAGGTGAAAGATGACTATGTCATCCTGCTGCGGTGTGTAAAAGAAATTGCTTGCAAGCAGCGTTTCGCCGTCATAAAGGGTATTCTCCATGGAGGAGCCGTCCACACGGCAAAGACGGAATACGGAGGTAAACAGAAGCAGAACCGCAAAAAGTGCAAACGCAAGCATTTCCACCACATCAAATACGGAGGATGCCCGCTTCAAGCGTTTTTGCTCCGCGCTCGGTGTGCCTCCCTCCGGAGTGGCGGGGCCTTCGGGCATCGGAGACTCTTCCGTCGGGTTTATAGAAGAATTCAAATCCATTTATTGCTTCCTTTCATTGCCGTGTCAACAGCTCCATCAATGTAAAGCCGTGCTCCACGTAGTTGTTCTTTTGCTCCGCAGTTGCTTCCGCAAAGCAATCGACACCCGAATGGCTTTTTTCGGAGTCGTAAATGAAAAACGGAACGGGCGCGATGGTGTGTGTGCGCAGGCGAACGGGGGTGGGATGGTCGGGAAGCACCATGATTCTGAAGTGTTCACCGCATCCCTTGAGATATTCGTAAACGGGAGCGAGAATTTTTTGATCTATCAGCTCAATCGAAAGCACCTTGTTGTCGGTTTCCGCGCGGTGGCCGCATTCATCAGGGGCCTCTACGTGAACGTACACATAGTCGTGTCCGCCCTCAAAGGCGCGGATGGCGGCTTGCGCCTTCCCGTCGTAGTTGGTGTGGACATTGCCCGTGGCGCCCTCCACATCGACGGAGTCCATGCCCGCGCAAATACCGATTCCTTTAATCAGGTCCACCGCCGAGATGACGGCGGCATTGAGTCCCCAGTGCTCGCGGAAGCTTGGCAACCGGGGCTTTTTGCCGGGGCTCCACAGCCAAGCGGAGTTGGCCGGCTTCAACCCGCGTTGCCGTCTTGCCTCATTGACGGGGTGATGGTTGAGCAATTCGTAGCTTTCCTTCATCAAACGGTAAAATGCTTCGCCGCCGTTTTCTTTTTTTGGAAGGTATTCTCCGATGCGCTGTCCCAAAATATCGTGCGGTCGCATAAAGGGATAACGGTCGTCTCCGTCCTTGATAATCAGACAGTGGCGGTAGCTGACACCGGTGTAAAAGTGCATGGTGTCACTGCCCAGATGCTCTTGCAGGGTGCGGATGAGTGCATCGGCCTCGGCGGTGGTAATTTCATCGGCACTGTGGTCGAGGATGCGCTTGTCGTCGTAGTTGTCCTCCTCTTCGGAAAGCGTCACCAGGTTGCACCGATAGGCGGTTTCGTCCGGCGCCATGTCGATGCCCATGCTGACGGCCTCCAGAGGGGAGCGCCCCTTTGAGTACACCTTCGGGTCAAAGGAGAGAATTGCCATGTTGGCGGTGTCGCTTTCCGGGACCATGCCCGCAGGGACATTGGAAACCGTTCCGACCAAGGCTTGCCGCGCCAGTGCATCCATTGTCGGCTTATATGCTTTTTCCATCGGAGTTTTTCCCCCGAGGGCTTCGATTTTTTCGTCTGCCATTCCGTCCGGAATCAAAACAAGGTATTTCATAGGGAGCATCCTTTCTGTGCGTTTGGGCAAATCTGTACCTTTTCATTATAGCATAAAATCGTTGGCAGTACAAGTATTTTTGCCGAAAATATGAAAAAAGCGCCTTTTGAGCAAAAAAGCGAAAAACTGCGTTGCAAAATGCGGCGCGATGTGGTAAAATAATTCAAAAGCGAAAAGGAATGTATCGAAAAAAGGAGCACGGATGATGAAAAAAGAAAAGAAACGCCTGCAACCGAAGCAAAAAATTTTGCTTGCCATCGGCGCAGTGCTCGGCGTTTTACTGCTGTTGTGGGGCGTTTTGGAGCTGCTTACTTACTTGAACGAACAGAAAAAAAATCAGCCGCCCGAATATCATTACGAGTTTGACACCGTTTACGACGGAAACATTCTCGCATACCGCCCGTATTTGAACTTGGACCGTCAAATTTACTATTGCGCCGACCCCGCGGGATATGGCTTGACGCAGGCGGTGGGAGAGGACAACCGCGAGGATTTTCCATCCGAGGTGCTCTTTTTGTGCGAATGGCTGAATACGATTGTGAACGGCGACGCGGAGTCGTACAACGGCTATTTCAACCGAACTTATTTTGAAAACGCGGAGCCGCAAAAGCAGTTTGCCCAGCAAATGCTGTACAACATTCATTTGACCTATTATTCCGAAGCAACGGATGGGGAGGACCGTTTGGTGACCTACACGGTAAAATATATGATTCACTGCAACAACGGGACCTACCGTCAGGACATCGGAAGCGATGCCGCACGCCCGCAACGCGTGACCGTAAGGACTTCGGCAGACGGTACGATGGCAATTGAACAACTGGTTACAATCCACTCCAATTAACGGCTTGAGGATAGCCGACTGCTTTTTGCGCACCTTAAGCGGGAATTGACTTGATTTTTGCTTCGGCATTTTTTTGCTCATTGCGCAAAAATTAACATGATTGAACTGCATCAAAGACACACAAACTGTTTGCGGAATCTTTTTTTGAAAGGAGCATTCCCATGAAAAAAACAGGACTGTGTGTCTTTTTGCTTTTTTCATTGCTGTTGTCCGCGGTGCTTCCCGTTTCCGCAAATGAACGGGAATTTCATTGGTATTGCATGCACGCCAAGGCACATTTGCAGCCTTCCGCGGCACCTGAGCTTGCATTTGTGCGCGAGCTTGGCGGTTATTACGCCGATGAACGCCATTCCGGGCAGGACGATACGGACAAGGTTGTGTATTTGACCTTTGACGCGGGGTACGAGAACGGCAATGTGGAAAAAGTATTGGATGTACTGAAAGAGGAGCAGGCTACGGCGGCATTCTTTGTGCTGGGGCATTTACTGACGTCGGAGCCGAATTTGGTTCAAAGAATGGTGGATGAAGGGCACGCCGTTTGCAATCACACCATGCACCACAAAAACATGGCACGGTTGGACAAGACGGCGTTCACAAAGGAGCTGGAGGATTTGGAGCAGCTTTTTGAAGAGCGGTTCGGAAAGAGTCTTTCTCCTTATTATCGCCCTCCGGAAGGCAGCTTTTCCGAGGACAATTTGATGTGGGCCCGGGAAAAAGGCTACAAAACGGTATTTTGGAGCTTTGCTTATCCCGATTGGGACAATGAGAAGCAGATGTCGCAGGAAAAGGCAAAATCAATCATTCTCGGAAACCTTCACAACGGCGAGGTGCTGCTGTTGCATCCGACCTCTGCCACCAATGCGGCCGTGTTGTCATCGGTGCTTCGCGAAATCAAGGAGCAGGGCTATCGGTTCGGCTCTTTGGATGAGTTGACCGAGGCAAGAACTTCGTAAAATGAGGTGCGGCAGAGGAAATGCACGCTCGATGCGTATGCTGTGCGGTGCACTGGCACTGTTGATGTGGTCATTTCCCGGTCCGACGCGTGCGAAAATTCCCGTATTTCATGCGGTTCCCACTGCTTCAAAAAAGATTGCCATCACCTTTGACGACGGTCCCCATCCGCGTTTGACGCCCCGAATTTTGGATATTTTGGAAAAATATCAAGTTAAGGCCACCTTTTTTATGGTGGGCTGCAATGTTCGGCTGTATCCCGAAGCGGCACAGCAAGTGATTTCGGCGGGGCACGAGGTGGGGAATCATACGTTCTCTCACCGCAGCATTTCCGCGTTGAACGAAAGCACATTGCAAAGAGAGCTGGAGCAGTGCGAGGACGCTTTGGAGGAGCTTTGCGAATACCGTCCGCACCTGTTTCGACCGCCGCAGGGGGTGTTGAACGCCGGTGTGGAGAATTGCTCGCAAAGAGGAGATTATACGGTGGTGCTGTGGAGCCTGGATACCCGAGATTGGGCAAATAAGAATGCGCAAGTGATTGTGAATACGATTTTGTCAAATCTCAAAAGCGGAGATATTATTCTCATGCACGATTATGTAGGTGTGGGAAGTCAAACGCCGCAGGCGTTGGAGCAGCTGCTGCCGCTCTTGCTGGAGCAGGGGTATACTCCGGTTACGGTGAGTGAGTTGCTCAGAGAAGCCGCACACGACACACCCGTTTCGTAATTTGCAAAAGCTCTTGACAAACGGCGTGCTGTGGATTATAATGAAGTCATCGAAGCAACGGAGGTATTGTCGTCATGGGCGTGAAGGATACGCAGGCACTGGAACAGCGGATTGCCGAGGGCAAGCGTTTGGAGCGCAAGCGAATGCAAAAAGAGTTCAAGGAAAAAATGGCCAAGGAGCGTGTCAGCTTTTTTACCGATTTTAAGAAGTTTATCACCAAGGGCAATGTATTGGACATGGCGGTCGGTGTTGTCATCGGTACTGCATTCAATGCCATTGTCAACGGTTTGGTAAAGTATGTGATTACTCCCGTGGTCACGTTTTTTACCAGCGGCGTCAGCATTGATGAGTGGGAATATGTGATGCGCCCCGAGCTGTTGGATGATGCGGGCGAGGTTTTGCAAACCAAAATTTCCGTTCAATACGGGCTGTGGCTGCAATCTATTTTGGATTTCTTGATTATCGCCTTAACTGTTTTTGTGGCGGTTCGTGTCATTCGCACCACCGAGAGAAGGCTGAATCAAAAAGAGATTCTGGCAAAACAAGCCGAGGAAGCAAAGAAGAAGGCAGAGGCAGAGGCCAAGGAAGCGAAGGCAGCGGAAGCGGCGGCTCTGTCGGCTGCCGAGAAGCAGGCGCTTGAGGATGAGTTCTATGAAAACATTCGGGAACAATCCCGTTTGCTGAAGGAAATCAGCCAAAGCCTGAAAAAATAAAGCAACCTCAAGCAATTGAATAAAAGAGAGCGCGGGGAAATTTCTCTGCGCTCTCGAATTATCGTGTGAGAGGTGGATTTATTTCGAGCTGCTTGATTACAACCGGAATCACATCTGCTTTTTCATTTTTTCCAGCGCACCCTTTTCCAAGCGGGAAACCTGTGCTTGGGAAATGCCGATTTCCTTTGCGATTTCCATTTGCGTTTTGTTTTGGTAAAAGCGCAATTGGACAATTTTGCGCTCGCGTTCGTTGAGTCGGCGAATTGCCTCGCGCAGTACAATGTTTTCCAACCAGGTGTCGTCGCCGTCCGAGGTGTCGGAGATTTGGTCCATCAAATACAGCGAGTCGCCGTTGTCGTTGAATACGGGCTCGTAAAGGGAAATGGGCTCTACGATGGCCTCCATGGCGTGCAGCACCGCGTGACGCTCCTCTCCGAGCAATGTTGCAATTTCGTCCACCGTCGGTTCGCTTTCTTTTTTGGCAAGCAGCTCCTCCCGTGCCTGCAAGGCTCTGTATGCCAGGTCCCGTACGGAGCGACTGATGCGAATGGCGTTGTTGTCCCGCAGATAACGGCGAATTTCTCCGATAATCATGGGAACCGCATAGGTGGAGAATTTTACATCCAATTCGATGTTGAAGTTGTCCACTGCCTTAATCAGCCCGATGCACCCCACCTGAAATAAATCGTCCATGCTTTCACGACGCCCGGAAAAACGCTGGGTGATGGACAGCACCAGGCGCAGATTGCCGCCGATCAGTTCCTTTCGCGCATTTTCGTCGCCTGCTTTGGTTTTCAGTAATAAGTCATGCTTTTCTTCATCGGTCAGTACCTTCAGCTTTGCGGTATTGACCCCGCAAATTTCCACTTTGTTATAGTACATTCCTCATACTCCGTTCTGTTGTTCAAGGAAAGTATTGCCGACCGTAGAAGTGCTTTATTCAATTTTTGACGCACCAAAAAAAGGAAAGCGAGCGCCGCATTGCTTCAACGGCGTTTGCTTTCCTTTTCTGTTTATTTTACAGCTGCTCCGCCTCTTGCTGCCACAGTGTGCAGGTGGCATCCGAGGGCATTTTCCAATCTCCTCTGGGAGAGAGACCGACGGTGCCCACCTTGGGACCGTCCGGGAGGCAGGAACGTTTGAACTGTTGATTGAAAAAGCGGCGCAACAGGATTTTTAACCACTTTTTCAAGGTTGCTTCCTCGTAAACTCCTTGAAATGCATACTGCGCAAGGCGATACAGCTTTGCGGGGGAGAAGCCGTAGCGCAACAGGTAGAACAGGTAGAAGTCGTGCAGCTCATAGGGGCCTACCAAATCCTCTGTCTTTTGTGCGATGTTGCCCTCTCCGTCGGCAGGGAGCAGCTCGGGGGAAACGGGGGTATCTAGCACATCGCGCAGGGCAAGCGCCAGCGCGTTACGGCCGCGCGCTT
>CAZWXE010000065.1:0-9537 GCA_964638045.1 uncultured Ruminococcus sp. | reverse complement strand
GGTGGAATATATCCCGAAACCGTTATCTGCATAACAAAAAAGAGCAAGGCACAAACCTTGCTCGGTACATAGAAGTTGAAACGAAAGACGGATAAAAGAAAATCGAGCATTCATAAAGTCAAATCCCTTATGAATACTCGATATGGTACGGGCGACAGGACTTGAACCTGCAAGTCTTGCGACGTAAGATCCTAAATCTTATGCGTATGCCAATTTCGCCACGCCCGCAAAAAAAGCGACGGAATGCCGAGATGCCTGCGAATGCGTGCATCCTTCGGCATTTTTCTGTTTTCGATGCGGAGTGTTCATGCCATCGCTCGCGCATTCCTTCTCCGCCTCGGACTCTGCCATTATACAATGTTTTTCTCCGTTTGTCAAGCCCCCGTGCGCGTGAAAATGTCGCCTTTGCCGACGTTGCAATGCCGCTCTTCGCGCTTATTTAAAATTGTGAAAAAACTTCAAAATGCCATTTACAAAAAAAGGTTTCCATGATATAATAAAAGCGTCAATGATTACGATGAAACGGAATGGCTATTTTTTATGAAAAACGAAAATGTATGTAATTTGCTCGCGGACCTTGTAGACTACGCGGAGAAAAAAGAATTGATTGCATCCGCGGACCGTGTTTTCTTCCGCAACCGCTTGATGGAAGAGATGAAGGTGTTCGATTTTACACCGGACCGCGAGCCGGATGGCACGCGTCCTCTGGAGGACATCCTGACGGGGCTTTGCGATGTTGCCATTGAGCGGGGCATCATCGAGGACCGCGGTATTGTCGGCAGGGACCTGTTTGATACCAAGCTGATGGGAATTTTGACGCCACGCCCGAGTGAGGTGATTCGCACCTTCCGCGCGCTTTACGCGCAAGCTCCCAAGAAGGCCACCGACTATTACTACGCGCTGAGCTGCAATTCGGATTACATTCGTACCTACCGTGTCAAAAAGGATTTGAAGTGGGTTTATTCCGGCAAGTACGGCGAGCTTGACATTACCGTCAATCTTTCCAAGCCCGAAAAGGACCCCAAGGCCATTGCCGCCGCAAAGCTGCAGGTGCAGTCCGGGTATCCGAAATGTGCGCTTTGTCGCGAAAACGAGGGCTATTCGGGCAGCATGACGCAGGCGGCACGCCAATCGCACCGTTTGATTCCCATTCGTGTGGCGGACAAGGATTGGTATTTGCAGTATTCCCCCTATGTGTATTACAACGAGCACTGCATTCTTCTTTCCTCCGAGCATGAGCCGATGAAAATCAGCCGTGAAACCTTCCGCCGACAGTTGGATTTTGTCACGGTGTTGCCTCATTATTTCCTCGGCTCCAATGCGGACCTTCCCATTGTCGGCGGCTCGATTCTCACCCACGACCACATGCAGGGCGGAAATTACACGTTTGCAATGGCGCGCGCCGAGGTGGAGCGCAAGGTGGCTTTCAAGGGCTTTGAGGATATTCGCGCGGGTATTGTGCACTGGCCTCTGTCGGTGCTTCGCCTGACCGGCTCCGACCCCGAGCGTATGGTGGAGCTTGCGGACCGTATTCTGACGGCATGGAGAGATTACACCGACGAGTCTGCCTTTATCTATGCGGAGACCGCAGGAGAGCCGCACAACACCGTTACCTCCATCGCACGCAGAAGGGGGGAGGATTACGAATTGGATTTGGTGTTGCGCAACAACATTACCACCGAGGAATTCCCCCTTGGCGTATACCATCCGCACGCGGACAAGCACAACATCAAAAAGGAAAACATCGGATTGATTGAGGTCATGGGATTGGCGGTATTGCCTGCACGATTGAAGGAAGAAATGAACCTGCTTGCCGATGCGCTGGTGGCCGGAACCGATTTGATGGCGGACGAAAGAACCGCCAAGCACGCCGTGTGGGCGGAGTCCTTCATCGGTCGGTACAAGGTGACTGCCGAAAATGTATGGGAAATTTTACATCGGGAAATCGGCAAAACGTTTGAGGCTGTATTGGAGGATGCGGGGGTTTATCCTTGCACCGAGAAGGGCAGAGAGGATTTCATGCGCTTTATCGACAGCGTAAACGCAAACTGACAGGCCCCGACACCTTTTGGGAGGATTATGAAAAACAAAGGATTATTGCTTGCTCTTTTGACGGTGGGCATCCTGCTTTCGGCGGCCCTAATTGCAAATCTTTTTCAGGGCGGCGTCTGGATTTTGG
This sequence comes from uncultured Ruminococcus sp., assembly GCA_964638045.1. Lineage (GTDB taxonomy): Bacteria > Bacillota > Clostridia > Oscillospirales > CAG-272 > UMGS1865. Next base: position 7,358 of record CAZWXE010000065.1, on the reverse strand, counting down.
AGGGCTTGAACGGCGCCGACGGCAAGGACGGTGCCGCCGGAGCGGACGGAGCGAACGGTGCGGACGGCGCCAACGGGAAAAGCGCTTACGAGCTTGCCGTTGAGGACGGCTTCCGGGGCTCTTTGCACGAGTGGTTGCTCTCTCTTGCGGTGCGCGGAGCCGACGGTACCGACGGGAAGAACGGCATCAGCGGTGTCGGAATTTCCGAGGTAAAGGTGAATGCACAGGGAGAGCTTTTGGTGACGCTGACCGACGGAACCGTGCTCAATGCCGGCAAGCTTCCCACACAGGATGGGGAGTCCGGCGGCTCCTTTTCCGGTGAAGTGGACGAGGACGGCTTTCTTGAGGTTTACGAGACGGTGACGCAATTCAAGCAATACACCCTGACGTTGCGCGAAACACCGCAGGTGGATGACAACGGTTATCCGATTGGAAAGGCACTGTACTACGTGGACAAGGGCACCGAGCTTTTGCGCGTCGGCATCAATGAGGAGACGGGATTCAGCCGTTTGCTGTACAATGGGAAAATGTGCTATGCCTATTCCTCCAATTTTGAATTGAAATACATCTACGAGGGAGCACTTCCCGAGGTCCATCTTCCGGAGCGAATGGTTTTGACAAAGGGTGAAAAAACCTGGTTTATGACGGATGCCATTGTCAAGGACCTGCCCGCGGACCTGACGGTGACGTATCTTTATGACGGCGCGGGCAGCTGTGTTTCCGACGGGAGCCGTGCCTTTGCCGTGACGCCCTCCGCCACGGGGGAAGCCTCCTTGAGCGTGTGCCTCGGGAAATATGACGACGGCGCGTGGCGCAGTGTGTTCAATCAAACGGTGGCGATTACCGTGGTGGAAAAGAACCTTTCCGCCTCCCTGACGGGCATGGTTATCGGCGACAGCCGTGTGTCGGACGGGGCCATGGTGGACATGCTCTATGAAAAAATGCCGAATTTGACGCTGCTCGGTACACTCAGCAGTGCGGGAGACGGTGTTCCGCACGAGGGACGCGGCGGTTGGTCCACGCAGCACTATATGGAGAACACCGACTATGCCGGACGCACCAATGCCTTTTACAATCCCGCAACCGACTCCTTTGATTTTTCTTATTACATGGAACGGTATGCGCCGACGGCAAAGCTTGATTTTGTGGTTCTTTGTCTCGGTGCCAATGACGGATTTTCCAAGAGCGCGGTGAGCAACCTGCAAGCGATGGTGCGGTCAATTCAAGCGTATGCAACGTCTAAAGGGACGTCGATTCGAATTTTTGTGATGACGGAGTATTTGTCCCCTGCGGACGGATATTATTTGACCACCTCCGGGGGCATGGACGTTGCCAAAATCCGCGCAAACCAATTCAACTATTTTACCTATCTCCATGAAGCATTCGGCAATCGCGAGGATGAGGAAATTGTGCTGTTGCCCAATTATCTTTGCATCAACGATTGGAGCGATTGGGGAAGAAGCACCGTTTCCACCGAAAACGGCGAGGAGGAAAAAATCACCGATATTGTCCATCTCGGAGTTTCCGGCTATCGCAAGCAGGCAGCCATGCTCATGTCCTATCTGTTTGACATGGCCGCGCAGTGACAAGAGTAAAACGGTGAAACGACGAACAAACACGAAGGAAGGACGGCAGTATGAAGAAAAACCTGAAAAGCTGTATTGAGGTGACGGAGGTCAGCGACCGCCAGTGCCTTTTGGATATGAACCGATATGAAATGATTGAGCTGGCGGGCCTGCTCCCCGACCTGCGGCATAAAAAGAGCGCGCACATGACGGCGGGCTGGCCGGTTGCCGAAACGGCACATGCCGCCTTTGCGATGCGCGGTGCCGACCTGGACGGCATCCGGTATTTGACCTTTTCGGTGTTTGCGGTAGGCTGTGCGGGCATGCGCTTTCGGTTGCTGTTCGCAAGCTCCGAGGACGGCAGCTGCGACAACGGCTTTGAGGCGGTGCTTTCGGTGCCCCGCGACGGATGGAACGATTACCGTTTGTGCTTGCCTTATTTACCCGCTCGTGGGGTTCCGCTCGGGTGGAGCCGCATCGACAGCATTTGCTTTGACGTGGTGGGCGGTGTGCCTGCCTCCTCGGAGCATCCGATGCTGTATTTGGACAATTTGTTTGTATGGGAGGAGTTTGCTCCGCCCCTGTACACAACCATGCCGGAGCTGAAGGGGGCGGCTCTGTTCTCCAAAACGGGAAGCTATGCCATTGTGGACCGCAAGCGCATTGCCAACGCACTGGGGGAAGCGCAGGCCGTTCCGTTTGAGCAGGACGGTGTTCTGTGGCTTCCCATGGCGCCCGTTGCCGGTGTTATCGCCCGTACGGCGGTGGCCGACAATTTGGCCATGACGCTTTCCTTTACCTATCGCAGAAAAAAGTATGCGTTTTCCGCAAACAGTCGGGAGTACACCGAGGACGGGGAAGCGCAGAAACTCGGCTTTTTCCCCAAGGAGCGCGGCGGCTCGCTGTTTTTCCCTGCGGAGTATGTTTGCCGGTTCTTTCACTGGAGACAGTTGTACGTATCCCCGTACGGCTTAATTCTGCTTTCCAATCGCAAAAATGCCTTTTCGGACGGCAGAGATGACGAAATCATTCGTCGGTTGATGGCAGACATGACCTATGTGCGCCCCACTGCAGAGCGTGTGCTCGACGCTCTGCACCGCCGCTTCAATCCTTCGCGAGGACGGCTGTTGGCATCCTTTGACGATTTGATGAAGCTGCGACGCAGTGCCAAGGAAAACGAGGAACTGAGGGCGCTGTTGAATGCCCTTAAAAAGCAATACGGAAAGGGAAGCGCCCCTGATTCTGCCGACGCAACGGACGGTGCGCGGGACACGGCTTTGGAGAACGGCGCACAACGGTTGTTTGCCCTGAGCATGCTTTACCGTGCAACGGGCGACAAGGACTACTGTGTGCGGGCTTACGAGCAAGTGGAGGCATTGGCTTCCGTGGAGGAATGGACGGGCAACACCGCCGCAACGCTCGGTACGGTTTCCTTTTCCATGGCGGTTGCTTACGATTGGTGTCACCATGTGTGGGATGAGGCGCAAAAGGCATTGGCCGAGCGCGCCATGCTCCGACGCGGCATGCGTGTGGGCCTTGCCTTGTATCGGGGCAAGGGAATGAGCTTCCGTCCCGGCGGCAGTGTGGCGGCACAGGTGGACGCCGGAATGCTTTCCATGGCACTGGCTCTGGCCGATGTCTACCCCGAGACGGCCTTGCAGCTGTTGAACGGAGTGCTTCCGCATGTGGAAGCGTGCTTTGATGCGTATGCTCCGGACGGTGGCTTCTCCGAAAGCGTTTCCGCTTGGGAAAAGACCACCCGCGCGTTGGTTTTGTTTGTTGCCATGCTGCAAAAGGCGTGCGGAACCGACTACGGCTTTGCTGCATCGGCGGGCTTTTTGGCAACCGCATATTTCCCCGTATTCACCGAGACCGAAAACGGTGCATGGAATTACCACAACAATACGGCCGATTTTTGCGATACCGCAGTGCTCAATTGGTTCTCCGCGCAAAGCGGGGACGACCTTCCCGCATGGCTCCATTCCCGTCGTCTGCAAACGAACAGGACGGTTGTGACTCCGTTGGATTTGCTGTTTTACCGTCCCACGGAACGGGAGCGTGAGGTGAACCTTCCGCTGGACGCGGTTTACCGTCGCAGCGGTCTTGCCGTCATGCGCTCGGATTGGGGAGAGGACGCAGTGTTTTTGGGTCTGCACGCGGGAAGCAATCGCGCGCCAAACGCAGACCTTGACGTGGGAACCTTCCTGCTGGAAATGGGCGGAGAGCGTTTCTTCGGGGAAATCGGCGGAGATGAGCGCTTTTCGGTGGTGATGCGTCGCCGTGCCGAAGGGCAAAACACCCTGCTCGTGGCTCCTGTTCCGGCCCCGGCACCGGACCAAAACCCGGATGCGGATGCCGCATTCATCGAGATGAAGGATTCCGATACGCGTGCGTATGCGGTGGTGGATATGTCCACCGCGCATTCGGATATTCTTCGCGGCAAGCGCGGAGCCATGCTTTGCGAAAACCGCCGTGTTGCCGTCATTCAGGACGAGGTGACGCTGGCAGAGCCGCGCGAGATGGTTTGGAACGCCTGGACAGCCGCAACGGTGACAAAGGTTGGCAAAGGCAGAGTCTTGAAGCTGACGCAAAACGGAAAAACCATGATTTGCCGCCTGTGCGGTGTTTCCGCACTGTTCGAGGTTGAGCAGATGAAGGACACCGAATGGAGCCGCATTTCGGTGCGCCTTTCCGGAAAGAAACGCGTGCGGATGGCTGTGGTTTGCTGCTTGCAGGACGAGGAGCAAGCGGTCGGCCGTTCCCCTTATGACATGCGGCCCATCGCTATGTGGGGCAATTGAACGGCGTCGGCTCGGCGCAAACACCCTTGCTGTGAATAATCGACAAGATTCAAAATAGATTTTTCGTCAAATTTTACATTCGATTTGCCCGCCGGTCCTTGACTTTTCTTCTGCTTTGTGTTACAATAAAGCATCGTTTTCAATAGCATCCTTTGCAACTGACGGAGCATGTGGAGAAATACCACGGGGGAGTAGAGGAGAAGTCGAGTCGACCGTCTGGGCACACCTACCTATATCGGGTAAGTGCGCCCTTTTTGATTTTTTACGGAGGTTTTCACATGAAAAAAATCGGTATTATTATGGGAAGCGACAGCGACCTGCCCGTTGTGCAAAAGGCAATGGATACTCTTGCGGCGTTCGGCGTTCCTTACGAGGTTCACATTTTTTCCGCACACCGTACTCCTGTTGAGGCGGCTCAATTCAGCGCCTCCGCGCGCGAAAACGGCTTCGGTGCAATCATTGCGGCGGCCGGGATGGCGGCGCATCTTGCAGGTGCCCTTGCGGCAAATACCACCCTGCCCGTCGTCGGAATTCCGGTTTCTTCCGCGCAGCTGGGCGGTATGGACGCACTGCTCTCCACGGTACAAATGCCTTCGGGGATTCCCGTTGCAACCGTTGCCGTCAACGGAGCGGTCAATGCCGCGCTTTTGTGTGTGCAGATGCTTGCCGTGGAGGATGAGGAGCTGGCGGTCAAGCTGGATGAAAAACGCCGTTCGGACCGCGAGACGGTTCTTTCCAAAAACGCGGCCGCGGAAGCGCGGTTTAACCGCTGAGGCAATCGCCGAAGTGAATTGATTTTATGAATTTTTTAAAATATAAAGGGAGAAACAGAACATGGAAAAGACATTGGTTTACAGAGGTAAAACAAAGGACGTATTTGCGCTGAGCAACGGGAACTATTTGCTCAAATTCAAGGATGACTGCACCGGCAAGGACGGCGTATTTGATCCCGGTGAAAATGCGGTCGGCCTGACGATTGACGGCGTGGGAGATGTCAACCTGCGCATGTCCGTTTACTTCTTCGAAAAGCTCAATGCGGCAGGTATTCGCACCCACTATGTATCCGCAAATCTTGCGGACACCACCATGGAGGTTCTTCCCGCAAAGGTGTTCGGCAAGGGCTTGGAGGTCATTTGCCGTTACAAGGCCGTCGGCAGCTTCTTCCGCCGCTACGGAGAGTACATTGAGGAGGGCGCCGACCTGCCCGCTTATGTCGAAATGACCTTTAAAAACGATGCCAAGGGAGACCCGCTGGTCACCGAGGATGCATTGGCGGTGCTTGGCGTGATGAGCCACGAGCAATACCGCGCAACCAAGGAAATGACGCAGCAAATTACCGCACTGGTTGCAAAGGAGCTGGCGGCAAAGGGCTTGGTCCTTTACGACATCAAGTTTGAGTTCGGCTACGACGGGGACGGCAACGTGATGCTGATTGACGAAATCGCGTCGGGCAACATGCGCGTTTACAAAAACGGAGAGTATGTCGACCCCATGACGCTTTCCAAGCTGTTTTTTGCCTGAACGGCAATTTTCATCGGACCACCGAAACAAACTCCATCCGTCCGGATGGAATGCACAGACCAAGCAGAAAGAGGTAAAATAGATATATGGGCGGTTTCTTTGGAATCACGGCAAACAGCGACTGCGTACAGGATGTTTTCTTCGGGACGGATTATCACTCTCATTTGGGCAAGGCCAGGGCGGGAATGGCGGCCGTCAACCCGCGGGAGGGCTTTGGCAGGGAAATTCACAACATCGAAAATTCCCCCTTTCGCACGAAATTCGACAACATCTCCGCGCGCTTGCGCGGCAATGCCTGCATCGGTTGTATCAGCGATGAGGACCCTATGCCGCTGATTATACGCTCCAAGTTCGGTCTTTATGCCATTTGCATTGTGGGCATGGTGTCCAACGGCGAGGAGATTGTGGAAAGCAGCGTGCGCGACGGCGGCGGAGTTTTTCAAAGCATGAGCGGGGACCGCGTCAATGCGGTGGAAATCATTGCCTCTCTGATCAATCGCAAGGACGATTTTACGGAGGGAATTCGGTATGCACAGGAGCAGATCAAGGGCTCCGCATCCATTTTGATTTTGAAGGAAAACGGCAATTTGATTGCCGTGCGGGACCGAGAGGGGAGGCTACCCGTTTCCATCGGAAAAAACGAGGACGGGTATGCGGTTTCCTTTGAATCCTTTGCGTACCAAAAACTCGGATACGAGCATGTGTGCGAGCTGCGCTCCGGAGAAATCGTCGAGCTTTCCTCCACCGACATGAGGGTGCTGTACGAGGGAACCGGCGTCACCAAAATTTGCGCCTTCCTTTGGACCTATTACGGCTTTCCGACGGCAAGCTATGAGGGCGTCAATGTGGAGCTGATGCGTACCCGAAACGGCGAAATCATGGCGAACAACGAAAAGGAAAACGGCAGTCTGCCCGAGGTGGACTATGTTTGCGGGGTTCCGGATTCTGGTACGCCGCATGCCATCGGTTATGCGCACGGCGCGAATAAGCCCTTTGCAAGACCTTTTATCAAATACACGCCCGCATGGGCGCGCAGCTTTATTCCGTCCAATCAGGACGAGCGAAAAAAGGTTGCGAAAATGAAGCAGATTCCCGTCACGGAGCTGATTCGGGACAAGGACTTGCTGTTTGTGGATGACAGCATTGTCCGCGGAACGCAGCTGGGCGAGACGGTGGATTTTCTCTATCAAAACGGAGCCAAGTCCGTGCATATGCGTTCGGCTTGTCCGCCGATTATGTACGGATGCAAATATTTGAACTTTTCGCGCAACACCTCGGATATGGATTTGCTCGGCAGAAACATCATCATGGAGCTGGAGGGCGAGGAGGGCTTTGCGCACATTGAGGAGTATTGCGACGGCACCACCGAGCGCGGCAAGCGCTTCCGCAAAACCGTTTGCGAAAAGCTGCATTTTGACTCTTTGGAATATCAAACGCTGGACGGTATTGTCAAGGCCATCGGCATTGAGCC
>CAZWXE010000064.1:0-9643 GCA_964638045.1 uncultured Ruminococcus sp. | reverse complement strand
CTTCACGGCGGTACGGGCATTCCTGCGGAAATGATTCAAAAGGCCATTTCTCTCGGCGTTTCCAAAATCAACGTCAACACCGAGTGCCAGCTGGCGTTCGCTGCGGCAACCCGTGCATATGTTGAGGCGGGAAAGGACCTTTCCGGAAAGGGCTTTGACCCCAGAAAGCTTCTGGCTCCCGGCTTTGAGGCAATCAAGGCAACCGTAAAGGAAAAGATGGAGCTGTTCGGCTCTGTCGGTAAGGCTTGAGCTTTTACCCAAAAGAATTCGTTTTTTTCAAAAAGGCATCGGTTTCGGTGCCTTTTTTGCTTAAAAGAACCGCTTTTTATCACGTTTTTTTGTAAAAAAGTATTGGTTTTTTTCTTATAGTATGATATAATAGTACTATCTATCTTTTTGGATGCCGAGGAGGGATGCCGTCATGAATTTTTTGGTTACTCTCTGGGATACGGTGCGCACATTCTTTGTTCAATCTGTTGTCGAACCGTTTTCTCAAATCGCTTTGTTGGATGTCATTGACATTTTGGGCTTGGCGATTGTATTGTATGAGCTGTATCGCTTTTTCCGAAAGCGCAGAGCGGGAAGGGTGTTGCTCGGCTTGATGGCTGTTGTCGTTTGCAGCCTGTTGGTTGTCGCGCTTCAATTGCCGACGCTTACCTACATTGTTCGTTTGTTCTCGGCAGCCGCGTTCTTCTGTATTGTCGTTATTTTTCAACCGGAGCTGCGTGATGCGTTGGAGCGCATCGGAAACACAACCTTGTTGAACCCGGGCAGTGACCGCATTTCGAAAAAAAGAATCGGCCTTGCGAAAACAACCACCATGGAAACGGTGGACGCCGTTTGCAAAATGGCGGAAAGCAAAACAGGTGCCCTGATTGTATTTGAAGGGATGACCAAGCTCGGAAGCTGCATTGAAACCGGAAAAGCAGTGGACGCAAAGATTACTTCGCCGTTGCTGCAAAATATTTTCTACGACAAAGCACCCCTTCATGACGGTGCCGTAATCATACGCGATTTTAAAATTCATTCCGCCTCCTGTGTGCTTCCCTCAACCAACGGAACCATCAACTTCAACAACATGGGAACCCGTCACCGTGCGGCGGTGGGAGTCACCGAGGTCAGCGATGCTTTGGTGATTATCGTATCCGAGCAAACGGGAATCATTTCCGTTGCGCAGGACGGAAAGCTGTTGCGCGGAGTCGACAATGTTTCCCTGTACGATATTTTGATGACCTATCTTGCCGGTTATACTTATGTTCATACCAAGAGAGCAAACATGGACGGAAATTACCTGGAGCATTTGCAACGCTTTTCCAGCTTTGAAATTTTGAGAGGAGAAAAGACTGCGACAAACGAAGGAGCCGCAGACGAATCGGAGCAGGTCAATCAAACGAACGGAGCCGCTCAACCAACCGCCTCGGACGACCGTTCCTCCGAGGAACAAAACCTTTAAAAAGGAGCTTCACGAGTATGAAAAAAAATGCAATCGGACATATGACGGCTCCGAAGGAGTCTGCAAAAACCAAGTTTCAAAAATTGGAGCTTCTCCCAAGGCTTGTTTGCCTGTTTGTAGCCATCCTGCTGTGGCTGCTGGTAACCAATGCGGAAAAGAAAAACGACAGTGGGGAGCGGGAAACCGGAAATCCGTATGACATCACGGAAGTTTCTCCATGAATCGGCAAGCATACGTTTCTTACCTCATCGGAGGACTTCGTGCTTCGATTGACGCAACGGATGAGGAGATTATCAAAAAAGCCAAGGACAAAATGAAGCGAGAGGGAGCATCGGCTACCTCGCTTCATTTTCAGGTGTTCAAAAAATCAATCGATGCACGAAAAAAGGAAAACATCGCGTTTGTTTGTACCGTTTTGGTCAAGTTGCCCGTGCCCGTTTCTTCCAAAACGCAAAAAGCACTTTCCGCGTTGAATGCGAAGCAGCTTGTCGAGGCCGAATTATCGGAGGAAAAAGGAAGCGCGCCCTTGACGGCGCCACCTTTGGTGGTGGGTATGGGTCCTGCCGGATTGTTTGCGGCGTTGTTGCTTGCACAAAACGGATATGCTCCCATTTTGATTGACCGAGGCGCCGGAGTGGAAGAACGGACAAGAGCAGTGGAGCAATTCCGTGAACGGGGAATTTTGAATACGGAATGTAATATTCAGTTCGGCGCGGGAGGTGCCGGAACCTTTTCCGACGGCAAACTGATTACGCGCATTCACGACGGCTTTTGCTCTTACGTGCTGGACACTTTGGTAAAGTTCGGTGCGCCGAAGGATATTTTAATCAAGGCCAAGCCTCATGTGGGAACCGATTTGCTGCGACGCGTTGTAGACGGCATCCTTTCGGAAATCGAGCGTTTGGGCGGAACGTTGCTGTATCACTGTCGTATGGACGGCTTTGCGGAAAAAAACGACGGAACGGTACAGGTATTCACCTCAAGGGGAGAATTTTGCTGCGGTGCAATGGTATTGGCGTTGGGGCACAGCGCCCGCGACACCTATCAATACCTCATCCGTCGGCAGTTTGCCGTTGAGGCCAAGCCCATTTCGGTCGGGCTCCGCATTGAGCACCGTCAGGAGGATATCGACCGTGCGCTGTACGGGAAATGGGCGGGACATCCCTCGTTGGGACCTGCCGAATATGCACTTTCGGATACTCAGCGGGAGCGCGGAGTATACACCTTTTGTATGTGTCCCGGCGGCGAGGTTGTGGCAGCCTCCTCCGAAGAAGGCCACCTCGTGGTCAACGGAATGAGTTATCACGCAAGAAATTTGCCAAACGCCAATTCCGCGGTGGCGGTTTCCGTGCGCTGCTCCGATTACGAAGCCGTCAACGGCAGTACCGCCTTAGGCGCCATCGAATTTCAACGTCGGATTGAACGAAACGCGTTTTTGCAGGGGGGTGGGGAATACACCGCTCCGCTGATGACCGTCGGAGATTTTCTCTCCGGAAAGACGGGCACCGAACCTTCCGAGGTTCTGCCGTCTTATCGCAACGGCAAGGTGCGCTGTGCCGATTTCGGTGCGGTGCTTCCTCCCTTTGTTTGTGAGTATCTGCGTTACGGCTTGACCTCCTTCGGCAAAAAGCTGAAGGGATTTGACTCTCCGACAGCCGTTTTAACCGCGGCGGAAACCAGAACCTCCGCTCCGTTGCGTATTTTGCGTACGCCGGACACGATGACGGCCATCGGCCACAACCGCATTTATCCTTGCGGCGAGGGGGCCGGCTATGCGGGTGGAATTACCAGTGCCGGCGTCGACGGCGTGCGCGTGGCCATGGCTTTGATGAAGTGCTATGCACCGCCGAAGAGCTTGTAAAGCAGACAGCGCCGTTCATGGAGAAGGGACGCTTCAAACGCTCGCGGAGCAGTTTATTTGAGAAGACATAAAAACAGAGCGCGTAAACAACCGATGCGCTTTTGAAGGAGAAGGAATGTCAGAGCAGAAAAAAATCAATCCGAAAAAGTGGGCGATTCTTTCCAAGCAGGGGGACTCTTTTGCGGACACGGCCATTGCGCGTCTGTCTGCCGATACGGGCCTTTTGCCGCTCGTCGCGCGCATCCTCTATACCAGAGGATACCGTTCCAAGCAGGAGGTTCAGGCTTTTTTGTGTCAGGAATCCGCACATTTTCATGATCCGTTTTTGATGAAGGATATGGAGGCGGCGGTTGCCCGTATTTTTAGGGCCATTGAGTGGCATGAGAAAATTGTCATTTGCGGAGACTATGACGTGGATGGCGTGACGTCGGTCAGTTTGCTGTATCTGTACCTCTCCGAATACGGGGCAGAGGCGGACTACTATATTCCGAGCCGCATTTTGGAGGGCTACGGCGTTTCCAAAACTGCCATCGACCGACAAAAGGAACAGGGCACGTCTCTGATGATTACGGTGGATACGGGTATTACCGCAAATCATGAGGTTCTGTATGCAAAAGAAAACGGGATTGATACGGTGGTCACGGACCACCATGAATGTCACGGCGAACTTCCGCTTGCTTGCGCGGTGGTCAATCCGCACCGCCCGGATGACACCTATCCCTTCAAGGAGCTGGCAGGCGTCGGCGTGGTGTTCAAACTGATTTGCGCCATGGAAATCACCGCTTGTCGCAAAAAAGGAATTCCGGAGATTGACGGTGTGCGTCGAGTATGCAATTGCTATGCGGATTTGGTTGCCATCGGTACCATCGCGGATGTCATGCCCGTGGTGGACGAAAACCGATTGATTGTTTCGCTCGGCTTACATCGCATCGAAAAAACCAAGCGTCCCGGCTTGCGTGCTTTGATTGATGCCGCATGCGGCGGGCGCGACGGCGTCAAAAAGAAGCGAAAAATCAATTCCGGATTCATCGGATTCGGCATCGCTCCGCGCATGAACGCAGCGGGACGCGTCAGCAGCGCCTCCATTGCGGTGGAGCTGTTGCTCACCAAGGAGTCCGACCGCGCCGAACAGCTTGCCGAGCAGCTTTGTGCGCTGAACGTACAGCGGCAGGTGGAGGAAAACCGCATTGCCGAACAAGCCTATCAAATCATCGAGCAAACCTTTGATACGGAGCATGACCGTGTCATCGTGCTGGAGGATGACACCTGGCAGCAGGGGATTATCGGAATCGTTTCTTCCCGTGTTACCGAGAAGTACGGCCTGCCGTCCATTTTGATTTCCTTTAACGGGTCTGTCAACGGAGAGCCTCTCGGCACCGACCTCGGAAAGGGCTCCGGAAGAAGCATTCGGGGCTTGAATTTGGTGGAAGCGTTAAACGACAGCGAGGAGTTGTTGGTTCGGTACGGCGGTCACGAGTTGGCTGCGGGACTCACCATTCAACGAAGCAACATCGACGCGTTCCGCAAAAAAATCAATCGTTATGCCGCCGAGCATTTGGAGCCGGAGTCACTTTGCGTTTGTCTGGATGCGGACTGCGAGGTATCCATGCGGGATTTGACCATGGAGCTTGCGGTGCAGCTGGAGCGGTTGGAGCCGTTCGGTATTTCCAATCCCGTTCCGAATTTTGTTTTGTCGGATGTGTGTATTGAACGGCTTCTGCCGATGAGCGGCGGAAAGCACACCAAGCTGCTGTTGGAAAAGGACGGTGCTGTCATCAACGCGGTTTGGTTCGGCGCCAACACCGCTTCCTTGCCGTTTGAAGTGACGGACAGGGTAGATGTTTTGTTCCAACTCAACATCAACGAATTTCAAAATACAACCTCTTTGCAGATGATTGTACAGGATATTCGCTTTTCCGAAGTCTACATGGCGGAATACGAGGCACAAAAGCAACGCTACGAGGAGATTTGCACTGGCGCAACCTTTTTTGAGGAGGAGCACATTCTTCCGTCTCGTGACGATATGGCAACGGTGTATACCGTATTGCGCCGCGAATACCGCAACGGCAGAACCGCTTTTACGGCAAGATGCATGTTGGGCCTGTTGCGTGCCAACGGCTTTGGGGACATCGTGTATGCAAAATTGAAGTTTATTTTGCGCATCATGCAGGAAATGAAGATTTGCGGCGTTGCCGAGCCGCTTCCGGACAGCTATTTGCTTGAATTTTATTTTCATTCCGCAAAAATCAATATTGAAAAATCGTCCATCCTACGCAAGCTGAAAGCTCAAATGCGTAAATCGGGGGAGTCTTAAGCTTGATGTAAAGGAGCTTCCTCGGGAGAAAGGAAGTATCCTATGATTGAAACCGCGGTCCATACCGACATCGGTCCGTTGCTTTCCATTTTAAAAGCAACCAAAAAGAAATACAATACCAAAAAAATCACGCAAGCCTTTGAATATGCAAAAGCGCTTCACGAGGGGCAGTTTCGCGTCAGCGGCGAGGCGTATATTTCCCACCCGATTGCCGTTGCGGAAATCGTTGCGGGATTGGAGCTGGACACCGACTCCATCTGCGCGGCACTGCTGCACGACACGGTGGAGGATTGCTCGGACCGTACCAATTTGAACGACATCGAAAAGCTGTTCGGCTCGGATGTGGCTTTGCTGGTGGACGGACTTACCAAAATTGTCACCCTGCAGGTAGAGGACAAGGAAGAAGCCCACGTGGAGAACTTGCGCAAAATGCTGCTTGCCATGTCCAAGGACATTCGCGTGATTTTTATCAAGTTGTGCGATCGTCTGCACAATATGCGCACGCTCTCCGTCAAGCCGGACAACAAACGCCGCATTACCGCCCTTGAGACCATGCAGGTGTACGCGCCGTTGGCACACCGCCTCGGTATGCAAAAAATCAAGCATGAGCTGGAAAATTTGAGTTTGCAGTTCCTGGACCCCATCGGATATGCGGAGGTGCATTCGCATATTGAAGAAAAATACGGCGAGAACCTCGGATTTATTGAAAACATTCGCTCCATGGTGGATAAAAAAATGCGTGAAAACCACATTCACTTCACGTTGAAGGGGCGCATCAAATCGGTGTACTCCATCTATCGGAAAATGTACAACCAGAATAAATCCTTTGACCAAATTTACGATTTTTACGCACTGCGCATCATTGTGGACACCGAATTGGAGTGTTACACCGCCTTGGGATTGATTCACGAAATGTTCAATTCCATTCCCGGGAGATTTAAGGATTATATTTCCACCCCGAAGCCGAACATGTACCGTTCGTTGCATACCACGGTCATCGGGCGGGACGGTATCCCGTTTGAGGTGCAAATTCGTACCTGGGAAATGCACCATGTGGCCGAGTACGGAATTGCCGCCCATTGGAAGTACAAATCGGGCGCTTCCTCCAAGGAGGAGCTGGACAAAAAGCTGGAATGGGTTGCAAGACTCATCGAAACCGAAAACGAGCAAAAAGACCCCGACGAGTTCATGCACGCCATTAAGACGGACATTTTCCAAGACGAGGTGTTTGTCTTTACGCCGAAGGGGGATGTCATTGCATTGCCCAACGGAGCCAACGTCATTGACTTTGCCTACGCCATCCATTCGGCGGTGGGCGACAAGATGATCGGCGGCAAAATCAACGGAATGATTGTTCCCATCGACCGTACCCTGGAGAACGGCGAAATTGTGGAAATTTTGACCTCGTCCGCATCCAAGGGGCCCAGTCGAGATTGGCTCAACATGGTCAAAACCAGCTCCGCACGCTCTAAAATCCGTGCGTGGTTCAAGCGGGAAAAGAGAAGCGACAACATCGTTGTCGGAAAAGCCGCCATCGATGCCGAAATTCGGAGAGTACGAAAAAACTGCACCGAACAGCAAAAGGAAAAAATCGTTCGTACGGTCAGCGAGAGATTCGGCTTCAACTCTCCCGAGGATTTTTACAATGCCATCGGGTACGGCGGAATTACCGTTGCCAAAATTGTCAACCGCTTGCAGGAGGAATGTGAGCGCGTCATCCGTGCGGAGATGCCGGAGCCGACACCGGAAAAGACGGAGCCGGTTGCCGCCGTCGTCACACAACAACGTCCCAAAAACATCAAGTCGGACAGCGGCATTGTGGTGGACGGAGAAAGCGGTTGCATGGTCAAATTCGCAAAATGCTGCAATCCGCTTCCGGGAGATTCGGTTGTCGGCTTTGTAACCAAGGGATTCGGCATTTCCATTCATAAGTGCGATTGCCCGAATGTTCTGCAAGGCAGACAAAATCCCGAAAACGCCGACCGTTGGAAGGAAGCACATTGGGAATTTTCCGGCGATAAGAGCAGCAACCAAAGCGTATACGAAGCGCTTTTCCAGATTTACGTGGATGACCGCATCGGCATGCTGGCGGACATTACGGTTGCGTTGGCGGACATGCGTGTTTCGATTCTTCAGGTGGGCGTCAGCGAGCGTGCGGACGGTGCCATCATCAATATGAAGGTCGGTTGTCGCAATATCGACCACTACAATTCCATCGTTTCCAGACTGCGCGGACTTGACGGTGTGGACAACGTGGTACGTGGATTCTCATAACGTTTTAGCTTGTCGGAGGAATTGTAACAAATGAAGGCAGTGATTCAACGTGTGCTGCGCGCATCTGTTTCCGTAGAGGAGACCGAGGTGGGGGCATGCGGACAGGGATATTTGATTTTGCTCGGTGTCGCCAACGGAGACACCGAGGAGGACGCCGATTTATTATTGAAAAAAATCGTCAATTTGCGTATTTTTTCGGATGAAAACGGCAAAATGAACCTCTCGGTGAAGGACGTTGGCGGAGAAATTTTGCTGATTTCCCAATTTACGTTGCTTGCAAACTACCGGCACGGCAACCGTCCCGATTTTTTGGAGTCGGCTCAACCGAACGAGGCGGAGCGCTTGTACGAATATTTCAAGGCGGGACTTGCAAAGGAAATTCGCCATGTGGCGTGCGGCATCTTCGGCGCACACATGGAGGTTTCCTTGGTCAATGACGGACCGGTCACCATTGTCATGGACAGCAACACTTTGAAAAAGAAGAAGTAAGGATTTTTGGTTATGAGATTATTGTTGGACGGGGATATTAACGTATATTATATTCAAACGCTTTGCATGATTTTCTTTCCGGGCACCAAGTTCGGTGCTGCCGAGCAGGAGGATGAGAACGAGCCGTTGCTCAGCTTGCAGCTGCTGCGAGAGAAGGAGGGCATGCGTGCACGCGTGACGGTCAGCGCGGACGGCAAAGCCGCAAAGGCAGAGAAATTTTATTTGTATACCCCTCAATACGACCTTCAAAAAACGGCAAAAATGGTTACGGGAGCCGCTGTAATTGAGGCATGCGGGGAGTTGATCGGCTATCGACCTTCGTGGGGAATGCTGACCGGCGTGCGCCCCTCCAAAATGGCAACCGAATTGCTGCAGGCGGGATTCAGTAAGACAAGAGTCAAAAAAATTTTAACGTCCGAATATTTTGTCATTCCCAAAAAGGCCGCGCTTGCCACCGATGTCGCCATCAACGAGCACCGTTTGATTTCCAATCAAACACCCAAGGATTGCAGTGTCTATGTCGCAATTCCTTTTTGCCCGACGCGGTGCTCCTATTGCTCCTTTGTTTCCTATACCTCGCAAAAGCTGCTGTCTCTGATTCCGGAATACTTAGAACATATGATGACGGATTTGGAGCAGACCTTCCTGCAAATCAATCGCATGGGACTGAATGTCAAAACCGTTTACATCGGAGGGGGAACACCGACCATCCTCACAGAGGAGCAATTGCGCCGGCTGTTGCATAAGATCAACCAGCTGACCGATGTTTCGAGATTGGAGGAATTTACGTTGGAATCGGGGCGGCCGGACACCATCACCGCGGAAAAATTCAAAGTCGCAAAGGAATACGGTGTCACCAGAGTGTGCGTCAATCCCCAAACCTTGTGTGATGAAGTTTTGCGCGGAATCGGACGCGATCACACTGCGAACGACTTTTTGCGTGCCTTTGACATTGCACGCAATGCCGAATTTTCCTGTATCAACACCGATTTGATTGTCGGACTTCCGGGAGACCATTTCAAAACATTTTCCGAAACCTTCGATACCTTGATGTCTTTGCGTCCCGAAAACGTCACCGTGCACACCTTCTGCGTCAAGAAGGCTGCCGAAATTCTGCAAAAGGGAAATGTGGTTTACTCTTTGCGCGGAGGGGATGCCGGAAAGTGCGTGGATTACTCTCAGTTGAAAACGCGTCAGGAGGGTTACCTGCCTTATTACATGTACCGTCAGAAGAACACCATCGGAAATTACG
>CAZWXE010000063.1:0-9875 GCA_964638045.1 uncultured Ruminococcus sp. | reverse complement strand
TCCTTCGGTTTTTTCCACCACCGTAACTCATTGCCATAACCGTCTGTCACAACGGCACCGATGCAACCTTTGTTCGGTGTGTGTATTATGATTTTCATTGCGTGCGGGTTTTGCACACAATTACAAGGAATTGTACCATTTTTTCTTTTTTATTTCAATAGACGCACTTCATTGTTTACATTTTTTTAACAATTCACAGTCGTGAAAACCGTTCAAAAAGAGAACCGTCCCTTTTTCGGCCTCGGGCAGGCACAGCTGTTCAGCTCATTGGAATTCATCCGTACCAAAATGGTGTCCTCCCCGAAGCACTCGATTTTTTTCCACGGAATAATCAGGTCATCCTCTTTTCCGAATCCGAAAAAACCGTTGCAGCCTCCGATAATCAAGGAGAGAATCTGCGCATCGTCCTTATCAAACTCAAAATCGGTAGCATAGCCCAGCCTTGCTCCGTCGCATAAATTGATAATTTCAAGATGGCGCAGGTCTACCGTACTGTATCGCTTCATTGCATACTCCCTTCCGCATCCGAACATGCGTTTTTTACCAGTATATGCACGCGTCTCCGTTCACTTGGCTGTCCGTTGAAAAAAGCGGGTAAAAAAGAGGTCCGAAAGCAGATACAGCACCGGAACACACAACGTACATACAACCGTCATCGGGCACCATACTCCCAATGTCGTCACCTCGGAAACCGCCGGGAGCCACGCCGAAAAGAAGGATAACAGCGCAAAAATCAGCAGCACGGCTCCTCCGAACGGCCACGTATCGGAAAAACTCAAGCGCAATCCGCTTTTTCGGGCAATCCGCAACACCAGGATGAAGCCCGTTCCGAGCAGGGCGCAAAAGAGTGTTGTGGAACGCTCGGCATCGGACAATCGAAAAGCGGCACTAAGCGCAGCGGTCAGCACGGAAGCAAGCACACCGCCGAGCACAGGCGGCAAAGCCCAAGCGCCGCCGAATAACCGTCTCCAAATTCCCTCCCTTGTCAAGCGGCAAGGACGGCAGAGGAACTCCGAGGAAATCGAAAGTCGGGACATCCAAAAAGCGGTTAAGGAAAGGAATAAGGGAGAAAGAAGGAGCAGCTGAGAAGCGGATGGCAGGCTTCCCCCCGTCAGCATCGTTCCGAGCATGGCTGCAAGCAAGAGCAGCTGCAAAGAAAACCAGCTTAAAAAAACGGATTGCATGCGCACAAGAACACTGCGGCAACGCACCGCACAATCAAGCAGTCCGCGAAGCCCTTCTCCGTCCGGACCGCCGTTGAGGAGCACATCCGTATGCTTCAACAATCGCGGAACACATTTTCCCATTCTGCCGACGGCTTTCGTTTCACGTCCGTTTTCTTCCCGCAAACGAGACTCCGATAAGGAGATGCAGGACATCGACAAATCGGCCGCATGCGTTTGCACCGCAGAAGAAAGGCGATGGCCGACCAGACCGATTCTTCTCCGTTGTGTGTGCAATTGCGCAAGCCACCCCTTGACAAGCTCCTCATCCGCCCCCAAGACCACACAGTTCGATTCCAAAACGGCAACCGCATCCTTGTAAGACATGGACGAGGTAACCGTTGTGCTTTTCCACGGGAGCTTCATCGAAGCATCCCATTCCTCCTCCGCAGGAAGCAAAACAGACAACCGTATACCCATCCGTTGAAAGCGTTCCGGCAAGGCTTTCAACGCCGCGAAAGGAGTCGGCAACAAAAACAGTCCGCCGATTAAAATCAGCATTCCGTTGCTTTGCTTATAGTAAAGCAGTGCCTTTCCTCCTTTTTTTTGCGTTTTACCGCAAAGCCCGGCAAGTATACTCTTGGTGGTTTCATCCAACGAAAGCAGGCTTTCTCCGCGCAGACAGTAAACGCACCGCCGCAGCAAAAAGCTTCCTTCGGCTTGCAGCAGCACATCCTCCGACGTATGTGTTTTGACCTTCAAGCGGCGGATGCGCGGATGTCCCGTTGCATTCTCCGTACAGGATACCACACGCAAACGGAGAGCCTCCCTGTCGTACGCGGTTTCCCGCAACAGCTCTTGCAGCCAAACACGGTCGCCAAGGTCATTTTCCGAATTCGCTTCCGCGCCTGCAAACAGCAGCGCGGCTTCGCAAACGGCGTGCAAGGAAGCACCCGGATTTTCATCATTCGGCCAATGCAGCAATTCGCCGTTGCAAAATACGGATTCCGAGTGAAGTACACCGTCCGTCAACGCATCCAAATCGGTTACCACCACATCGGTCAGCTCGGAAATACGCTGCACCGACGCAGAGTAACGAATGGCAGAGCCGCCGCTTTCGGCAAACAATGCGGCACTCCTCTCCCCCGAAAGAGGAGAGCGCAACAACAGCATCCCCATGGAGGACGAGGCGGAAAACGCAAAGGTACAAGCGGGCAAAAAAACAGAGTTCAGCAATTCCGCATCTTTCCGAATAAATAACCCCAACAGCAGCATTACGGCACAGGCAATCACTCCGCCCGTTTGAAAAAGCTTCAGATAAGGCACAAAACTGCCGTAAAGGCCGTTTTCCTTTCGTTGCGCAAGGGCATCATCCGTCAAAATTGCCGACAGCTCCTCCGCCGAAGGGACATGCGTCGCCACCGCACGCGCACTTCCGCTCAAAATTTCGGAATGCGGCATCAACATGTTCACACAGGCAAAGGGCGGCATGGGAGCGCCGTAAGGATAGATGTACGAGCCGTCTTTTTCCGTCAAAAGCTCACGCCGCCGATGCTCCTTGTCCTCCGTCGGCTCCAATACGGAAAACCGTTCGGGGCTCAGAATGCGACATTCGCAAGGGACGACGTCCCCCTGCCGGAGCAGCAGGATGTCCCCCACCGCCACAGCGGCGGCGGAAACCGTCACCGCCCTTCCCTCACGCAAAACACAAACCGAAGGCACCCACAAACGGTCGATGCGACGGCACAGCCGTTTGTTTTGCAGTGTCGTTTGAAGTTCAAATACGGTGGGCACCGACAGCAATACCAGTGAAAAAAGCACCGACGGAGAAAATGAAAGCGCCAGTGACATCACATTCAAAGCAAGCAGCAGCCACCACAGCGGCGAGGAAAATAAGGAATGCGGCCGCAAAAGCCCATCCTTTCGCAGAGGGAAAAAGGAACGGTTTTCTCCTTGCTTGCGTAAACGGGAACGAGCCGCCTTGCGGGAAAGACCGCAGGCGGCGTCTGTTTTCAGCATGCGAAGCACCGTGTCACCGTGAACGCAATGCCACTTTACCGTTGATTGCTTCATCAAAACAGGCTCCCCTCAATCAAATACAGTGAATTTGCAGTCCGTCGGCACCCGACGTCAGTCTTGCATTGGTCACCGAGCCGGCATAATCGGCAATGATGCACTCCGCCAACGGGTCCTCCACTTCTTTTTGAATATAGCGCTTCATGTTGCGCGCACCGTATTTTGCGGAGAAGGAATGCTCCGCAATGTACGCAACGGCTTCATCCGAATAAGAGAAGGAAATGCTCTTTTCCAGCAGGCTCTTCTTCAACTCCTCCAACCGCAGCACGGCAATCCGTTCAAAATCCTCGCGACTCAGGGAGCGGAAGGTGATAACCTCATCCACGCGGTTGAGAAATTCCGGCCGCAGGAAGGCCTCCAGTGCTTTTTGCGTGGCGCTTTCGGCCATGCGGTTTTGCGCATCCGCGGAAAAGCCCGCAACCGAAGCGGAGCGGTCGGAGCCCGCATTGGTGGTCATAATAATAACCGTATTCTCAAAATTCACGGTTTTCCCTCTGGCATCGGTAATTCTGCCGTCATCCAAAATTTGCAACAGAATATTGAACACATCCGGATGTGCCTTCTCGATTTCGTCAAACAGCACCACCGAGTAAGGCCGACGGCGAATCTTTTCGGTCAGCTGTCCCGCCTCGTCGTAGCCGACATATCCGGGAGGCGCTCCGATGATTCTGGAAACGGAATGCTTCTCCATAAATTCGGACATATCCAGCCGAATCAGCGTCTCGGGAGATTGGAACAAATCGGCGGCAAGCACCTTCACCAGCTCGGTTTTTCCAACACCGGTGGGGCCCGCAAAAATAAAGGATACGGGTTTTCTCTGATAGGAAACACCGGCACGGTTGCGCTTGATGGCCTTGGTGACGGCGTCGATTGCGGCATCCTGACCGATGATGTGCTCCTTTAAGCGACTGTCCAGGCGGTCCAGACGCACATACTCGTTCTCGGTAATGCCGGTTGCCGGAATTCCCGTCCACAGCTCTATCACATTGGCAATATCTCTTTCGGTCAGCTCCACCGCGGCAGACTGCTCCAACTCAGACAGACGTGCGGACAGGCGCAGCTCCTCGGATTGAATGTTGGCAACCTCCTCGTATCGGTTTTGCTCTACGGCGGTATTCCCGGCAATTTCGCCCTCTAAGCTTTCCTTCCTTTGGCGAAGCTCCAGAAGTCGGTCTCGAATTTGATAGGATTCATTCAAGGAAGCGGAAGCAAGCGAGCAGGCCGACGCCGCCTCGTCAATGAGGTCGATTGCCTTGTCGGGCAAATAACGGTCGGTGATATAGCGCTCGGAAAGAAGCACTGCGCGGCGCAACAGCGATTCGGAAATGTGCACGGCATGAAATTCCTCGTAATAGTGCTTGGTTTTCATCAGCATTTCCACGGTTTCGTCCACCGACGGCTCCTGTACCGTCACGGTTTGAAAACGGCGCTCCAAGGCCGAATCCTTTTCGATATACCGCCGATATTCGTTCAGCGTGGTGGCGCCGATGATTTGCACCTCACCGCGAGAGAGCGCGGGCTTCAAAATGTTTGCCGCATTGACACTTCCCTCTGCCTCACCCGTGCCGACAATGTTGTGCACCTCGTCGATGACGAGAATTGCATTGCCCAACTCGCGCACCTCATTCAAAAGGCCGAGAATGCGGGATTCGAATTGTCCGCGGAATTGCGTTCCCGCAACAAGTGCGGTCATATCCAGCAGGTAAATTTCCTTGTTGCGCAGCTTATAAGGAACGTCTCCGTCGGCAATGCGCATTGCCAGCGCCTCCGCAATGGCGGTTTTGCCGACGCCCGGCTCTCCGATTAAGCAGGGATTGTTCTTTTGACGGCGGCACAAAATTTGAATCACACGGGAAAGTTCACGGTCTCTGCCCACAATGCGGTCCAGCTTTTCTTCCCGCGCATATTGCGTTAAATTGCGGCTGTATACCGGCAAAAACTTCAACTTTTTGTCCCTTTGACTCTTGCTTCGGCTTTTTTTGTCGGATTGAGCGGTATGCTCGTCTGCCGGCACCACACCGTCCTCCGCACCATCGGTTGCCTGTGCAAAAATAGCGGCCGAATCGCGAAACAGCTTTGGCAAATCAATGGCAGGTGCGCCGCCATCCTCATTGTCGTCGGCGTCGGAGGGGGTGCTTTGCTCCAGCGCCGCATTCAAATCTCCTTCGGCCTCCTCCAATTGCTCGGGAGAAATACCGAGCTTATTCAACATGTCTCCCATAATATTGTCAACGGGAACTCCGATTTGCTTTGCACATTTGAGGCAAAGCCCTTTGGAGCTTTTTACTCCGTTTTCTGCCTTTGTTACAAAAACGACTGCCATTCTCTTGTGGCACATCGAACACATGACCATACGTATCTCTATCAGCCGAACCGACGGCCCCTTCCTTTGCTCTGTTATAAATACTTGTTACAAATGCCGTTACGGCAATCTATCAGTGAAAAATGTCGGACGTCAGCGCTTTTCCGAAATCCGGAAAGCAAGCCGCACCCAAGGCCTTGGATTCACCGAAGAATTTTACAATGACCGACTCCGTATAAATAGCGGAATCCGCCAAAAAGATGCGCAGCAGTGAAGCAAGCGAAAACAATACAAAAACGGCAACCAAGCTTCCCCACGCCAAACCGAGCAGGGTGTTGGCGGTGTCCAGCAGGGTAATATGGGAAATTACCTTTTCCAACAGCCATGCACCGACGCTCAAAACAACAACGGACAGCACAAACACCAAAATGCAACCGAGAATGTTGGAGAACAGGGACGCCACGGGAGTGGCAACGGTGTCGGTAATCTGTTCCACCAAATCCGACCCTGTCCCCTCCAAGGCGTCTAATTTTGCGGAGGTCGAATCATTGAGAAAAAACGACGGCAACGCTTCCTTGACGTTCTCAACCCGAAAGGTATCGGCAGCTCCGCAATAAATGCCGTTCACCTTATCAAACACGAAGCTGCGCACGGACCGAGCGAACCACCTTTCACACAGCACGCTGCCGAGGGCGCTGCCCCAAAGATACGCCGCAACAATACTCAAGATGAGACGAGCGGAACGGATGAAGCTTTTGATGAAGCCTCTTTTGGCGTAAGTAATCATCAACAGTGCCGCAATGACAACAAAAATACCGTCAGCAATATAATGTCCAAAATTCATAAGTTCATCTCCTTTTTTGATTTTTTAAAATTTTATGTAAACTGCCTTTTGCCGAGAACAAAGCAGTACCACATTGTTCTCCACGGCAAGCAGTTGCTTTTGATCGGTATCCGCCGCAAGCACGTCAACGGCACCGCTCTTCAAATTCTTGCGCACAACCGATGACGGAGTGGTATAAAACAGGAAATCTCCGACCACATCCAGCTGCAAAATTTCCTCATCCGTCCGTTCATTGCAAAGCAGCCTTCCGTTTCCGTCGAAAACAAGCAATTTGCTTTCCTCCCGAACAGAGGTCGCTTTGAGATACACCGCAAGGCCGTCCGCACCGTGCGCAACACCGGATAGTGCGCCGGACTGCAGCGCGCAAGAGGCCAGCCGTTCTCCCTGCGTCGACAGCAACAGCATTTCATCCGTGCACAGCACCGAAATTCCTCCGTCGGTAAAGGTACAGGACAAGCCTAGTGATGAGGCAATTGCTTTTTGCACCAATGCCTCGCCTTTTTTCGGCTCACATACCATCAACTCCGTGGAAAACATTCCGCCCTTCGACTGCGAGGTTAAAATGGAAAGCAGCGTTCCCTTCCCGTTGATGGAAACATCCATCACATACCCGTTTTTATTATAGCGATTGATCAGCGAAAAATGCTCATTGTACAGTGAAACCACCGAAGAATAGCTTTCGGAAGAGGAAACGATTGCGTACAAGCCCGCATCCGAAACCGCCGCACCGGTAATGGGCGCATCGCTTTTGCCGGTGTACAGCTGCGTATAGGAATTGTAAATAGAATACTGATTCCCTCCGAGCTCGTAAACCAAAAGATATTTTCCCGCTCCGACCGCAACCGGATGACGGTATTGAACCTGCGCGGAAAGCGTCTGTCTTCCCGTTGCGGTAAACACCGAAACCGAATAGTTCCCGGCCGCCGCAAGCCCGTGCCGATACAGGGTAAAGGACTGTTCCTCCGAGGTCGGATAACTGACCGAATCCGCGCCGAACACATCCACCGTTTCGGCCGAAGCGTTCAAATCCTTGAAAAAGTGATAAAAATTCTGATAGGTGATCAACTCGGTGTTTCTGAAAAAGGAAAGCACCACAAAAGCAAACAGAGAAAGATACAGAAATACCTGAAGCAATCCCAATGCGGACGAAATTCGCTCATAATAAGGATTTTGCGGCTTTGGCAGCCTAACACGGCGCAACACGGGTGTTTCCTCCGAATCGGACGCACCGACAACAGGCACCTGCGGTTCCTCATGCTCCATTTTGCCACCTCCCCTTTGAAAGCATTCGATTTAAAGCATTCACGCTTTACCGTTCAATTGTTCTTCTTTGTAAAAAACGCGGTTTAAATAAAGTCCGCAGGCCGGCACGGTCATTCCCGCTCTGGTACGGTCTCCGCTCTCGGTGGTGGCAATGACATCCGCAACCGTCCGTTTGCCTTGCCCCACCTCCAACAAGGTGCCAACCAGAATGCGCACCATGTTGTAAAGAAATCCGTCGGCCGCAACGCGATAGACAATGACATCCCCGCAACGCTCAATCGAAGAGGTATAAACCGTGCGCACCGTGCCGATTTTCTTTCCTCCTTGCGCCATATAAGCGGAAAAATCATGCGTGCCGAGCAGGCTGTCGGCTGCCTCCCGCATACGGAGCAATCCCGCCTCGTCAACGTGCTTCGGAACATGAAAGGCTCTGCCCTCCTCAAACGGGTTCCGAACCGCGCGGTTGTAAATCCGATAGATGTACTCCTTTTTGAGCACATCGTACCGCGCATGAAAATCGTCCGAAACCTGCTTTGCGTCATAAACGCAAATATCCGACGGCAAATATGCGCAAAGCGCCGGCGGAATGCGTTCCGTCGGAATTTCGGTTTGGATGGAAGATGTCCCTTTTTCGGCAACCGTCGCACAAAATTCGTTTGCGTGCACACCGCTGTCCGTTCGGCTGCAACCGACGATATCGCAGTCAAAGCCGAACAGCGCTTTTGTAGCTTCATTGAGCCTTTGTTGAACACTGACGGCATTCGGCTGTACCTGATAACCGCAGTATGCGGTTCCGACATAACTGATTTTCAGTAAAATTTTCATCTTTTTACGTCAATGTATAGCCAATGCCGACTCGGTTGAGGAAAATCAACCCTGTTCCCAACAAAATAAATACCGCGAAAACAACAAAATCGGACGGCCGAAACCGAAGCACCTTCAAGCGCGTTCTTCCTTCGCCTCCGTGGTAGCAGCGACACTCCATTGCGCAAGCCAAATCAAATGCACGGTTGATTGCCGAAACAAACAAGGGAATCAATACGGGAATCAACGCTTTTACACGTTTAATCAGGTTTCCGGACGAAAAGTCCGCGCCTCTTGCCCGCTGTGCATTCATAATTTTTTCGGTCTCCTCGGTCAACGTGGGAATGAAACGAAGCGCAATGGTCATCATCATGGCAAAATCGTGCACGGGAACATGAATTTTCTTCAAGGGATACAGCAAATACTCCAGCGCGTCGGTCAGCTCCATGGGTGTTGTGGTATAGGTTAGCAAAATGCAGGTACCCGTAATCAGGGCAAAAATGCGCAAGAACATATACAGCGCATTCCAAAGTCCCTCCGCATAAATGCGAATGCTCCAATCCGACGGCGTCAGCAAATGCTCCCCTTTTGTCATGAAAATGTTGATTAAGGAAGTGAATGCGATAATCAACATCAGCGGGCGAAGCGAACGCAACACCATGGAAATCGGAATCCGACTGCAAGCAACCAACAGCAGTGCGGAAACGGTCAGGCAAAAGAAGGCCGGCGCACTTTTGCAAAGAAAGGAAAAAACAATATAGAACAGGGTTAAAATCACCTTCATACGCGGGTCCAATCGATGGACAAGGGAATCCGCGGGATAATATTGTCCAAAGGAAACGCCTTTCATTGCACCGCACCTCCCCGCTTTAAAATTTTCTCCAACGCCTCCACGGCATCGTCAACCGTATAAATGTCCTGCGGAACGGGTACTCCTTTTTCCTTCAGCAAAAACATCAACCGCGTGATTTGCGGAATGTCCAAGCCGCTTTCGGAAAGCTCCTCGGTGTGCGCAAACACCTCTCGGCAATCTCCGGAATAAAGCACCTTTGCGCCGGACATCACAACGACATCGTCACAATACCTTGCCATATCCTCCATGCTGTGACTGACAATAATCACCGTTGAGCCGGATGCTTTTTGATAGCTTTGAATGCCGTCGAAAATGAAATTGCGCCCTCTGGGGTCCAAACCGGCGGCGGGCTCATCCAACACCAGTACCTCCGGCTGCATGGCGATGACGCCGGCAAGCGCCACACGACGTTTTTGTCCTCCCGATAAATCAAAGGGAGAGCGCTCGAACCAAGCTGCGTCCACCTCCGTAAACCGTGCCGCCTGTTTGACGCGTTGCGCGACCTCTTCCTCGGAAAGTCCCATATTGCGCGGGCCGTAAGCAATGTCGTTAAATACCGTTTCCTCAAAC
>CAZWXE010000062.1:0-10196 GCA_964638045.1 uncultured Ruminococcus sp. | reverse complement strand
GTGTCACCCTGAGCGGAGGGCGCAGCCCGCAGTCGAACCCGCAGGGCGATGCGTAGCATCGGGGTCTACTGCCGGCTATTCCTTGTGTAACACCCGGCGCCCGATTCAATCCGCGTCAACCACCCGAATGCTCATGCGGCAAAGCTCGGTTTGCTGACCGTTGACGGCGGTGGTGTAGTGCAGTTCAACGGTGCCGTCCTCAAGCAAACGGTTGACCACCTTGCGCGCGGTGACGCAAATCGAAAAGGTAAGAAAGGGCGTTTCGTACACGCTCATATGCCTCTGCTTTTCCTCAAACACCATCGCGGTGCGAACCGTCCCCGAACGCATCATGGTGAGCAGCTGCGGCGTTTGTCGGTCGAAGCCGATGGACGTCACACTGCCCTCCATGCCGGAAAGAGCCCCTTCGTCGTAAACCAGCTCCACACGCTTCGTTCCCGTGAGCAAATGCCCTTCGGTCATCAGCTCCACCGGCTCTCCGTCGGCACCTTCCGTACCGCACGCACCGTCGAACGGCTCCTCGCCTTCCCCGTCCGTCTCGCACTCTTCGCCCTCTCCGTCCTCTTCGTCGTACAGTTCCTCCTCATCCAAATCAAAGGGCAGACGCGGGTTTCCCCAGCGACGGGAGGTAATAAAAATACGAACCTTGCGCTTTGTCATATGCTCCGCTCCTGTTCCGCTGTGCGGCGGCGCAAGAGCTCCTGCACCTTCAACACCGCAAGCTGTGTTTTGCCGTCGGGGAGACGGTTGTTCAAGGCGTCCTCCGCCAGCTGCTCAAGCGGAACGCGCACCACATCGATGAATTCGTCCTCGTCAAAATCGGTTTTCCCCAAGGTGAGCCCCTCCGCCAAAAAGAGCTCGATTTTCTCGTCCAAAATTGCGGGGGAGCCGAGGTAACAGCCGAGATAGGTCAAGCGCGCGGGCACCGCTCCCGTTTCCTCACGCAGCTCCCGAAGTGCCGCCGAGCGGCGCTCCTCGTCACGCGAATCCAGCTTTCCCGCCGGAATCTCGGTGAGAATTTCCCCCACGGCGTAGCGATATTGCCGCACGCAAAGCACATCGCCGTTGTCGCACAGCGGCAACACCGCCACCGCGCCAATGTGCTTGATGTATTCCCGCGTGGCAAAATTGCCGTCGGGGAGAATAATACGGTCCAAATAAACATGAAGCACCTTGCCGTCGAAAATCAATTCGGATGCGGCGCAGCGCTCCTGTAACCGTTGCATTTCGTTTTGTTCCATATGTCAAAAGCCTTCCTTTTTTAATTGTTTACTAACATTGTACCATGAAGCAAAAATGCTTGCTTGCAAGGGCATTTTTGCGAAGCCTTCATTTTTTACTCATATTATACTATATCATTACCGTTTTGTAAAGAAACACTTGCAAAAAAGCGCGTTTTCTGTTATACTGAAAAAGAAAAAAGCGGAAGGGGGTTTTGAAATTGAAGGAAGAATGGAGTCGCACCGCCCGCGTGCTCGGAACAGCGGCATTGGACCGCCTTGCAAACGCACGCGTGGCCGTATTCGGAATCGGCGGCGTCGGCGGTTATGCTTGCGAAGCCCTTGCAAGGGCAGGTGTAGGGAGCATTGCGCTGTTTGACGCGGATACGGTTTCCGTTTCCAACATCAACCGCCAGCTGGTGGCTCTGCATTCCACCGTGGGCAGACCGAAGGTGGAGGTCATGGCGGAACGCATTGCCGACATCAATCCCGACTGCCGCATTTCGGCGCACCGCGTGTTTTATCTGCCGGAGAACGCAGACGACTATCCACTGGACTGTTACGACTATGTGGTGGACGCGGTGGACACGGTTTCCTCCAAAATAGAACTTGCCGTGCGGTGCTCCGCACAAGGCATCCCCCTCATCGCCTCCATGGGCACGGGCAACCGATTGGACGCTTCCCTGTTTTCGATAACCGACATTTCCAAAACGCACGGATGTCCTCTCGCACGCGTCATGCGCCGTGAGCTGCGCAATCGCGGCATCACACATCTCCGCGTGCTGTTTTCTCCGGAAACGGCAGCATCGCCCGCGGATGCTCCGCCCGCAGACGGGGACGACAATCGCCACTCGGTGCCGGGCTCCCTCTCCTTTGTTCCTTCGGTGGCCGGCCTGTTGCTGGCGGGACAGGTGGTGCGGGACCTCACGGGGAAATAGGTATCAGTATGTAGAAAAGTAAAAGCTTGCGCCAAGCATTCCCGCCTGACGCAAGCTTTCATTTCTTATTTACGGATGTATCAGCAGCCCAAGAACTTCAAAAAGTTCTGACGGACCTTTTCGCTCTTCTTTTTGTCGGAAGCCTTCTTTGCAGCTGCGGCAACTGCGCAAACGGCAGCGGCGGAAACGGCGATTTTTCCGATGGTTGCGGTGTCCTTTTGCACCTTCTCGGGAAGCTTGCCCGTGAACGCATTCACCTTGGATTTCACGCCGGAAACCTTACCCTCAACCGCAACGGCAATGGGATTGCGCGGCTTCTTCGGCTGTTGGTGCTTGAGAATGGCCTCATGCTCCAAAACATTTGCCTCTGCAATGAGGTCCGCCTCGGCCAGCATCTTCTCGTCCTCGCGCGCCATCTGCTTTTCCTCAAACGCATCGGTGATTTCGTCAAAGCGCTCCTGCTCCTCGTCCATCTCGGCATCCAAAGCATCGCAACGACGGCTTGCACTGCTTGCGGCACTGCCGAAAGCAATGGAAAGCAAAATGCACAAAACGGCAAGCACGCCGTCCGCAGCCAAATACACCCAATCAAAGGGCAGCCCCATAACCTCTTCTCTTGCCAGCAGCAAATATGCCACCGCGCCGACCAGGCAGGCAATGACGCAAACAATTCCGAAGAACTTGCCCGCTACCCCGCGGCGATAAGCCTTTGCGCGCGTTTTTGCCTTGCGCGACTCCAGCTCCACCATTTTTTCTTCATATTCGGAGCAGGCCTTCTCGTACTCGGTGCGCTCCGCCATCTCCTCCTCGGAGAGAATTTCACCGTCCAGCATCAAATCGCCGTGCAGAGCCTCCGCCATTTCCTTCAGCTCTTTGTCCAGCTTTTCGGTTTCCAAATCGGCCTGCTTCTTCAGCAAAGCCTTTTCTTCGCTCAAAAGGTTTTGCAACAGCATCCGATAATTGGCAACCTGCTCATCCAAGGACCGCGACTTTGCTTTTGCAATCCCGTTTGCCGCAGTGGTCTTCGCCTCGGCAACCTTCTTCAAAGCGGCCGCAACCGCCTCTAATTCCTCTGCCAACTCTGCAATTGTCTTGGTTTGCTCAACAGATTCCTCCGGAGCATTGCATTCCAATTCGTTGGGTTCCGCGATTCTGTTGGTTTTCATTTTAATTCCTCCAAACTAAGTATATTGGTCCACATAGACAGGATTCTATTATATGATAACACAAAAAAATCAATCTGTCAACACCGCGCCGAAATTTTTTCATTTTTTTGTTGTAGGCCGAACAGCCAAACGGCGGCCGGCTCAATCAAGCACCTTGTCGGTCCGCTCCCGCCCTTTACACGCTTGCAATGCCGCAATCCGCACAGGGAAAATCAAGCCGTTTTCTCTTGCATTCCGGCATAGAATGTGGTATACTGGTGTTATGTTAAAGCAAATACCGAAAGCACCGTAAAAGCGGTGCAGTCCCCTCTGCGGACACCCGGAAGGAGGCAAAACAATGGAACCGAACAAGCTGAAAGAGCTGCTGACCGAAAGCCGGAACCCGCGCTCCGCCCACATCGACCGATGCAGCACCGAGGAAATTGTGCGCATCATCAACGACGAGGATAAAACGGTGGCCGAGGCGGTTTCTCGCGAGACAAAGCAAATCGCAAGGCTGATCGATGCGGCAGTGACGGCGCTGAAAAACGGCGGCAGACTGATTTATATCGGTGCCGGCACCTCCGGACGCCTCGGGGTGTTGGATGCCGCCGAGTGCCGTCCCACCTATGGGGTGGACGACAACACCGTGGTGGGGCTGCTCGCCGGCGGGCGCGACGCCATGTTCTCCGCCGTGGAAGGCGCGGAGGATTCCCTCACCCTGGCGGAAGAGGAGCTGCGTGCCATCGGCTTTTCCCCAAAAGACGTACTGGTGGGCTTGGCGGCCTCCGGCCGTACACCGTACGTCATCGGCGGACTGACCTATGCGCACTCCGTCGGGGCGGTCACCGGTTCGGTTGCCTGTACCGCACATGCGGAGATTTCCGCCCTTGCGGACATTCCCGTCGAGATACTGACCGGCGCCGAGGTGGTAACCGGCTCCACCCGCATGAAGGCGGGCACCGCCCAGAAGATGGTGCTGAATATGCTGTCCACCGGCGTCATGATTCGGTTGGGCAAGGTCATGGGAAACCTGATGGTAGATGTGCAGGCGACCAACGACAAGCTGAGGGCACGTGCCGTTCGGATTGTGATGGAGGCCGCGGAGGTAGATCAAGCGACGGCGGAAGCGGCCTTGGAGCAGTGCGGCGGCAGCGCAAAAAAAGCGATTTTGTCTTTGCTGTAAAGCTCTTACGGAGGACAGACAATGAAAACAATTCTTGCGGTAGACGCCGGCGGAACAAAGACACGTGCCGTTCTGCTGGACGAACAAAAAAATGTAATTTCCACTGCCGTCACCGGTGCCGGGAACCCCACTCTGAATTATGACGGCGCGGTGACAAACATTGTAAAGGCCGTCCTGGATTGCAAGAAAGAGCACATCCCCTGTGCGGTGATTTTGGGTGCATCCGGTGCAAGTGCCGTCGGAGAACGGCTGCAAGCAGAGCTGACGGAAAAGCTCGGACTTCCCGTGTACGTCACAACCGACAGCATCCTTTCGGTTTTTGCCGCACTGGAAAGCCGCAACGGGCTTGTGGTGATTTCCGGTACCGGCTCCATTGTGCAAGGCAAGAAAGACGGCAGCATGAGCCGTTTCGGCGGTTGGGGGCACCTCTTGGGAGAATGCGGCAGCGGCGCGTCCATCGGCTATCGCATTCTGACCGTGTTTGTCGAAGCCGTCGATGCCGGAGAAGACATCTCGACATTGCAGGCGGCCGTGTTCGGACGGTTGGACATCCGAAACCGCGCGGAGCTCGTCAACTATGTGTACAACCGCACCAAGGCCGACGTGGCCGTTCTTGCCGATGTAGTCGAACAGCTTGCCGCTGCCGGGGAGCGCCACGCGCAAGCCGTATTGCGGGACGAGGCAAAAAGGCTGGCGGAGCACACGGCGCTCCTTTACCGTCGGCTTGGCTTTACCACGGAGGAAATTTACATGACCGGCGGGTGTATCACCCACAATTCCCTTTTTCGGGAGCAATATATGACATTTGTCAAGGAGCTTTTGCCGAGCGCCGACCTGCGTCCGGAAGCCGTCTGCGCGGAAAACGGCGCATGGGACTATTGGCATTGGGCTCGCAAGCAGGAGGAAAAAGATGTTTGAAAAGACGATGGTCTGTGTGGCAGACGGTATCGGTACGGGGTATCCCTGTGCCGCCGTTGCCATCGGTTGCGGCAATACCGTGTACCGTCGGGATTTTTTCGGCAACCGACAAATCGAACCGGAGGTGCTGCCTCTTACGGAGCATACGCTCTTCGATCTGGCATCCTTGTCCAAGCCGGTTTCCACCACCATGGTGGCACTGCGCCTTTTGGAGGAAGGCAGACTGTGTCTGAGGGACAGCATCGACATGTATCTGCCCGACGCCGGCAATTTCGGCGGTGTGCAAATTTTCCATCTGATGACGCACACCTCCGGCATTCCCCCTCACCTTCCCCTGTACACCCTGTGCCCTCAAAAGGACGGCACGGCACTCGACCCCATCGATGTCATTCTGCACTCCGCTCCGGTTTGCAAAATCGGAGAAAATGTGCATTATTCCTGCATGGGATACATTCTTCTGCAACGGATTTTGGAAAGCATCGCGGGGGAACCGCTGGATGTGCTTGCCAAACGGTTGGTGTTTGACCCGCTTGGAATGCATGACACGGGATACAACCCCACATCCGCAGACGTGGCGGCGGGAGAGATGAGTCCGCACTGGCATCAATGGACCACCGGCTTTGTCCACGACGAAAACGCCCATTACTTGGGCGGTGTTTCCGGCAATGCAGGCGTTTTTGCAACGCTGGACGACATGATTTCCTTTGCCGCAATGCTGTCGAACCGCGGCGTGACCAAGGACGGCAACCTGTTTTTGACCGAACGGGTGTTCCGTTTGGCCATCCGTGACTTCACGCCCGCCATGAACGAATCCCGCGGACTCGGCTTTCAGCTCATGGGAGACCGAATGTCCCCGATGGGAGACCTCATGTCGCGGGGAAGCTACGGTCACACGGGCTTTACCGGCACAAGCCTGTACGTGGACGGCAAAACAGGGCTGTGGGGTATTTTTTTGACCAACTCCGTCCACTACGGCAGAGACAACCGAAGTGCGTCTTATCCGATTCGCAGACGGTTCTACAATCTGATGACCGTCGAATACGAACGTCATCTTGCAACAGGAGAGATTTCATGAAACAAAAAGTACTGTGTGGCGCCGACGTTTTGGCAAGAGACGGTCTTGCCGGGCTGAAGCCCTTGGGCAAATGCGGTTTGCTCACCAATCCCACCGGAGTGCTGAAAAACATGACCGCCACGGCGGATATGCTGCGGGAGGTATGTGACCTGACCGCGCTGTTCGGCCCGGAGCACGGCGTTCGCGGAGACGCACAGGCCGGCGCGGCAGTGGAAGATTTTGCGATTGACCGCGCAACGGGACTGCCCGCATACAGCTTTTACGGCAAGGGACAGCCGCAAGCCGAAAGGGTGATGGCGGAGCTGGACACGGTGTTCTTCGACATCCAGGATGTCGGTGCACGGTTCTACACTTATCAGTACACCATGACGGACGCCATGTGCCACTGTGCCAAGCACGGTGTACGTTTTGCGGTGTTGGACCGACCGAATCCCTTGGGCGGTACAACGGCGGAAGGCACCCTTTTGGACAGGAAATTTGCCACGTTTGTCGGACGCTATCCCACCGCCACGCGGTCGGGCCTGACCGTCGGCGAGTTTGCCCGATGGGTGAACGAAACCGAACGGATCGGTTGTGACCTGCATGTGGTTCCCTGCGAGGGCTGGAAACGGCAAATGGATTGGGACGATACGGATTTGCTGTTCGTCCAACCCAGCCCGAACCTGCCCACCGTGGACACCGCTTACAGCTACATCGGCACATGCATTTTCGAAGGGACCAATCTTTCCGAGGGGCGCGGAACCGCCAAGCCCTTTGAGCTGATCGGAGCTCCCTGGCTGGACGCTTCAACCGTCATTCGGCGCATGGGAGAGCAGCCGGGCGTATATCTCCGAGAGGCATACTTCACCCCCACCTTCTCCAAATACGCCGGAGAACTGTGCTGCGGCATACAGCTTCACGTATACGACAGAGAGGCCTACCGGCCCTTTGCCACCGGACTGCGACTGTTCTGCGCCATCCGCGAATGCCATCCGAAGAAGCTTGTGACACGCCCTTTTCTGTACAATCTCTTGGGAAATGACACCGTGAGCCGACCGGAAACGGATGTGGAAGCCTACATCCGAGCAGAAGCAGAAAAGGTGGCGCAGTGGCAGGAGCAAACGAAAAAAATTCAGCTGTACGAAGCATAAAAAAAGAACCGCTTGCAAAGCCTTTCCGCAGAACGGGAGAGTTTCCCGTTTTGTCTCTCGGACCTCCCTGCCGAGCGAGTTCTGCCGAAACCGAACAACCAAAAAAATTCATACAAAAAGGAGAACAACCATGCCTTTTATCGATACCAAGCTCAACATCCGTCTGTCCGCCGAGAAGGAAGCCGTTTTAAAAGAAAAGCTGGGGCAGGCCATCCAATGCTTCCCCGGCAAAAACGAATATTGGCTGATGCTCAATTTTACCGACAACAGCCGTATGTGGTTCCGAGGATATCAAAGCTTCCCCATCGCCATGGTGGAGGTCAAGGTGTTCGGCTCCGCCGACGAGCAAGCCTGTGCAAAGATGACCGCGCTCATTTGCAAGCTGTTCCACGAAGAGCTTGCCATCTCCCCGGAGCACGTCTACGTCAAATACGAGTTCTGTGAGCATTGGGGCTGGAACGGAGACAATTTCTGAACGTCAAATCTGGAACTTCCGAAATGTTTCCTCAAGACAGTTGTTAAACCGACGAAACTCGCTTGTTTCGTCTGCAAACGAAAAGCGAAGCACCCCCAAGGGCGGTTGCCCTTGGGGGTGCTTCGGTTAAACGGTACCCGTAACAACCAGCGTTGCCGCTCCGGGCGTGATGGAAATCGCTCCCGTAACCGCATCCCGGGTATAAGTTGCCGCCGGAACCGTAATGGCTCCCGCGACCGTGGCAAACAGGCCGCTTGCCTCTCCGTAGGTGTATCCGGTTCCCTGCGTCAGCGCCGTACCGTCAAGCGTGACGCCGATGCCGGACAGAATCGGCTCAAAGGTGTCGGTCACCGTTACTCCGTCGGCAGCCACCGCCTCGGTGTTCCCGTAATTCTGAATGAGGAAGGTGTAGGTCAACACACCGTTTTCCACCACGGGAACGGGAGAAACGCTCTTTGTAATGCTCAAATTCGCGCCCTGCGCGGGAGTAACCGTTGCGGTAGCGGTAACCGGAGTCGTCAGTCCCGTACCCCGAACGGACGCGGTGTTCACAATGCTTCCGTCTACATCCAACGGTGCATACTGCGTCACCTCCGCTTCATACAGCAATACCATGCTGCCGCCCGCAGGAACAGTGATGCCCGAAAATACCAGCGGGGGTCCTGCCTCCGCAATGGGTGCGCTCTGCAATACACCGTTGATATAAAGCTTCACCGAGCCGTCCACATAGCGCAACGGCTCAAGCGTGGTCGCGGCGGTGCCGAAGGTGTATCCGCCGAGGTCATCGGTCACCGAAACGCCCGTGATGGCGGTTGTGCCGGAATTGACCACACTCACCGCATAGGCGATATCTCCGTTTTGGGTGTAGGTATCCGTCAACGCCGTTTTGCGCGCCGCCAAAACCTCCTGTAATTCTCCAATGACCACATTCGAATTCACCGTAAGACCGTTGTAGGTCAATTGGGCTTGATTGGTAAACTGTGCCATTTTGTGCTCCTTTTTGCAAATATTGAGGAAGAGCAACCGCCTCTCCCCCGTTGACAGTTTATGACAAAAAGGGACAACAAGTGCCTGTCAATTTTTCTCGTCGATGACCGCGTCCAAATCCTCGCGATAGCCGAGAGAATACACATATTCCTTGCCGTGCTTGGTGGTGTCGCAAAGGAGGACCTTCACCCGTGAACGCTCCAGCATGGCGCGGCGCAGGTTGATTTCGTCAATCGAGGGGTCGGTCATTTCCCCGTCCGAGGAAAGACCGCGGCAGGAGAAAAACACCACATCGGCACGCACACTGCGCACGCAGGCCTCGGCATAGCTCCCCACATAGGAAAAGGAGCGCGTCAGCATCTGCCCTCCCGTGGAAACCACACGGACACCGCGCTCTGCAAGCGCAATGGCGGTTTTGGCACCGCTGGTCACCACCAAAACATCCTCACATTGAGAAAGCGGTCCCACCATGTGCGCGGCGGAGGAAGAACCGTCCAAAAAGACCACCGCCCCCTTTTTGAGGTAACAGGTCGCCTTTTGCGCCATAATTTCCTTTGCGCGCTCCTGCTCCATGGCGCGCACCTCGTAAGGAATTTCGCGGTCCGGAGCGCCGCCCAGCACCGCACCGCCGAAAACACGCTTCAAATACCCCTGCTGCTCCAAATAGGTCAGGTCACGGCGCACCGTAGGCTCACTGGCAAACAGCTCCTCGGCAAGGCGCGAAACACTGACGCTGCGCTCTCGCTTCAGAATGTCCAATATTTGTTGTTGTCGGTCAATCATCAGCATAAAACAGCCCTCCTCCGCAAATACTGTAAATACCACTGTTCAAATTATAGCACAAAAGCAACGACTTTGCAAGAAAAAGAAAAAATCGCAAAAAGGGGGTTGACAAAAGAAAGGAGAAGTGCTATAATACATAGTGCGAGCCGTAAGTAGGAGCGCAAGAACCCGTGGTGCTACCTTGCCGGTGTGGCGGAATAGGCAGACGCCCGGGACTTAAAATCCCGTGATGCGAAAGCATCGTACCGGTTCGACCCCGGTCACCGGCACCACTGCGGGGAATTGAATATCGCGGAGTAGAGCAGTCCGGTAGCTCGTCGGGCTCATAACCCGGAGGTC
>CAZWXE010000061.1:0-10325 GCA_964638045.1 uncultured Ruminococcus sp. | reverse complement strand
TCCTCAAACAGCTGATATTCCGGATACTGCATCACCAGCCCCACACGGAAGCAAAGCATCCTCTTGCGCTTTTTAAGCTCCTGCCGAATCGCTTTTTTTGCGGCACTTTTCGACAAATCCCGATATTCGGGCAGTGTTTTCCATTCCTCGTACACGTCCTCAAACGTGCTGTTGATGTCAAAGCCGTCCAAATAAATTTTGCCGGCGGTAGGCACGGCCAATCCGTTCAGCAGCTGCATCATGGTTGATTTTCCGGAGCCGGTATGCCCGATGATTCCCGTAATGCAGCCTCCGCGAATACCGAGCGTCACGTCCTCCAAGGCAACCTGCTCAAAAGGTGTCCCCCGGCTGTACACATAGCGTATATTTTCCAAATAGAGCTTCTCCATAACTGTTGACAAATCCTCTTATTCTCTGTTTTGATAAGCGCGGGCAATCATGTCCGCACACCCGTGCAAATCAGACAAACGGTCGCCGGAAATACAAATTCCGCTCTCACGGAGGCGATGTACCAGCTCCGCGCACTGAGGAACCTCCAGGCCGATGCGATTGAGCAAATCCCGATGCGAAAACACGCAATCGGGCGTGTCGTCCAACAGCAGCGTACCGTCGTTAATCACCAAAATTCGGTCTGCCTCGGCAGCCTCGTTCATGTAGTGGGTAATGTTGATAACGGTGATTCCGTAATCGCGGTTCAACATTCGCATCGTGTCCAAAACCTCACGGCGTCCGCTTGGGTCCAGCATGGCGGTTGATTCGTCGAAAATGATGCACTTCGGCATCATCGCAATCACGCCCGCAATGGCAACCCGCTGCTTCTGCCCACCGGATAAACGGTGCGGCTCGTGGGTGGCATAAGCGGTCATGCCGACAATTTTCAAAGCGTCGTCCACTCTTTTTCTCAGCTCATCGGTCGGAACCCCGAGATTTTCCGGGCCGAATGCCACATCCTCCTCTACAATGGTGGCAACCAGCTGATTGTCCGGATTTTGGAACACCATTCCCACTTTTTTGCGCAAATCAAGCAATTCCTCATCCGACAGCTCTTTTTCGGTTACATTGACGCCGTCAATCACCAGCGTCCCCTGCGTCGGCTCCAAAATCAAGTTCAAAAGCTTTGCAAAGGTGGATTTTCCGGAGCCGTTGTGACCGAGCACGGCCACATACTCTCCGACACCGATATCCACCGACAGCTCCTTCAAGGCGGGGCTTTCATGAGCTCCGTCGCTGTCACGGTAGGAAAATGACAAATTTTCCGCATGAATAAATACGTTTTCCAATTTTGCTGTGTTCCTCTCGAAATTATTCCGCAAACCAACGTGAGCTTGCTCCGCACGGCAAGAAAGCCCCCGTCTGCGTCACCCGCAGGCCAAGCTCACCCGATTCAATGCTGCCTCCGTAGCGTCGACGCACCTTCAGCTCCAACAAATAGCTCATCGTCAACGGGGACAACCCGGTGGTGTAAGAATTGACCAAGAAAAACAGCGGACGGTCCGACAGCAGCCGAGCCGCCGTGGAAATCATTTTGTCGATGCTGTCCTCCAGCTTCCATACCTCGCCTCCGGGCCCCCTTCCGTAAGAGGGCGGGTCCATAATAATGCCGTCGTAGGTGTGACCGCGGCGCAGCTCACGCTCCGTAAACTTTTGACAGTCATCCACGATGTAGCGGATGGGAGCGTCTCCGAGCCCGGACAGCTGTGCATTTTCCTTTGCCTGCGCCACAATGCCCTTGGAGGCATCCACATGCACCACCGAAGCACCTGCCGCCGCAGCCGCAACCGTTGCGCCGCCGGTGTATGCAAATAAATTCAACACTCGAATGGGGCGTGCGGCATTGCGAATCAATCCCGCAAACCAATCCCAGTTTGCCGCCTGCTCCGGGAAAAGTCCCGTATGCTTAAAGCCCATGGGACGAAGCACAAAGCCGAGCTCCCCGTAACCGATGTGCCAGCTTTCCGGGAGCTTATTTTTTACCCATGCACCGCCTCCGGAGGAGGAGCGGCGATAAATTCCGTCTGCTTGCTTCCATGCGGGGTGGGTTGCAACGCCCTTCCAGATAATCTGCGGGTCCGGGCGAATCAGGATGTAATCGCCCCAACGCTCCAGACGTTCTCCGTCCGATGTATCCAACAATTCATAATCTTTCCAATTTTCAGAAAACCACATGTCCTTCTCCTGTTACTGATTGAAATATCCGGCCAATCGGGAGCATCCGCTGTGCCCGTGGCAAATGGCAATGGCAAGCGCGTCGGCGGTATCATCCGGCTTCGGCGGCTTTTCCAAGCCCAACAGCATGGAAACCATTGCAATCACCTGCTTTTTTTCCGCTCTTCCGTAGCCGACCACCGCCTGCTTCACTTGCAAAGGCGTATATTCGTAAACGGGAATGCCGTGCTGCTCGCTGCACAGCAAAATGATTCCTCTTGCTTCGGCCACGCGAATACCGGTGGTGATGTTGGTGTTGAAAAACAACTCCTCCACCGCCATGCTTTCCGGACGGTATCGTTCGATAATTTCGTGAAGGCCGTCGTAAATGGCCTTCAGCCTTGCCTCGGTGCGCATTCCCGCCGGCGTTTGCAACGAACCGTATGCAACGGTTTTAAAGCGACTGCTGCGATATTCCACAACGCCCCACCCCACAATCGCAAGGCCGGGGTCAATTCCGAGAATCGTCATTTTTTCATTTTCCTTTTCCAATACATTTTCCCAACGTAGATTATACCACCAAATTTTGAATAAGTCAAATCGTTTATGAAAAAAAACGAAAATTAGGTTAAAAAAAACAGTTTTTCCGTTTACAGGAGTTGTTTTTTATGGTATAATTTACGCAGACGTATCCCTTGCGCATTGCCGGCTTCGCAAAAATGCCCTTGCTTGAGAAAGGAGAAAAAAGATATGCCGATTATCCCACTACATGTCAACGATACCGTCCAAATGAAAAAAAAGCATCCTTGCGGCGGCGATTGTTTTTTGATTCTCCGTGTAGGAAGCGAGGTACGCGTCAAATGCGTCACCTGCGGAAGAGATATGACCTTGGACCGAATCAAGCTGGAAAAATGCATTCGCAAGGCGCCGTCCGCCTGCAATGCCGAAAGGACGACACACCAAAACAACGGAAAGGAAATTACCGAAGATGAAATCTGAAACAAGCACCCCGTCCAAGCCGCAGCTGCTTGAGACACCGAAAAAGCCGAGCTTTTGGGAGCGCGGCGGCTACCTATTGCTTTGCATGTTATTGCCTGCCGCCATCATGTACCTCATCTATTTGGCAAGAGGAATTTATCCTTTCGGTAACGGATGTGTAATGGTACTGGACCTCAACGGCCAGTATGTATGGTTCTTTGAGGCACTGCGCAATTTTGTAAAGGGAGACGCAAGCCTCCTGTATTCCTTCTGCCGTGCACTCGGCGGCGAATTTCTCGGTATTTACGCCTATTACCTGGCAAGTCCTCTTTCTTATCTGGTTTGCCTGTTTCCGACCGACCGCATGCTGGAAGCGCTTTTGGTGTTGTTTCTGTTAAAAACAGCCATTTGCGGCGGCACCTTCGGCTTTTACATGAAAAAAACCATGAAGGAGCCGAAGCCCCTTGCCATTGTGGCGTTTTCCGTGCTGTATGCACTGTCGGCATACGCAGTGGTACAGCAGCACAACACCATGTGGATTGACGCGGTGATGTGGTTGCCCTTGATTACCTTGGGCATTGAGGAGCTGATCCGTCACGGCAAATTCAGAATGTACACCTTCTTTTTGGCACTGACCGTATTTTCCAACTTCTATATCGGATATATGGTGTGCATCTACTGCTTCGTTTACTTTTTCATTTACTACTTTGCGCACAACGATCAGTTCCGCAACAATCCGCTCGGAGAAAGCGCGCACTTCATCAAATCCCTGTTGCGCATTGCGCTTTACTCTCTGTTGGCCATCGGAACCGCGGCGGTGATTTTGCTTGCCGCTTATTACTCTTTAAATTTCGGCAAAACCACATTTTCCAACCCTTCCTGGGAATTCGAGCAAAATTTCACTCTGCTGGAGCTGCTTTATAAATTTTTGCCGGGCTCCTACGACACCGTGCGTCCGGAAGGACTTCCCTTTGTTTACTGCGGTGTTCTTACGCTGTTGATGCTTCCGGCATATTTCCTTTCCAAAAAGTATCCCCTGCGTCAAAAAATCTTCTCCGGAATTTTGATTTTCATCTTTGTGGCATCCATGAGTCTGTCGGTTACCGATCTCATCTGGCACGGCTTCCAGAAGCCCAACTGGCTCAATTACCGTTACAGCTTCATGCTCTGCTTTTATCTGTGCGTGCTCGCCTGCCGCGCATTTGCGGACTTTGAAGGAATTTGCCTGCGCACGGTTTTGGGAACCGCAGGCTTGATTGCACTGTTCTGCGTCATTTTGCAAAACTACACCGATGATGCATACGTCAACCCCAACACTTACACCTGCATTTGGTTCACTCTGATTGCTTTGTTTGTTTACCTTGCCGTGCTTGCATTTTTGCGAAAGACCGACAACCGGCAGCTGGCGGCGGTGGCTTTGCTCTCTGTCATTTCGGTGGAAGCCCTGTTCAACGGATTAACCAACCTCAATGACCTTGACAATGACGTCACCTACACAAAATACAGCTATTACAACAATTTTCTGAACGGAGCACGTCCTCTGGTTGAGGCCGTCCAAGCCGAGGATACCTCCTTCTATCGCATGGAAAAGACCTATTTCCGTAAAACCAACGACAATATGGCGTTGAATATTCGAGGTCTTTCCGGCTCCACCTCTACGCTGAACAAGGAAACCATTCAATTTTTGAACAAAATGGGCTATTCCTCCAAATCTCATTGGTCTAAATACCTCGGCGGCACTCCCGTCAACGATTCCCTTTTGGGTATCAAATATATTTTGTCCGATGATGACATTTACAGCCAATATTACGATGTTTACAAAACGGATGAAGCAAACGGCTACACCGCATACCTCAACCCATACGCGCTCTCCATTGCCTACGGCGTCGACGAGGACCTGCTGAGTTTCCCGCTCGGCTACACCAATGTCCAACCGGATACCTCGCAGGCAACCGACGACGAGGAGGTAAACGCAAAGCAAATTTCGGTTTGGGTGAATCAATTGAAGAACAGCATCAACAAGCTCCTCGGAATTGATGAAACCGTCAATTCGTCCGAATACGTGGATGAATACAACAGCCCGTTCGAACGGCTCAATGCCATC
This sequence comes from uncultured Ruminococcus sp., assembly GCA_964638045.1. Classification (GTDB taxonomy): domain Bacteria; phylum Bacillota; class Clostridia; order Oscillospirales; family CAG-272; genus UMGS1865. Next base: position 5,098 of record CAZWXE010000061.1, on the reverse strand, counting down.
ATTACCGCAATGCTGGGAGAGGAAGAAACCGTGGAGGTATTTGTTCCCGTCAAAAAAGGCTCCGATTTCACCACAAATCTTTCCAAGTCCTATGTTGCGGGACATCAGCGCTATACCCTGAACAATGAGGAGCTTTCCGGTATTTTGACCTACAACATCACCATGCCGGAGGATGCGGAGCTGTTCTTCTATCTGCCCACTCGCTATGCCCGGGAGGTAGAACTGAATTTGACCAACAACACCGAATCCACACGCACGGATTGCGGTACCTTTAACGGAAACGAAACCTCCCGCATCATTTCCCTCGGCATGCAAAAGGCAGGCGACCGCCTCTCGTTGGATATGACGTTGACCACGGAGAACCTGTACGTCCTTTCCGGTCAGGAGGCCTTTTACTACATTGACTGGGCAGTGTTCGAGGACGCCATGGCAAGACTTGCACAGGACCAATACAAGGTGACCTCCTACACCGAGGATTCCCTGAGCGGCACCTTTACCGCATCCCGCCCCAACGAATTGGTGATGACCACCATTGCCTACGACAAGGGCTGGACCGTCCTGGTAGACGGAAAGGAAGTGGAGCTTGAAAAAGCGCTGGGCTCCGTCATTGCCTTTCACATCGACGGAAGCGTCGGACAGGAGCACACCGTTGAAATGATTTACGAGCCTGACACGCTTCATGTCGGGTTGATTATTACAACGGCATGCGGCAGCCTGATGCTACTGCTGATTGTATTGGAGCCGTGGCTCAAAAAAGTGCCCTTCCTGCGCGTTCTGTTCACCGTAACCGGTCACAGACAGCCGCAAGAGCCGGAGCTTACTCCGACAACGGATGACAACCGTGCGGTTACGGTTTATGATTTTGACCAACACTACAAGGAGTAATTATGTTCTATTATATCAGCGGAAAGCTTGCTCATCTTGCCCCGGCGTTTGCGGTAGTCGACGTCGGCGGCATCGGATACAAGCTGACCATCAGCGGAACCACCTACGACGCAATGCCGGCCAATCGCTCGGTGAATGAACCTCCCGCCGTCAAGCTGTTCACCTACATGGCCATTCGCGAGGATGACATCGAGCTGTTCGGCTTTGCCACGCAGGAGGAGCTCTCCTCTTTCAAAATGCTTTTGACGGTTTCCGGCGTCGGTCCGAAGGCCGCGATTTCCATTCTGTCGTTGCTTTCCCCCGAAAAATTTGCCCTTGCCGTTTGCACCGATGACAAAAAAAACATTGCAAAGGCAAGCGGCATCGGTCCCAAAACCGCCGCAAGAGTCATTTTGGAATTGAAGGACAAAATGCTCAAGGAAAACGGCGGAGAGGCTTTTGCAGGCGGGAATGTCGGCATGTCGTCTGCGGCGCCGACGGGCGCACGAAGCAAGCTCAGCGAGGCAACCGACGCCCTTGTGGTGCTGGGATATTCCCGCCCGGAGGCTGTTTCCGCGCTTAAGGACATGGAGCTTTCCTCCATGGAATTGGAAGAAATCATCCGACTTGCTCTGAAAAAAATGATGAAATAATTGCATTCAACCTTGCAAAGAAAGGGAGCAAAACCCATGGATACCAATGATTTTGACTTTGAAAACCGCATCATGAGCACCTCCTACTCGGCAGCCGAGGATTCCGAGGTGGAAAGTTCCCTGCGCCCGAAAAGGCTGGAGGACTATATCGGTCAGGAAAAGGTCAAGGAGAATCTCAAAATTTACATTGAAGCGGCAAAGCAACGAAAGGACGCCTTGGACCACGTGCTGCTTTACGGCCCTCCCGGCCTCGGAAAAACAACACTTTCCAACATCATCGCCGCCGAGCTGGATGTCAACATTCGCATCACCTCAGGTCCCGCCATTGAAAAGCAAGGTGACCTTGCGGCCATTCTCACCAATTTGAATGAAAACGATGTGCTTTTCATCGATGAGATTCACCGTTTATCCCGTTCGGTGGAGGAAATCCTTTACCCTGCCATGGAGGACTACGCGCTGGACATCATCATCGGAAAAGGTCCCGCCGCGCGAAGCATTCGCATTGATCTTCCCAAATTTACGCTGATCGGAGCCACCACAAGGGCGGGGCAGATGACCACGCCCTTGCGCGACCGCTTCGGTGTGATTTTAAAATTAGAGCTGTACTCCCCCGAGGAGCTTGCAACCATCGTCCGTCGGAATGCCGGCATTCTCGGCATGAACATCTCCGACGACGGCGCCATTGAAATTGCAAGCCGTTCCCGCGGAACTCCCCGTATTGCCAACCGTTTGCTGAAACGCGTGCGCGATTTTGCACAGGTCATCGGGGACGGTGCAATCAATTCGGAAATCGCAAACTACGCACTGAACAAGTTGGAAATCGACCGTTTGGGGTTGGACAACATCGACCGCAAAATGCTTTCCACCATCATCAAATACTACGACGGCGGTCCGGTTGGACTGGAAACGCTGGCGGCAACGGTGGGCGAGGAAGCCATTACACTGGAGGATATGTACGAGCCTTACCTGATGCAAATCGGCTTTTTAAACCGTACCCCACGCGGCAGATGCGCCACACGGCTGACCTACGAGCATTTGGGACTTCCCTTCCGCACGCCCGCTTCGTCGACGTCGGATCAGTTGAACCTGTTTGGCGACGATTGTGCATGTGAGGAAGCCCCGACCAAGAAAAAGTAAACAACTACAAAAGCACCTGCCTTTTCGGAAGAAGGCAGGTGCTTTCAAATGACAGCCCAAACAAATTTTCGGTAGTGTTTTGCAATTATTGCTCACATTCTTCCGCAACGTCGGTTCTTTCGTTGTAAAAGCGTGCAAGCAGGCTGTTGAGCAACAGCAAAATGACAAGATACCCGATGAGGGCGCACAGAACATCGCCGACATAGTACACAATCATCCACATCAGGTCCAGGGCGTCTGTCGGTGCACCGTAGAAAATGTCGTATCTGATTCGGTTCAACAACTGAATCGCTGCTGGAATGAGCCCCATCCACACGGCAGTCTGGTGTAAGGCGTTGCTTTTGTCATACAGCTTCTGCGAATCGCACCACAGGCGTACACGGCTCTCTTCGGTTACCTCCGTTTGCGTCAGGTCTCCTTCGGTTGCGATTTTGAGGGGTGTTTTGTCCACAATGAGGTGAAATGCCAAAACGGCAAAAGCCATCAACACAAGGTCCATCCCAATGCAAAACAGAAGCTCCGGAAGGTCGGACGAAATAAAGGCGCTCAGCGTCGGAAAGCCCAAAACCAAGTAACCCGCAAGCAAATTGGCGGAATACCGAAAGAGCACTGCCCCCGCGTAAACGGCGAAAAATGCTTTGCACCGCCCCAAAGAATAGCGTGCACCCAAAAACAGCAAAAACGCAAAGCTGCCCCAATAGAACAAATAGTTGCAGGCGCCCATCAGCACGTCCCACAGCAACGGAATTACAGTTCCGTCAAACAAAATATCGCTGGAAAAATACAGGTACAGCGGTGTGCAAACAACGGCATAAAACAAGGTCAATGCAAAAATCAAAGCCGCAAACCGCCGGGTGCATTTCCCGTGGGCACGCCTCTCAATGGGAGTCAAGGTCATTGAAAAACCTCCGGTTGTAAAATATCGTTTGAATTATATCATATTTCTTTCCGAAAATCACCGTTTATTTGTAAATATTTATTTGAAAACGCATATTCTGATAACAAAAAAGCAGAAAGGCGGTTTCAGACATGCATTCCGTTCGTTCTCTCTATCCGAATGGCTCTTTTTTTGATTACAATTTGATGGTAAAGGCCCTTCAACAGTGTAGCGAAGCATTTCATTTTCTCACCGTCCAACCCTTGGGTAATTCCCTTTTGGAACGCCCCATTCCGATGGTCAGTTTCGGGAGCGGAAAAAAGCACTTGCTTTACGTCGGCGCACACCATGCCATGGAATGGCTTACCGCACTGTTACTCACCGATTTTATCGACGATTTTTGTCACGCGCTGACAGAAGGCACAACGGTAAACAGGCTGCACCCGCAGGAGATTCTCAACAGCTACACGTTGCACATTGTGCCCATGCTCAATCCGGACGGGGTAGAATATCAAATTCACGGCGTGGAGCAAAGCAATCCGTTTTTTCAACGCCTGCTTGCCATGAACGGACAGTGTACGGATTTTCGCAATTGGCAGGCCAACGGACGCGGAGTGGACCTCAACCATAATTACGATGCGCGCTTTGAGGAGTACAAGACTCTGGAAAAGCAAAACGGAACGGACTGCGGAGCCCCCACCAGATACAGCGGAGAATCCCCTGCATCCGAGCTCGAAACGGCGGCACTGTGCCGTTGGGTGGAGCTGCACCGAGAGCAGTTGTTCGGTGTGCTCACCCTCCACACGCAGGGAGAGGTCATTTTTTACCGAAGCAATGGGAGTTCACTGCCGAGAACCGACGCCGTTGCGCAGCACATGGCACGGCTGACAGGCTATGCCGTTGATGAAGCGACGGGACTTGCATCCTTTGGAGGACTGACCGATTGGTGTGTACAGAAGCTGCAATTGCCTTCCTTTACCGTAGAGTGCGGCAAGGGCGTCAATCCGTTGCCCATTGAAAGCGCCGCGTCCGTTTATGCGCAACTGCGCAATTTGCTGTTCACCTTCCCCACCCTTTTCTGATTGACGCTTTCCTCCGACAAAAAAAGAATTGTATTCGGCATAACTGCGCTCCATACAATTCTTTTTTGCTTTTTTACGAAAACGAAAATCGATTTACGCTTTCACGCCCAATCTTTTTTCCAAGCGCCGACGAATTGCTTGAATGAACGCCGCGGAATTGACCGCCTGCGTCTCGGTTCCCTCAACCACAAGACCAACCAAATCCTTGGTCATAATACCGTCATTCAAGGTATCCATGCAAGCCGCTTCCAAAGCATCCGCAAAAGAGACCAGCTCCGGCAACGCATCCAGCTCGCCGCGCTTGCGCAAAGCACCCGACCACGCAAAAATGGTGGCAATGGGGTTTGTGGAGGTTTCTTCTCCCTGCAAATAGCGGTAATAGTGTCTGGTAACCGTTCCGTGCGCCGCTTCGTATTCGTATTTTCCGTCGGGAGAAACCAATACGGAGGTCATCATGGCAAGTGAGCCGAACGCCGTGGAAACCA
>CAZWXE010000060.1:0-10545 GCA_964638045.1 uncultured Ruminococcus sp. | reverse complement strand
CTTTGGAGGGAAAAGAAGGGCTTTACAACATTTATATGATGGAGGAGGTTCATTCTATATTTGCAGTCGGTGCGGGAGCCGTTTCCAAAATGGTCAATTACCACCCCGCAGACAAAGGCAAGCCCATCATCGAGCGACTGTTTTATCCGAAGTATCCCTATGAGTATCTAAAGGATTTCAGTGTGCAGGAGAAAAACCGAGCCATTGAAGCCTTTTATCAAAAAAACAATTTGTTATAAGCCGTCGGCATGGGCGCCTTTCGAAAGCCGAACGGTGAGGAGTGCTTTATGATGCAATATTCGATTCCGTTTCTTTCCACGGAGGAAGAAAAAAGGGAATTCGTCCGCAATGCGGATTTGCGTATGGAAAAACAGCTGGAGCAGGTTGCAAGTCGACTGCTGCAAGCTCCGGAAATTCGGATTTTGGGCTTGACGGGACCAAGCTGCTCCGGAAAGACTACCGCAGCCGCTAAGCTGAATGAGATTTTTTCCAAAAACGGACACCGTGTACACATCATTTCATTGGACGACTTTTATTACGACAAATGGGCCTTGAATGAATGGGCCGAGAAAGACCCTCTCGTAAAAATCGATTACGATTCCGAAAAAACAATTGACACGCAGCGGCTTGCACTGGAAGCGGAGCGGTTGATGCTTGGGAAGGAAGCGGAAATTCCGCGATTCAATTTTCGCACCGGTCAGCGTGAGGGAATTACCCGCATTGAACCGAGGGCGGGGGACCTGTTTCTGTTTGAAGGCATTCAGGTGTTGTATCCGAAGGTGCGCAGTTGCCTGGAAAAGGGAGGGTACCGAAGCATTTATATTGCTCCGCAATCCGAACTCATTCTCAATGAGCGTCGCTTTGAGCCCAATGAGCTGCGCCTGATGCGCCGAATTGTACGGGATTTTCTTTTCCGCGCAGCGACTCCCGAATTTACCGTGTATTTATGGGAAAGCGTTCGGGAAAATGAGGAAAAGAACATTTTTCCCTATGTGCGGGAATGCTCTGTCAGCATCGACTCCACATTGCCTTATGAAATCGGGATGCTGCGACCGTATTTGGAGCGCATTCTGTGCACTGCTCCAAAGGAAGAGGCGACGCTTCGAATTTTTCAAAGCATTTTGCAAAAAACGCAGGATGTACAGCCTCTTTCTCCGAAATATCTGACCGAAAAATCACTTTATAAGGAATTTATCGAATGAAAACCATTTATAAAAATGCGGTTTTGCTCCCGGACAGCGGTTTTACCGAGCCTGTTTGTATTGCAGTGGAAAACGGGAGCATTCAAGCCATTGCGCCGAATATTCCCGCGGAGCCGACCGATGAGGTGGTGGATTGCCGTCAAAATCTGATGCTTCCGGCGTTTTACAATGCACATTGTCATGCATCTATGACTCTTTTTCGCGGCTACGGCGAGGATTTGCCCTTGCAGCAATGGTTGGAGCAAAAAATTTTCCCCGCAGAGGACCGTCTGAACGCCCATTCCACCTACTACGCGGCACAATGGGCCATTATGGAGATGCTGAAAAACGGAATTGCGTCCTTTTCCGATATGTACATGTTTGAGGACGCGGTGGCGAAGGCGGTTCTGGAAACCGGAATCAAGGCCAACATTTCCCGCTCCCTTGTTTCCTTTGATCCGTTGGCCGACGTTGCATCCGACAGCCGTTTTGCGGAGGCGAAGCAGTTGGCGGAAGCCTTTCACAATGCCGGAGACGGCAGGTTGAAGGTGGATATGTCCCTGCACGCGGAGTACACCAATGTCCCTCATTATTGCGCTGCGGTAGCGGACTATACGGTGCAAAAGGGCTTGCGGATGCAAATTCACCTTTCCGAAACGCAAAAGGAGCATCTTGAGTGCATTGCGCGGCATGGTAAAACGCCGGCTGCATTCTTTCGGGATACCGGTGTGTTTGATGCACCTACCACGGCGGCACACTGTGTTTATGTGAGCGACGACGATATTGCAATTCTGCGCGACAAGCAGGTTGTGGTGGCGCACAATCCCGTCAGCAACCTGAAGCTCGGCAGCGGCGTCATGCCCTTGAAAAAGCTGCTGGACGCCGGTGTTACGGTGGCTCTCGGAACCGACGGCGTTGCTTCCAATAACCGTTTGGACATTCTGCGTGAGATGCAAACGGCGGCAATTTTGCACAAGGGCGTGCAACGTGACCCCGCCGTGGTCACTGCGCGGCAGATGCTGCCTCTGTGTGCCGAAAACGGCGCGCTTGCGCAGGGAAGAGCCGACTGCGGCAAATTGCAGGTGGGCTACCGTGCAGATATGGTATTACTCAACCGTCATTCCGTTCACAATATTCCTTCCTATGATGACCGTGCACTGGTGATGTACAGTGCCGATAGCTCCGATGTCATGATGACCGTCGTAGACGGACGCATACTTTACCGCAACGGCGAGTATACTTCTATTGATGAGGAACGTCTGCGCTTTGAATGCACGCAGGTGTTTGCGCATTATTTTGAGTAAACGGGCGGTATGAAAATATGGTGGAAAATGCAATGAAAAGCCAGCGAAAAACTTTTTTTTCGGGGGTTTTGCTATTGACCTTTTCCACCATTCTTGTTAAACTGGTCGGATTGCTTTATAAAATTCCCATGTTTTCCATTCTCGGTGCCGAGGGAATGGGATACTTCAATTCCGCATACGAGATTTATGCGTTGTTTTGCGTTATTGCGACGGCAGGCTTGCCGGTAGCATTGTCGGTGTTGCTTGCGGACGCATTGGCATCCGGAAGGGAAAAAAGCGTTGGCGGCATTTTTCGCGTGGCATTTGCCGTGTTTGTTTCCGTTGGGCTTCTCGGCATGCTTTTGATGCTTTGCTTTGCGGGGCGATTTTGCCAAATGATGCAAAGTGAGCTTGCCGAACCGTGTATTCGTTCCATTGCGCCCACTGTTTTTTTCGTATGTCTTTCCTCGGCATATCGCGGATTTTTTCAGGGGTACGGAAACATGCGGCAAACCGCCGTCTCTCAGGTTTTGGAGGCGCTCGGAAAGCTGTTGTTCGGGTTGTTGCTGGCGGGGTATGCTTCCTCCAGAGGAGAAGATGTTTCAACCGTTGCGGCCTTTGCGGGATGGGGCCTGACTCTCGGAACCGCCGTGTCCACCGCATATCTGTACCTTGCCATGAAAAAATTTCGGGCGCGGAACGCAGCTGCGAAAGAGGGTTCCGTCCGCGAAAGCAGTGCCGTCGAGCTGTCCCGCGTCGGCAAGCGGCTGTTTTCATTGGCCGTACCGATGACATTGGGTGCATCATTGGTCAGCCTTACAAAATTGATTGATATGACCATGATTTTGCGACGCTTGCAAAGCATCGGTTATTCCGCGGCCGAGGCCAATCGGGCATACGGAAGCTATACTACGCTCGCGCTGTCCGTTTTCGGCTTGTTGCCGTCCCTGATTAACGCAGTGGCACTTCCGTTGGTGCCGTCGCTTTCTTCCGCGATTGCGATGGGGGATAAACAGCGTCAGACGCAACTGATTTCGCTTTGTTACCATCTGACCGCTCTGTTTTCCATCCCCACCTCCCTCGCACTGACCGTTTTTGCGCGTCCCGTTTTGGAATTGCTGTTTCCCGCAGAGGTGCAGGCCGTTCGACTTGCGGCGCCGTTGCTTTCCCGACTCGGCGTTTCTGTGTTTTTATCCTGCATGATTACGGCTACCAATTCCGTTTTGCATGCTTATCAATCGGTAAGGCTCCCCATTTGGTCCATGCTTGCGGGAGCTGCCTTGAAAATTGCCACCGCTTATCTGCTCATCGGAAATGCATCCGTCGGTTTGTCCGGCGCTCCCGTCAGCACCTTTGTGTGCAATTTGGCAGTGGTTCTTCTGAATATGACCTTTTGTCAAAAGCTTTGTCGCATTCCGCGACTGTTTCAAGTCTTTGCAAAGCCTTTGGCGGTGTCGATCGCAGCGGTGATGGGCGGATACGGATGCTATTACTTGCTGTCCGCACACATTTCAAACGGCACCGTTGCCGCGCTCAACGGCATTGTTGCCATGCTGTTGCTTTATTTGGTGCTGTCCTGCGCGTTCGGCACGATTACCGAGGAGGATGTGCTTTCTCTTCCGAAGGGCGAAAAAATATGGAAAATACTGCATTTTGCACACCGTTTTCCGCAAAAAAAGAAAAACAAATGATTCAAAAACAGAAAGGAATTTTTTCAATGACCGACAAAGAATCCATTGCGTTGCTCGCTCAAAAAGAACGGTTTTCGTTCGATGATTTGCGTGAGCTGGTTCGATTGCTGCGCTCCGAGGACGGTTGCTCCTGGGACCGTGCGCAAAGCCATCACAGCATTCGCTCCTGCCTGATTGAGGAAACCTATGAAGTGATTGAGGCCATCGATTCCGAAAATTCGGAGTTGATGCGCGAGGAGCTGGGGGATTTGTTGTTTCAAATCCTTTTTCATGCGAGAATCGAGGAAGAGGGAGAGAATTTTACCGTGGACGATGTGATTGACGACATTTGCAAAAAAATGCTTCGTCGGCATCCGCACATCTTTTTCAAATCGTCGGACGGCGCCTCTCGGCAGACGCTTCCCGATTGGGAGGCAATGAAAAATCTGGAAAAGCACAGAGATTCGCTTTCCGTACGGTTGAAGGCGATTCCGCCCATGCTGCCGGCGTTGATGAGAGCGGGCAAAGTGCAAAAGAAGGCGTCGGTCGCAGACGGGCTCTCCAAGGAAGCGTTGTGTGGACAATTGCAGGAGGCGCTTTCTGCCTGCTCCGACGGAGAGGTAACGGAGAAGCGCATGGGAGAATTGCTGATGAAGATAACTTCTCTTGCTCTGTTTTGCAACATTGACGCCGAATGCGCGCTTTCCCACGCAATCGATGACTACATCCGCCGGACGGAACGGGAAGAAAAAATACTTCATTGAGAAAAACTTCAAATTTCGCTTGCATACAGCTCCGAAATATGGTACAATATCAAATGGAACCAAAAGAAAGGAACAGACAGCATGACAAAAGCACAATTGATTGAAAAGGTTGCGCTGGGCGGCGGATTTACCAAAAAGCAAACGGCACAAATTCTGGAGCTGGCCGTGGATACGGTTGTGGATGCATTGAGCTGCGGCGAGGATGTGCAGATTTCCGGATTTTGCCATATTTCCGTGAAGGAAAAAGCCGCATATACCGGAAGAAACCCGAAAACGGGGGAAACAGTTGAGGTACCCGCCTCTCGTAAAGTCGTATTTGCACCAAGCAAAGCGCTGAAGGACAAGCTGAATTGAGACTGGATAAATACTTAAAGGTTTCGCGCATCATCAAGCGCAGAACCGTAGCAAACGATGCGTGTGATGCCGCACACGTCACGGTGAACGGAAAAACGGCAAAGGCATCTTACGATGTCAAAGAAGGGGATATTTTGGAAATCACCTTTGGGCAGAGAACGCTGAAGGTGCGTGTGAAGGACGTTCGCGATTTTACCTTGAAGGCTGACGCGTCCACCATGTATGAGGTTTTGGATTGACCTCAACCGACAAAGCCGTCCCGAGGCAAAAGGGACAATCTGTTGTTGAATAATACAAAATTGCTCCGCATAGATTGTAGCAACACCACAACGGAGGTTGCACCATGAATACGGAACAGACAAAAAACAGCAAAAATCGGCATTCTCTGAGCATGCAGGAGAGAAGCTCCGTGGAGCTTTACGGCATTACGGACGTTTTGAACTTCGATGAACAATCGGTGGTCTTGTGCACCACCTGCGGGAACCTTGCCATCGATGGGGAGAGCTTGCACATTCACGTGTTGAGCATTGAGCAGGGAATTGTCACATTGGACGGCAGAATTGACTCCATCTCCTACTATGACAGCACTGCCGCCGAGAAAGGCGAAAGGAGCGGCTTCTTCGGCAAGCTGTTTCGGTAACCGACATGGAAATTTCCCAAACCGCGCTGATGCTGCTGTATTTTTATTCCTTTCTGCTGGGGCTCTTTTTGGGCGCGGTCTATGACTGCTTTCGCATTACGAGAATATTTTTCGGTGTGCATTACAGCCGAAGCACCGCAAAACGCCTGCGTATGCGCGCACTGCCGCTGTTAAAGCCCCAAAAAGAGCGGCACAGCACCAAGGGGCTGGGCATTTTGATGTTCTTCGAGGATTTGCTGTTCTCCCTGCTGGCAGGCTCCTCGTTGGTGATTTTACTGTACGAACGGAACAACGGGAAATTCCGCTTTTTGGTTGTTGTTTTCCTGTTGCTGGGATTTGTGATTTACCGTGAAACATTGGGCAGAATCGTGATGCTTTTTTCGGAGGGAATTGCTTTCTTTTGCGAAACGGCCTTGAGATACCTGTTCTTTTTCGTCGGATTGCCCATTCGGTTCTGTTACGGCCGACTCACCCGTTTCACCGCAACGTTATACCGAAAATGTACGGAGAAGCATTTGAAGCATCGGCGTAAGAGGCTCACGGCAAATGAAAAAAAGAATATTGCGCTGAACGGATGTGGGCTATTGCCGCCAACCGACAGGAAAAAAAGGAGAGAAAAAGTTGCAAAAAAAAGAACCGAAAAAGCAGTTTAGCCTGTCTTTGTTTACACGCATTTTTTTGGGCATTTTGGTGGTTCTTTCCATCGGCATTTTTGCCAACAGCATTATGGAATACAATGAGCTGATGAAGCAAAAGAAGGAATTGGAGTCCGTTTTGAATGCGCACGAGGAATTAAGGGCAGAGCTACAGGAGCTGTTGGATGAGGATGAGCCCGACTACGAAACCATTGTCCGAATTGCAAAAGAATATTTGCGGCTCCATTTTCCGGACGAGGAAATTTATTATAACGATTTGAACGATTGAGAGAAAAACGATGGCCGACAACAAAAAGGAAGCAAAAAAAATCATCTCGCAAAACAAAAAAGCATACCATGATTACTTTGTAAACGAGAAGTACGAAGCCGGAATCGAGCTGTTCGGAACCGAGGTCAAGAGCATTCGTGCGGGTGCGGTGAATTTGAAGGATTCCTACTGTACCTTTGAAAAGGGAGAGTTGTTTGCCGTCGGCATTCATATCAGTCCTTATGAGCAGGGCAATGTATTCAACCGTGAGCCGCTTCGTGACCGCAAGCTGTTGATGCACCGTCGTGAGATTATGAAATTGCAAGGCTTGGTGCAGCAAAAAGGGTTTACCTTGGTTCCGCTGTCCCTGTATTTTTCGGGAAGTCACGTCAAAGTGGAAATCGGACTTTGTCAAGGTAAAAAGCTGTATGATAAGCGTGAAGCCGAGGCAAAGCGGCAGGCCGACCGAGATATCGACCGCCATATGAAAAACCAAAGCAGCGAAGGAAGGTAAAAAAGAACGGATGGACATCACAAAGCCCTGTTATTTATTTTTTGACTATGACGGAACGGTTTACCACAATCAAACGATTCCGGATGAAATCAAGGCGGCACTGGAAAAGCTTCGGCAAATGGGACATCACATTTACCTCAACACCGGTCGCAGCTACGGAAATTTACGTAAAAATGAAAAATATGCGGAGGTTGCTTGGGACGGTTTGATTTGCGGAGGAGCGGACGTACTCATCGGAAACGAGCACATCCTTCGCTCATACATGGATACGCGTATGGACGCCGTCCCGTGGCTGAAGTATTGCATGCGCCACCGCTACGCATTGAACTACGGCGGTCAAGAGGATTTTAAACAATATGCCTTTTACAAATCGGAGGTGCCTCTTACGGATGAGGAGCAAGAGGCAACACTTGCCGACCTTCTGGAATTTTCAAAAGGAAATCCTGCCACCAAGCTTTCGGTTGTCAGCAAAACCATTGCACTGGATTTGAGCGATGCACCGGTTACACCGGAACTGGAGGTGGTTTACATCCGTCCGACGGGAATCGAGCTGTTTCAAAAGGGCAAGCAAAAGGGAAGTGCCATTCATGCAGTGTGCTCCTACCTGGGCGTTGACATCGCTCAGTGTGCTTGCTTTGGCGACAGCATGAACGATTTGGACATGTTCCGCGCATGTGAAACCTCCGTTGCCATGCAAAATTCTCCCGAGGAGCTGGTTCGTCATGCCTCCTATCACGCAACGGAAGAAGGGTACGGTGTGGTGGAAGGCTTGGAAAAGCTGTTTGGAAAAATCATCTGATGTTTCAAAGAAAGGTAGAGCAAAATGAGAAAAACAAAAATTGTATGTACGCTCGGCCCTGCCAGTGAAACCAAAGAGGTTATTACGGGGCTCTGCAAAGCGGGAATGAACGTGGCAAGATTGAATTTCTCCCACAATACGCATGCGGACCATCAAAGGCGAATCAATTTGGTCAAAGAGGTGAGAGAAGAGCTGCAGCTTCCCATTGCGGTCATGCTGGACACCAAAGGGCCGGAATACCGTATTAAAACATTTGAGGGCGGCAAGGTGGAGCTTTGCGACGGGGACCGCTTTGTCTTCACCACAGAAGATGTCGTGGGAACGAAGGAGCGGGTTTCGGTCAGCTATGCCAAGCTGCCGGAGGAGCTTTCGGTGGGGGATACCATCCTTTTGAACAACGGCTTGTTGACATTCTCCGTGGTTCGAATCGAAGGCTCCGAAATCGAATGCACCGTGCTTTGCGGAGGAGAGCTTTCCGACCGCAAGAGTATGAGCTTTCCGGGCAAGGTGATGAAGCAAACCTATTTGTCGGAGCAAGACAAAAAGGACATCAAATGGGGCGTGGACAACGGGGTGGATTATATCGCTTGCTCGTTTGTTTCCTGCAAGCAGGACCTGATGGATGTGCGCAATTATATGCGTACCATCGGTGCGGAGGATATCGAACTGATTGCCAAAATCGAGAATCAATCGGGTGTGGACAACATTGAAGAAATCTGCGAGGTTTGCGACGGGATTATGGTTGCACGCGGGGATATGGGCGTGGAAATTCCGTTTGAATATCTCCCCGCAATTCAAAAAAAGCTGATTACAAAATGCCGCATGCTCGGCAAGCGCGTCATTACCGCAACCGAAATGCTGGAATCGATGATTAACCATTCCCGCCCAACGAGAGCCGAAATTTCCGATATCGCAAATGCCGTGTATGACGGCACCAGCGCGATTATGCTGTCGGGTGAAACCGCCGCCGGAAGCTATCCCATTAAAGCGGTGGAAACCATGGCGAAGATTGCCGAAACAACCGAAGGGAACATCAATTACAGAGAGCGCTTTCACAATGCCGACTTCAAAATTCGCAATATGACGGATGCCATCTCTCATTCCACCTGCGGTATGGCAATTGATATTGACGCCAAAGCCATTGTGGCTTGCTCGCTCTCCGGGATGACCGCACGCATGGTTTCACGCTTCCGTTCTCCCGTTCCGATTATAGGACTGACCACCAATGAGAACACATGGCGAAAGCTTGCAATGTCTTGGGGTGTGATTCCCGCAATGTGCGAAAAATTTACTTCCACCGATGTGCTGTTCTACACCGCAAAAAAAATGGCACTCAAGGAGCTCGGGTTGTCGCGAAAGGACCGAATTGTCATCACCGGTGGAGATACCACCGGGCATTCCGGAAATACCAATTTGATTAAAATCGACGAAATATGAATTCAAAGAACGCCGTCTCGGATATAGGTCCGAGACGGCGTTCTTTTTACTTGTATCATATTCAAAAGGATCTCGGTCGGCAAATGCAATGAAGCATACCCAACCGATTGGAGCAATCGGTTCTATATGATTCCGTAAACATTCCGATATAACGTCTGCTTGATGCTTTCGAATTTCGCTTCGGACACGGTGCCGCCGGAGGTCATGAGCATAAGCGGTACCGGATGCTTTCCTTTTGAAATGGGCGGTTGTATATATTCAAATTCGTTGAGCCAAAAACCGTTGCGTTTGTAAAACTCTATGCGCCTCTTTGCGGCATCCGTTTCCGGTAATTCCACCTCTAAACATATTTTGCAATCGAATTGCTTCGATAATTCACTCAGAATGAAAGAACCGAGTCCCTGATTT
Organism: uncultured Ruminococcus sp.; assembly: GCA_964638045.1. Classification (GTDB taxonomy): domain Bacteria; phylum Bacillota; class Clostridia; order Oscillospirales; family CAG-272; genus UMGS1865. Next base: position 592 of record CAZWXE010000060.1, on the reverse strand, counting down.
CTGTATTTGTAATTCGTTGCAAAGTGCTCTACATAGACCAAATCCCGAAAGCGGTATATTGCTATGAATGCTTTGATTTCTGTGCTTTCCGCGTTCGGCAGAATGTAAACGGTATACTTTGGATTGGAGAGCAATGCCTTTTGCTCGTGATAGGGACGACGCTCATCCGCAGGAAAGGCCTCTTCCAATATTTCATAGACTCGGTCAAAATTTTCCGCCTGTAATTTCTGTAACATTTTAGGTTCCCTTTTTATGGTTTTACGGTGATATCCCGCACATTTTCGTTGCTCGGAGATGCTTTGAGTGAAAAGTGAAGGGTGAAGAGTGAAGATGTGAGAAACAAAAATTCTCGGTCGCACAGCTCCCGAGAATTTTTGGTGGAGCAATCGGTTTAGAGCCGAACCGTACCGTCGTGGTATGAAGTTCGGCATTCCGTTGCACACCCCCGATAATTGGGGGCGGCAACTTGCCGCTGGTGGAGCATCCGGACCGATACCCGAATTACGCCATCGTGGTATTAGGTTTGGCATAGCACTGCACTCAAACGATAATTGGGTGCAGGCACTGCCTGCTGGTGGAGCATCCGGTTCAG
>CAZWXE010000059.1:0-10867 GCA_964638045.1 uncultured Ruminococcus sp. | reverse complement strand
TTTTTGCGAAGCCGTCAATTGCGTAGGCGTGCAAAGCACGCGCAGGGCGAAGCCCAAAGACTTGCAACGCAAGGCTTTCTACGTATATTATACCATAAGAAAGGAAAAAGATCAAGGGCTTTTCGAAATAATTTCGGAAGATTTTGAAGGTTTTCGTACATTTGCTTGCAAAAAGCCTTCGGCTGTGCTACAATATGAAAAAAACACCCTTCGGAGGAAACAACATGATTTACAACAATGAGGTTGTCGCAAGCAGTAAATTGAAAAAGCTTGAAAATATTGCTTCCTTTTCGGGCTTGTCGCGCGAGAGACTGGAATTCGGAAGCATCGAAAGAAGATTGCTGTTGCACACCACGGCGCGCGGCGAAAGGCTCTACATCCAATACCCGGGGAAGGAATCCAAAACTGCGGACTCGTCCAAGGTCAGACCGTTGGATTTTCGCCCGAAGGCGGAGCTTCCGGATGGCACGTTTGTGCGAGATTTGTCGTTTTCGGATATTTGGGACGACATTGCAAAAATGCACGATGCGGACCGGACGGTGTTGGCCGATTTTGCGGCCGTTTTGGCAGAAATGGCTTTTATGAACGTGCATACATCGGTACGGGAAGCCTGTCCATACGTTGACCTCGACATGAAAACGGGGGCATGTGTGGGTGAAGGCGTGCTGAATTTTCAGTGGCAAAAGCCGCATTTTGACGCGGAAACCTTGCAAAGGCTGGATGACGCGGTCGGCGGAAGCCGCGGGCTTTCGGCGGAGGCGTATTTGCTTTACAACGATTTGCTGGCGCAAAACGAGGATTGTAAATATTATTATCGGGATGAGATGCTGCGCGGACAGAGCTGGGAAGGCTTCTCCGGAAGAAGAAACACGCTGTTGTCGCATCTTTCCGTCATCGCTTATTTGCAGGGGCATATTACCTTTTCGGAGATTATGAAACGGTTTCAAAAAGGCTTCGGTGTTGCACCGTGCAAAATCGGCGAGCTCTCCGTGATTACCGGCGGCCGTGTGCGCAAGCCTTGAAGCAATCGAAACGCTGCTGAAAAGCAGTATCGCCCTTGCGAGCGGTACTGTTTTTCTTTTGCGAAATTTTCACACATTCTTCACATGCTCTTCTTGTAATTTCCATTTTTGTATTGTACAATAATAAACAATTCGAAAACAGACTACCCGGAGGATTGACAAATGATTACCATCCAAGAGCTGAACGGCTACGCCAAAAAACTCGGCTTGGCTTATGAACAAGCACTGTTGCCCTTGAGCAAAGACACCGGTATTCCGTATACGGCAATCGGAATTTTGTTGTTCCTTGCCAACAATCCGGATTTTGCAACCGCAAGAGATGTGTGTGCATTCAGAGGTCTGAAGCGTGCAAATGTGTCCGTTCATGTGGAACGGCTGGTCCACGAAGGCTTGCTGGAACGCAAGGCATGCCCCGGCGACCGACGAAAAGCTCTTCTCGTATGCACCGAAAAGGCACAGCCGATTATCGACACCGGCAGAAGGGTGCAGGAGCGATTTACCAAATCCGTCATCTGCGGATTGACCGAGGAAGAATTCAAGGTCATGGAGCACTGCTTTCAGGTGATGAACGGAAACATCGATCAACTGACCAAGTCCTATTAACGGAGAAGGAGAACCCGCAAAATGATAAAATTATTGAAGTGTATGCAAAAAAGAGAGCGTGTAATGGTCCTTTTGGCAGTCGTGCTGATTGTCGGGCAAATTTACTTTGAGTTGACGTTGCCCGATTATATGAGCGAGCTGACCTTGCTGCTCAATACCGACGGAAGCCAAATGGAGGATATTCTCTCCATCGGTGCCAAAATGCTGGGCTGTACCCTTGCCGGTGCAATTCTTGCCATCGGTTGCGGCTTTTTGATTGCCAAAATCGCATCCGGATACAGCTTTGCGGTGCGCGATACGCTGTTTCGCCACATTATGAGCTTGGGAAAATCGGAAACCGAAAGGTTTTCCACTCCGAGCCTGATTACCCGTACAACCAATGATATCACACAGCTTCAAATGTTGGTGTCCATGGGGCTGCAGTCATTGGTAAAAGCCCCCATTATGGCGGTGTGGGCGATTATTAAAATTCTCGGCAAGAGCTGGGAGCTGTCTGTTGTAACCGCCTCTGCCGTGGTTGTCATCGGCGCCACCGTTTTGTCCATTATGGGCGTTTGTATCCCGCGCTTTCGAAAGGTGCAAAAGCTGACCGATACGCAAAATCGGATTGCAAGAGAAAATCTGACCGGCATCAACGTGGTTCACGCGTTCAATGCCGAGGACTATCAAACCGAAAAGTTTGATGTTCCGAACAACGAAATGATGAATATCCAGCTGAAAAATCAACGGCTGTTCTCTTTGATGATGCCCGTGATGAGCATGTGTATGAGCGGACTTTCCCTGGCAATCTATTGGCTCGGCGCGGCGCTGATCAATCAAATCGCGCAAACCGATGTTGCGGCAAGAATCACCATGTTCAGCGATGTGGTTGTATTCAGCACCTACGCAACCTATGTGGTCATGTCCTTTATGATGCTGATTATGGTGTTTATGATGCTGCCCGCCGCACAGGTTTCCGCCGAGCGTATCAATGAGGTGCTCGGTCAGGCCGCAACCGTCAGGGAAGGGAAGGCGACCGCCGGCAAGGAGGTCGGCACCGTGGAGTTCAAGGATGTATCCTTTACCTATCCGGAGGCCGGCGAGGAGGCACTGAGCAACCTCTCCTTCCGTGTGGAGCAGGGGCAAACCCTGGCAATCATCGGCGCAACCGGCTGCGGCAAAACGACGCTGGTCTCCCTGATGGCGAGATTTTACGATGCCACCGACGGAGAAGTGTTGATTGACGGCGTCAACATCAAGGATTATTCCTTTGATGGACTTTACCACAAGCTGGGATATATTACGCAAAAAGCTGTTCTGTTTGCCGGAAGCATTCGGGAGAATGTCACCTTCGGCAGGTCGCAAAACGGATTTGACGAGGAGACGGTTGACATGGCACTTGCCGTTTCGCAATCCGCGGAATTTGTGAACAAGACCGAGGAAGGCAAGGATCACAAAATTTTGCAGCTGGGGAAAAACGTGTCGGGCGGTCAAAAGCAGCGTCTTTCCATTGCCCGCGCACTTGCCCGTAAGCCCGAAATCCTCATCTTTGACGACTCCTTCTCCGCTTTGGACTACAAAACCGACGCAATGCTCCGTCGGGAGCTCGAAAAGCACTTTCAAAACACAACCAAGGTGATTGTGGCGCAGAGAATCAGTACAATTAAGGATGCGGACAAAATCATCGTTTTGGAGCGCGGCGAAGCGGTTGGAATCGGCACGCACGCGGAACTGATGGAAAATTGCTCCGTTTATCGCGAGATTGCCATGTCTCAGTTAACCGCAGCGGAGCTGGCGTAAGGAGGCATTGGCATGAAAAAGACTCTATCGAAAATTTTTAAATATATGGGGAATTTCCCGCTGGTGATTTGCGCCCTGCTGCTGGGAGCGGTCTCCGCGGTGATGACCATTCTCGCACCGGATAAAATCGGAGAAATTACCGATATTATTTCCGACGGACTGGTCGGCGGCATCGATTTGTCGGCGATTGCACAGGTTGGCTTTTTGCTGATCGGTTTCTATCTGCTGAGCGCTGTGGCAAGCTTTGTGCAACATTATATTATGGCGACGGTGACGTTGAAGGCTTCGCAAAGGATGCGACACGATTTGTCGGTAAAAATCAATAAGGTTCCCCAAAAGCAATTCGGCGAAACATCCACCGGCGACATTCTCAGCCGCATTACCAACGACGTTTCCACCCTGCAACAGGGTATGACCAACAGCCTGCCCACCATCATCAGTGCCGCCACGCAGTTTGTCGGTTGCCTGATTATGATGTTTGTCACCGAGTGGCATTTGGCTTTGACCTCTGTTTTGATTACCGTGCTCGGAATGGTGCTGATGATGCTGATTATGGGCCGTTCGCAAAAATATTTTGCGGCAAGGCAGACATCCCTCGGGGAGCTGAACGGCTACATTGAGGAAATGTATTCCGGGCACGATGTTGTGCGCATTTCCCGTGCGGAGGACAAGGTGCTCTCCCGATTCGGCAAGCTCAACCAACGTGTTTACGATGCAAACTGGAAATCCCAATTTCTTTCCGGTATGATGCAGCCGCTGATGAATGTCGTCGGAAACCTTTCTTATGTTGCCGTTTGCGTCATCGGCGCGGCACTGGCCATGAACGGCACAATCAAATTCGGCGTGATTGTTTCCTTTATTCTCTATGTGCGGCTGTTTACCTCGCCCCTGACTCAAATTGCACAGGGAATGACCAATTTGCAAACCGCCATGGCAGGCGCAAACCGCATTTTCGATTTTATGGAGGCGGAAGAGCTTGAGGACGAAAGCAACAAGCCCGTACACCGTACGGAGACTGCCGTCGGCGCGGTTGAGTTTGAACATGTTCGCTTTGCTTATCCGGAAAATCCCGACAAGGTAATCATCAAGGATTTCTCCGCAAAGGTACAGCCCGGCCAAAAGGTTGCGATTGTCGGCCCGACCGGCGCCGGAAAAACCACAATGGTCAATCTTTTGATGCGATTTTTTGAAATCAACAGCGGAAGTATTTCCGTGGACGGAATACCGATTCACGATATTCGCCGTGAGGATGTGCACAATATGTTCGGCATGGTTTTGCAGGACACTTGGTTGTTTGAAGGCACGGTGCGCGAAAATCTCGCATACAATCTGGAAAACATTTCCGATGCGGACATTATGCATGTTGCAAAGGTTTGCGGAATCGACAAATTTATCCGTTCGCTTCCGCATGGGTTGGATACCGTTCTTTCCGAAAGCACAACCATTTCGGCGGGGCAGAAGCAGCTGCTGACCATTGCCCGCGCCATGCTTCAGGATGCGCCGATGCTGATTTTGGATGAAGCAACCTCTTCCGTGGATACGAGAACCGAGCTCATGATTCAAAAAGCAATGGATGAGTTGACCCGCGGCAGGACCAGCTTTGTCATCGCACACAGGCTGTCCACCATCCGCAATGCCGATTTGATTCTCGTCATGAAGGAAGGCGACGTCATTGAAAGCGGAACCCATGAGGAGCTCATGGCAAAAGGCGGCTTCTATCAAACGCTTTACAACAGCCAATTTGAACAGATTGCGTAACCGATTTGTTTAATCGGAAAATGACAAAAGTACAATCAATTACAGGAGGAAATATTTATGGCAAAGTATTGTCAAAACTGCGGCGCTGAAATGCAGGATACCGCAAATTTCTGCCCGCAATGCGGAACGGCGGCTTCCGGAGCGTCCGCTTCGGGTGCAACCAAAACTTCCGGTACGTCCGATGCCGTCAAAACCGCCGCAACGGTTGGCGGTGCCGTGCTCGGAGCAAGCGTCCTGTCCGGGATGCTTCGCAGCATGACGCACCGTCCCAGACCGATGTACCGCGGGCCCATGGGAGGTCCGCCTATGGGAGGACCGCGCGGTCCTCACGGCCCCCGCGGACCGCACGGTCCCGGCGGAAGATGGTAAAAAATCAATTGACAGGAGGAAACGAGAATGGGAACCCTTAGAACCGTAAAACGGAAAATGAAGTTTGACAAGGATTGGCGCAAAACGCTGATTCGCAGTGCCAAGGATGAAATTCTGATTGACCTGGACGGCGACGGTCAGCCGGATTTGGCCCTGATGGATTCCATCGGCGACGGTGACATCGATACGCTGGCGGTGGATTTAACCGGCGACGGAGAATTTGACCTTTACTTCCACGATTCGGACAACAACGGTCTGCCGGATATGGTATTTTTGGACAGCGACGGTGACGGTTATATTGATCTTGTGGGGGTTGGCCCCGAGGTTGAGGAAAAGCTGTTGCTGGCCGGACAGTCGATACTGGCAATGATGCACTTGGGTGACTATGTTGCCGAGACGCTGGATGCGGTTTTGGATGAATTGGAATCCGAAATTAAAATTGCCAGAAAGCAGCTCAAGCTGCGCTGAAACAACAAAACAAAAAATAACGCGCGGGAGTGCATTTTGGGGTGCACTCCCGCGCTGAGTGTGTAGACAAAACACCGGTTGTCGGTCTGTATTCCAATCAAAGAATTCGGCGACATTGAAAGGCTTCAAATTCCGTATGTACCCGTCAGCGGGTCCCGAAAAATGCCGAGCTCGGGTGTGACAAATGTGAACACGGCAAACAGCAGGGCAAGCAGGCAGAGCGTACCGAGGGCAAGCTGCGGTCGCTTGCAGCAGGGGACGTTCCCTCTGTTGAACAGTCGCGCCTCGTAAGCATACGCGATTGCAGCTGCGATAAAAAAGATGGAAATGTTGAGCCAATCGGGCGATTTCCCGAATACGCCGTTGTAAGTGTAAAAAACGGTTGGAATCAACGCAAGCCCCAACAACACTCCGCGTAGCTTGACACACCAAAACGCACGGTGCTCGCGAAAGAAGAAGCCTTGCACAACGGCAAAAAGAAGCATCGGCCAAAAGAGCAGCTTCATGTGCTCCCACGTGGATTCGTTGACGCCCGAAAAAGGGGCCACCCATACGGCCTCTTGCGTCCATTCGTATAAAAAATGCAGCAGCGTGCCGGCAAACGATGTCACCGCAAAGCCCATCAGCTGCCAAAGTCGAATCGATTGCTTCATCATGCACCTCGAGGATTGATTTTGATTCAATTGTATTCCGAAGAAACCGAAAATATGAACCGCAAAAGTGCACCGATGAAAAATCTGAGAGATTTCATCGGTGCACTTTCGGATGCTTTTGTTTATTTCAAGGAAAAGGTCTTTTTGCCGGAAACCGCGTCAAAATGATATTTGACGATTCCCAGGTCCAGCTTTGTGTAAAAGCCTTTACCGCAGGTTACTTTTACGGTTTCATCCGGCAACAGCTCAAAGTGAAATTTTTGCTGATTCATGGCAGTGGGGGCGAGGAGTGCGGCATTCATGCCGTTTTTAAACCATTCCGGAATCGGCTCAGGAGCCTTGCAAAGCTCTTGCAGGGGCTTGCTTTTGTGGGGAACACCCTGTGTTGCACCGTAACCGAGTGCGATCAGGCAAATCGGCTTTTCGCCTTTGCCGACAACCGCTTTGCTTTTTCCGTGCGTTAGAGCCACCCAGCAGGTGTTCAGTCCCAATTCCTGCGCCTTCAATACCAGCTTTTCGCCGTAATAGCCCAAGCTCTCGTCCGAATGCTCGGATTTCTTCCCGACAAGAGCGATGTAGTTTTTCACGCCTTTGAATTTTCCGTAATGTGCCATCAGGGAGTCAAAGCACTTCGGCTCGTCGTAAACAATTTGAATATGCAGTCCCGCTTCGCGATTGCTTTCGTCTGCCAACCTGTTGAGCGTTGCCCGCTTTTCTGGCTCAATGGGGCGGTCTGTATATTGCCGAACGCTGTGCCGTTGCTCCATCAATTTCAGTAGTTCCATGCTTCATTCCTCCGATTTCTGTTTTTGATGATTTTCAGGTATCTGTGCCGCTGCGGTCCGGCAAGGCGGTTGAAATTTCTTGGGCAAGCTGTAAGGTTGCAATCAACCGTTCAAATGCTCCCGCATCCGGGGCAAAATAATAGTAGTTTTTGGTTCCTTCTTTCCGCACCTTGACGATTCCGGCAGCCTTCATAATTTGTAAATGATGCGAAACGACCGGACGTGAGAGATTGGTCCTTTTTGTAATTTCACAAACCCGAACACCGCTGCAATCGCCGTACCGCAGCATTTCCGAAATTAAATGCTGCCTTGTTTCGTTTCCGATTGCCGTCAGAATTTTCGTACACGACGCAAAGCTGTCTGCCAGAGCGGAAACCCGTTCATGCACTTCCACAAGCATTCCTCACTTTCATTTCAAAACGTTCATCCTTACCATGAAGCAAAAATGTTTGCTTGCAAGGACATTTTTGCGAAGCCGTCAATTGCGTAGGCGTGCAAAGCACGCGTAGGGCGAAGCCCAAAGGCTTGCAACGCAAGACTTTCCGCGCATATTATACCACATCTTTCCTAAAAAAGTCCATTGGTAAGGAAAATTGAGACGGTTTCGACGCCCCGTTTGAAGAATTTTTGGGGCGGTTGATTGTCGAGGCGAGAGGTTCCGCCGAAAAAATGCACGGAATATTTTTTGAACATATTTTTAAAAAATACTTGATTTTGTATCAATTATGTGATAATATAGTATCGAAAACTACTTTTGAAGTTTACGGAGACGGAGGAAATTATTTCATGATTGTAAATCCGAAGGCTGACGCTTTCACCTCGCAGGAAATTCCCATCGTTTTTTCCACGGATGACCGGTACGCACCGTATCTTGACATTGCAATTGCTTCTTTAATCGAAAACGCATCCAAAAGCTATCAATATCGCCTGATTGTTTTGAATACAGGCTTGCGGGCCGATTTTATGAGGATGCTCAAGCGCAATGAGCGCCCGGGATTTACGATTGATTTTGTGGATATTTCCGATGAACTGGAAAATATCAAATCGAAACTGAAAAACATTTATCATTTTTCGATTGTCACGTATTATCGGTTGTTCATCGCTTCTTTGTTTCTGCAATATGACAAAATTTTATACCTGGATTGCGACCTTGTCGTTCTCGGAGATATTTCCGAGCTGTATCAAATCGAGCTTGGCGAAAATATTTTGGCGGCGGCTCCCGAGCAGTATGTTCGAAGCACAAAGGAGTTCCGTCGGTACGCCAAGGAGGCCTTGGGCGTGGAGCCGGACCGCTACGTCAACGCGGGCGTTTTGCTGATCAATTTGGAGCAATTCCGCAAGAATCGAATTGAAGAAAAGTTTGTGCGACTGATTACGGAATACGATTTTGACCTTTTGGACCCCGACCAGGCATATTTAAACTATTTGTGCCGAGATAAAATTTACGAGATTTCAAGGGAATGGAATCGGGAGCCGACGCAGCAGCCCTGCCGCGGGGAAAAGAAAATCGTTCATTACGCACTGTACAAAAAGCCGTGGCAGTACAGCGATGCTGTGGACGGGGAATACTTTTGGCAATATGCGGAAACCTCCGCTTTTTATGAGGAAATTTTGCGGCGCAGAGATTCCTTCGGAGAACGTGAGCGCGCGCAAAAGGAAGCGGCCGCAAAGGAAATTTTGGAACACGCCGAAAAAATCGTTGCTTCCGAGGCAACGTTTGTCAAAAAATTGAGGTGACGGTATGGAACAATCGGCTCATAAATCGGAATTGCTCTGCAAAATTGCGGAGTTGGAGAAAAAAGAGCTTTGGCAGGTGGATGCGGAGGATGACCCGGAAACGTACCCTTTGATGCCGGAGCAGGTGGATTATTTGAATGAAAAAAGACTCAATCGGCTGAAAAGCAAGCTTGCCAATCTTGCGGGAGCGCATTATTTCGATAAGATGATTGCAAATCGTCAATTGATTATCAAGGAGGTGCGCGGGATTGAGAATTTTACCGCCGTAACGGGAGGTAAATTTGTAACCTGTAATCATTTCAGCATCAGCGACCATTACGCCGTTTGGGTTGCCCTGCGCGATGCGATGGACGGAAAAATGCTTTACAAGGTGATTCGGGAGGGAAACTATACCAATCCACCCAAGCCCTTCGGCTTTTTGATGCGACATTGCAACACGTTGCCGCTTTCGGGACAGGCGGCAACAATGAAAAAATTTTTGCAGGCAGTTCAGTGCCTGCTGGCGCGCGGGGAAACGATTTTGATTTATCCGGAACAAAGCCTGTGGTGGAATTATCGCAAGCCGAAGCCGTTGCAGGACGGTGCTTTCGCATTGGCTGTGCGCAACAAAACGCCGATTGTCCCGATTTTCATTACAATGGAGGACAGCGATGTTGCAGACGGCGACGGCTTTTTTGTGCAGGAATATACGGTGCACATTCTGCCCGCAATTTACCCCGATGCGTCGCTTCCTCGTAAGGAAGCGCGGGAAAAGATGAAGCGGGAAAACTACGAGGCTTGGGTAAAGGTGTACGAGGATTTTTACCGCAAGCCGCTGGTGTATACGGAGGCGCAACCGTGAAGCTTTATCTTTCCGTCATCGGCGCGGCGATGAGCTTGATTGCAGCGGTGAATATTTCGTTGCAAACGGCATCTCCGCAATATATCGTTCTTGCCGTCATTTGGTGCACCGCATTACAGTTTGCTTTGGACGGCTCGCTCGCAATGCTGATTCACAAGATGCCCGACAGCATGTTTGGGGTAGATTTGCCGCTTTACCGCGTGTCCAAACGTGAGCAAACGCTTTATAAAAAGCTGAGGGTGAGGCTTTGGAAGGATCAAGTTTGGGAGTTGGGCGGCTTGGGAGGCTTTAGCAAAAAAGTTCTTTTGCAGCCGGATAGCCCTGCCTATATCGAACAATTTATCATCGAATGCAACAAGGGGGTATTGACGCACCGCCTGTCCTATCCCATCGGTTTTTTGGCAATGCTGAGCCTGCCGCACGGATGCGCTTGGAGCATCGCACTTCCCGTTGCATGTGTCAACCTATTTTTAAATATTCTTCCAACGCTGGTGCTTCGCTACAACACGCCAAAGCTGCAACGTATGCTGCAACGCATGCAGCATAAACAGGCCGCGGCGGTTTGTATCGGGCAGTAAGTGCATTCTTTTTCATCGAAGGTCTTTTCATTTGCAAAAAAACGAAAAATAAAAAGATACGGGAAGCCGAAACGGTTCTCGTATCTTTTTATTTTTGCAGCCTCGTCTGTAAGCCGGGTTCTGTCGTGAACGGTCATCAATCTTCGCTTGACGTCGCCGTCAAGCTTCGGGGAGAACCCCGTGCCACCTCCGAGCATGTGCCGGACAGACGCCCGTTGAGGTGTTGCTTCGGATAGGGTTTACAGCGGACCTATGTTACCATAGGAACTGGTGA
>CAZWXE010000058.1:0-10868 GCA_964638045.1 uncultured Ruminococcus sp. | reverse complement strand
GGTGCCGAGCAAAGCGAGGCGGAGGGATTGTAAAAACATCCGTCAACCGCAAACCACGCCGGGCACCGCGTGCTTTCACGCCCGAGATTCCGAACGGTGCTCCACACCATTCGATTCTCGCTAACGCTCGAATTTCGACTACGCTCAGAATGACACGGGCGGGACTGCAATTTTTGTGTCACCCTGAGCGGAGGGCCAAGCCCGCAGTCGGGAGTCTGCTGCCGGCTGTTCGCCCGCCTTTTGAAAAAGGCGACGGGGGCGGCAGTGGCAGAGTGCGAAACGCTTGCAAAATCCCCGTACGTTGTTCGCAGACGACGGAAAATGTTCCTTATCAATGCATCAGCAGGGTGAACAACGGAATGGTCAAGAAACACAGCAGGGTGCTGACCATCACGCAGTTTGCCGACAGTTCCTCCTCGCTGTGGTAAATTTCCGCAAGATTGAAAAGGATGGATGCGCAGGGCGTTGCCGACAAAATGACAAGGCTTGCCCTCATGACACCATCCAACGGCAACAGCCACGTCACACCGAGGATGAACAGCGGGAAACCGAGCAGCTTCATCGCCGAAATCAAATAAACGGCCGGCCGCACAAACAGCTTTGGGAAAGAGACGGTTGCCAAGCGTGCGCCCAAAATCAGCATGCACAGGGGCGTGGTCATTTTGCCGAGCAAATCCACTCCGTCCAGCAACAGCGCGGGCAAAAAGTTTCTGCCGCCGAGGATGTACAGTGGCAATGCCGCCAAAACGAAGGTCAAGCTGGAGGGATTGAGAACAACCGCACGCGGACGCATATCCTCCTTTTTTCCCGTCAGGCAAAAGATGCCCACCGTAAATGCCAACACATTCATCGTAACGGCGTAAATAGAGGAATAGCAAAGCACCTCTGCATGTGTGGGAAACAGTGCGCGAATGACGGGAAGTCCGAAGAAACCGACATTTCCCATGACGGAGCCGACGGTTAAAAGGCGAAACCGACTGTCCGTATACCTTCTTTTCAACAGCAGATACAAAACTCCGATGAACAGGCCCTGCAAGGCCAGCGTCAGCACAAAGAAAATGCCCATCTTTTTCAGCTGCTCCACGGAAAAATCCATGGACAGGAAGGAAGAAAGGATCATACACGGAGAGCACACGTACACCAACACACCGGAAAGAGAGCTCAAATGCTCCTTGTCCACCTTTTTGAGCTTGCAAACCGCGCAACCCGGGAGCATATAAAACAGCGTCAACAAAACATTGGAAAGCGCAACGGTAAAGCTCATTTGGTTTCCTCCAGCAGCATTTTTTTCAATTCGTCCACCGTATCGGCAAATCGGGTGGCACCGGCCGCTTCCAATACGGCACGCTCCCGAAAGCCCCACGTCACCGCGATGGCGTCGATTTGCGCATTTTGCGCGGTTTGCAAATCCACCTCACTGTCCCCGATGAGCACCGCCTCCTCCGGACGAACCCCCAGCGCCGAAAGGCAGGCGTAAACGCCGTCCGGCGCGGGCTTGGGTCGAATGCCCTCTCGGCAGCCCGATTCAAAATCAAACAGGTTCGGAAAGAAACGAGCGGTAAGCCGTTCCATCGCATCCTGATTCTTATTGGTCAGCACCGCGGTCAAAATTCCGTTGTCCCGAAGCTGACGCAACAAATCGGGAATTCCGTCATAAGGGCGCGTATGGTCGCATCCGTGTGCCCGTTCATAAGCCTTGAACGACGCATACACCTGTGCAAACACCTCCGCGTCGGTTACGGGCGCCAAACCGCGCTCCACCAATTTTACCATGCCGTTGCCCACCATGCGGCGCACCTCATCCGCGGAATGCGTCGGAAGAGCCGCCTGCGCCAATGCCGCGTTGAGACTGTTTTGCAGGTCACAAAGCGTATCCAAAACCGTCCCGTCCATATCGAAAATTGCCAAGCGGTACTTCATTTTCTTCCTTTGCTTCCCTTCTTCCGTGCGGCGCTCCCTTGCGATGCGGGCTTTGCTTCGGATGTTGTCTGAGCACCTTCACCGACGGACTCCGATTCCGTCATTGCTTCCGCAGGAATTTCCGCGGAAGCTGCCGCCGGCATTTCTTCGGCCGGTGGATTCGTTTGCCCACCGTCGCTCGGAGCATCATTCGTCGGAACGCTGTCTGTAAGCCTTTCCGTATGGTCATCACGCTCCTCGCTCCGTTCGCGTTCCGCAGGCGGCTCCGACGACGGAACAGCCTCCTCCTTCGGAGCGGGCTCTGTTAAGTGCACCGGCTTTTGCTCCAGCTCGGTACGGCGACGTGCACGCTTGCGTTCATCCACGGTTGCACCCACCATCACCACACGTACCCTTCCCATGCTGCCGCACCAAAGCAGCAATCGCTTGAGGCGACGCACCATATACTCGGTTTCCACCTCTACAACTACTTTTTCATCGGGCTTGCAAAATCCGAAACCGAACGCACCCCTGCCAATGTGGCGAACCGAATTCGGGACACGCACTCTTTCCAAGCGCGGGGAGGCATCAAAGGCATGTGCGCCGATGCTCCGAACGCCCTGTTCCATGTGAATTTCCCGCAAACGGCGGCAAGCAAAGAACGCGTTCTTCCCCACCGTTTTGACGTTCCCCGGAATAGCCAGCTGTGTCATTGCAGAGCATCCTTCAAACGCGGAGGACGGAATGGCCGTCAACGCCGTGGGGAGAACCGGAGCCTGCAAGGAAATGCAATTTTGAAAAATCGATTTGGACAGCACGGACAATCCCGCATCCAATTCCACCTGCCGCAGCTCCGTGCAGTTTGCAAAAGCAGATTCCCCGATGTCTTGCAAAGAGGACGGAAGGCGCAAGTTCTCCAAAGATGCACAGCCCGAAAAAGCCTCCGCGCCGATTCGCCGTAAATCCGCGCCAAACGCAATTTGTTGCAGAGAACGGCACCCCGAAAAAGCCTTGGCTCCAACCGCGGTCATGCGCTCGCTGTTTTGAACCTCCTTCAACCGTGTGCAATCGAAAAAGGCCTTTAAAGAAATGCCGACACCGACATCCGCGGAAAGCGTTACGTTTTTTAACCGCTTACAACCGACAAACGCATTGCTTTTGACGGCAGAGCAAGCGGACGGAAGAACAACCTCTTCCAAGAATCGGTTCCTTGAAAAGGCCTTCTTTCCGACAGCGACAAAATCCCGCTGTGAAAGCTCCGCCGCTTCCGATTCACTTCGATAGCGCAAAAGCTGCCAGCGCTTGAGCCGGACGGATTCCTTGATTTGCTTCATACTCAAACTCTCACTTTCCTTTGATAGAATACAAGCTGCCTGTCGGGAGAAAAAGCGCACCTTGCGGAGCGCAACCGTTCGGCTTATACGCTTGCATTCGTCACCTCATCGGCTTGCTCGGTGATGAGCATGCCCTCCAAGCACACCGCATTGCTTTCATCGACGGTGCGAAACATAAAACGGTCGGCATTGCTTTGCAGGTCGTGATACTCACTGCGGTACACCTTGAGCGTGTGGTCCAGCGCCGCTTCATGCAAAAAAGAAAGGCTGAAGCCTGTCACGCGACGTCTCTCCATGTGCGGCGTAAAGTCGCACAACAGATCCGGATATCGCGTGTTGTTCATGTGTCCGTTATAATCAATGTCGGAATACACGATTTTCCGCACCCCTACCTGCTCCATCAGCTCCTGCGAGGGATAATGCACTCTTTGGGAAAATTCGGCAGGCAACGGGGGCTCCGCGGAAAAGCCGTAATCGAATTCGCCGGAGCGAAGCAGCCTTTTTGCTTTCAAATCCATCAGGCCCCAATCGGAATATGCCTCTGCAATCACCTGCCCCTCCCGCAGAATGCAATAGCATCTGCCAAAATGAAGACCTCTGCTTTCGCAAATCCATGTTTGAACCTCAATGTTGTCGTAAGCATACAACGGTTGCTCGATGCGCACCGTCATGCGGCTGAGCAAAAATGCCAAGCCTCTTTCGTCACGAAGCGTATCCAAAGGAATGCCGAATTCCTTCAATTGCAAATTTGCGGTTTCCTGCATGTAGACCAAATACATGGAGGGGCGCATTTTTCTGGTTGCATCGGTATCATGCCATTTTACGGTATACTGCTGCGTAAATTTCATTTTATGCTCATTCCTTTCCGATTGTTTTAACAGAAAGAGGGAGTGTCTCACAAGCGGTAAGACACTCCCTGGGATTTCCGGAGAGAGCCGCAGAGCGCAGCTCTCGCTATTGAAACAGCAATTTTATATTACTTTGTTTCGTTTTCCTCGTCTGCCTCGTCAGCAGCCTCGGTGGGTTCCTCGACAGCAGCTTCTGCAGCGTCGTCGGCAACCTCTTCTACCGTTTCTTCTGCCGCTTCCTGCGCGACCTCTTCGGTAGCTTCTTCGACAGCCTCTTCGGCAGTTTCCTGCGTAGCCTCCTCGGTAGTTTCCTCGGTAGTTTCCTCGGTAGTTTCCTCGGTAACTTCTTCGGTTGTTGCCTCGGCCGTTTCCTCAACAGCCTCCGGTGCAGCTTCTTCTGCGGATTCCTCGGCAACTGCCTCGGCGTCCGCATCCGTTGCTTCCTCTGCAACCTCCGCAGCGGTTTCTACCGACTCATCCCCGTTGTCCTCGGCAGAAGGCGCCTCGGGCTCCGGAACATAGTCATTCTTCTCGTAGTTATCCTTACCGAACAGCCGCAGCAGTGCCAGGCCGAGAGCCGCAACACCCAGGCAAACCGCATAGAAGCCGGAAACAATCCACGCGATGAAGCGCAGGAAGAAATTGGGCTTCAATTTGCCGTTGATATACAGGCGGTAAAGAACCGTAATCAAAGCAATCAAGAGAATGATTGCGAGAACAATCCACAGCCACAGCAGGGAACGAACCACTTCGTTATTCAAGAAGGCCGCAAAGTTCAAAACAGAACCGTTTGCGTTGAACGCGGACCACTTATCGAAACTCTTATCATCCGGCTCCTTGCCGTCGGACAAAGCGCCGTCGATAATGTACAAGCCGGAAGCAGAGGTGCCCAACGTGTAGGTAATTGCCTGGTTATCCTCGGTCAGTACAATCGAATAGGTCAACAGCTTGCCGCCGTTTGCGGTGTTCTCCACAGCGGTCAATACACAACCGTCGCTCAATTGCGTGAGGTACTGACCTGCGGGAACTTCAACTTGGAAGCTGGTGTACTGGTTACCGAAACCTGTCTGCGGTGCGCCGCCGTTGACGGTGTAGGTGTAAAGCTTGTTGGTGTAGTTGACGCTGACGGTAATGGGGCTGGCGGGCATCGTGAAGAAGCCATCCTCGTCCACATTCACGCGGTCGCCCTGAATGGTGTAAATACGAACAGAACCAACCTGATGCTTCTTGCCGAATGCTTCTACATATACGCGTGTTCCGGCTGCAATGGTCAACTCCTCGCCGCCTGCAACAAGTGCACCGTCAATTTCAAAGGTTTCCGAGCCGTCGCTGACAACATTAAAGCTACGTGCGGTATATTCCGCCTCAATCACCAGCTTGGTCTCGGTTCCGGCGAAGAAGGTGTTCCAATTGTAATTTTCCACACCCGTCCAGTTCTTCCAGGTGCCCGCAAGTGCGGAATCCTTGGATGCGGGAACAGCGGGAGTCACAATTACGTTCTTGTAGTTTTCTACCGTAAACACGTAGGATACGGCATTCTCAAACTCGATGGTATAATTCTTGGGCGTCCAAACAGCGTACACATACATGTCGCTCTTGCCGGCTTGCGCCGCAGTGTGTCCTACCCATTCGCCGCCCGCATAGCCTGCCGGCATCAATGCGAGAACCTCATCGGTGAAATCCATGCACTGATATTTCAGCTTGGAATCGGCATCGCCGTTTTGACCCTGAAGGTAATCGTTGGTGGTGTAGGTTTGCGTCTTAAAGAGACGTCCGTTTACATAGTAGTAAATGTAGAAGGGACGGCCCTCCAGGGTAATGGTGACGGTGACAGACTGCTTGGGAACCGTCAACTCACCCTTTACCAATGCGGATTCCACACTGGAAACGATGGAGGAAATCGCATACGCGTCTTCCTGAGAACCGTCACGACCGACGACAAAGTCCATGGGGATGACAGTTCCTGCGGGATAATAATTGTTCAGGGGAAGCTCGGTATTAATGACGTCAACAGCGGTTCCGTCGGCATTCACAACAGTCTGCTTCACCAAATACTCATTGACCAATACATAGTCGGAGAAGTGAGGCGCCTTAAAGGTGATGTAGTTTCTCTTTGCAACCGCATCCACTTCTTCCTTGCCTGCGCTGCCCATGACGTAAACACCGGTTCTTGCGCCGGACACGTTGACAAGCGTCTTGTAAGGAAGGGTAACGGTCAGTGCGCCGTCAAAGTTGTCTCCGAAGGTCTTCTTCTCGTTGGTTCCGCAGAAAATCTTAAACCTGTGGAACTCTGCGGTTTCCGCACCGTCAAGGTAAGTGTTTTTGAAATCGCCGGCCTTGGTGCCGTTGGGAGTGTAAACGAAGGTGACGGAGCTTGCTCTCGAAGCAACAGCGGCTTCGTACAGCTGAACCATAACCTTGTTGGAGAAATCAACCAGTTCATACTCGCCGCGAATGGAAATCACCAGCGTGGTCTTTTTCGCCTTTGCCAGTTCCAGGAAGTTTGCGACACTCATGGTAATGCGAATTTCCGAGAAGGTTTCGTTCAAAACCGTGATGGTGTGGGTTCTTCCGTTGCAAGCACGGTCCACAATCAAGCCGTCTCCGACGGTGATAAAGTAATTGGGAGTAACCTCCATCACCAAAACCATGCTGCCGCCCAGGTTCTTCAACTCAACGGCCGTCTTGGTTTCGTCACCCAACCGATACCAGTAAAAACCGGAATCCAAATACTGGTTGGGGTCGGTGGTGGCGGGGATAAAGTTCAGCGCAGCGGCCTCAACCTCCGCAATCTGAGCACGGTACTTATTGTTGAGGACACCGTCCGTGGTAATCATACCGATGAGGTTGCCCTTGCTGTCGACAAACTTGATGACGGAAGCCTCCAGGTCCGCACGGACAACACAGTCTCTTGCGGGCATAACGTTCAGCTCGTCGCCGTTTTCATCATACCAGCCGGTGAACTCGTAGCCTGCGGTGATGCTTGCATCGTTGCGGAAAATATCCAGCTTGGTGCCTGCGGGCAGGAATACATTCATCAGTGTCGATTCACCGCTTTGGTCCATATAGGTAATGCGGTACATACCGGACACATGGACATTTACGTTCAGCTTCAGAGAGAACGAGCCCAAATTCTGAATGCCGAGCACGGTCAAAATATCATTTACCTGTGCGGGCAGCTTATCGGCAAGCTTTTCCAGCAACGCATCCGGCTCAAAGTTGAGGTATCTGGAAGCATTGAAGGTGCCGTTGCCCTGATAGAAATCGGCAATGTTCAGGGAAAGAATTCCTTCGGGCAAAACATCGGACAAAACGCCGACCTTGCTTTGAATGGTTTCATATGCATCGCGGAGAACCTCTGCCTGCTCGACAGCGGCACTGTAAATGCCGGTAATTCCCTCGCTTTCGATGACAGCCTTGATATCAACACCGACCTTTGCCGCAACCGCATTGGAAACAACCTCAAACACGGGAACGTCCTTGTAGGTTTCCAACAAATCGGAGGGCTTCAAGCCGCTGACGTCAAAGCCGGTCTTTTCGGAAACAAGTGCCAGCAAGCGCGCCACCTGCTCCGCCTCGGTCAATCCGTCCAGCTTCAAAGCGCCGCTTTCCAGCAGAGCCATAACGTCTTTTCGAACAAAAGCGCTGACTTGATTGCAAACCTCTTCCACGGAAAGGTTCACCAGTGCGTTTGCAAGGCCGTCAATGGAGCCTACGCCGTTGTATCCTACCTTATTTAATACAGCCTGAATATAGGATTTGTTCATCACATAGCTGTACAGCGCATCCAGATCCACTCCGCCCAGAACCTCCAACAGCTCGTCAAAGGTCAGGTTCTCGATGAACAATACTGCATTTTCGGGCGTTGCCTCGGCCGTTCCGTCATTGCCGAAGTGGAGCAGCTTGCTCATGGTCGCTTCGGAAATGTTGCTTGTATTCAACAAGGTCTTTACAACGTCAGCCGCGATGGAGGGGATATTGACGTAAACACTTACGGTTCCGTCTGCCGCTCTTTCGATGCGGAACAGACTGTTGATTGCATCGGAAAGCTTGATTGCCGCAGCCTTTACCTTTTCGACGTTTCCGGCAAGCACCAATTCAAGGTTGATGCTCTTGCTCTTGACGTCGGTGGTTCCGTTGGGAGTATACGAAAAAGCAACCGAAGCGGTTTTCAGCTTGCCGTTTTCCATGCTTGCAACGTCGCCCAGGGTAATCAGCAGGCTCGGAATTGCGCGAACCAGATTTTGAAGGTTCAGCCCCAGACCCGTATCGGGGTCGGCGGTTGCGATTTCCTGCCCCGCAAGGTGGACGGTTTTCACATTGGCCTTGATTCTTTCAATTACGGGAACCAAGGAATCGGCCGTGATGTAATCCGCAAGGTTCTGCTTGCCGAGCAGCTCGACCAGCTTGTCGGTGCTCAGTTGAGCCATCAAAGCCTCGGGAGCAACAATATCAAACAGCTCATCGGTTGTTGCCTCCGCCATCAAAGCGGGAATATCCGCATAGTCTGTGATACTCTGACCGTTTTCCTCAATGCGCTCAATCACGGTAGCCGCGGAAAAAGCACCGAAGCCGTTTTCCTCATCAACCGTCAGAAGTCCCGCATTCAAGAGAGCGTCGGCATCAAAGACCGTGGCAACGCCGACGCGGGTGATCAGTGCGGCCAGCGCATCCGTATCCATCTCGTCGGCAATCGCGTTCAGCTTGTTGTCGTCGGAAAGAACGGAATCCACCAGTGCGTCCAGCTCATCCGAGCTCAGAGAGTTCATGATGTCCTCCGGCTTGAAGATATTGAACAGCGTTTCCTTGGGAACGATTTCAAACAGTTCTTCTACGGTAATTACCTGCGTCAATCCCGTGACGGAGATATTGGCAAGCACTGCCTTCACAGTGGATGCGGAAACACCGCCCTTCAACACTGTCAGCAATTGCTCTGCATCCAGGGTCACGGTGACAGTAGAGGCCGCACCGTCGTTTTTGCCGCTCACTTCCAACCAGGACTCCGACGCGGCAACCGTGGCAGGCAGCATTGCCAGCACCGTCACCAATGTCAAAATCAGGGCAAGAATTCTGTTGAACTTCTTCATAGCAAAACCTCGCTTTTCGTCTCAAATTTCGCCGCCGTCGGGCGGTCAATTTGTTCAGAGTTTTCCGCGCCCGCTGTCAAATGAGCGCAAAACTCCCTATACAGATAAAATAATAACACCATTTGTTGCGTTTGTCAATAGGAAATTCGCAGTTTTTTCTCCGAAAACACACTTTTTAATGTAAAAATCTTCAATATAACGGGCGAATAACGCCCAACCGTCGAGCCGATAAGAATTTTTGAGTGCGCAGGCAGGGGAACCACAGCTTGTAAAACCGCGGTCCGCGGCATTCGCTTCCTCTTTTCGGCACCGTCGGTGCAAAAAATACCCGGTCCCGCTTTACGGACAAAGCATGCGCCGGTTATCTCCGGAAAAGAAACGTCGTAAAGAGAGTTTCGCCGCCTGTGGGCAGCGACAAGGACTGTCCCGCACCTCGTCACACCGCATTTTTACTGCAATTTCGGAATAAAAATAATTCTAATTCTTATATTGCAAAATCGCAAAAAGAGCGCATCGGACTTCTTTTTGCGATTTTCGATATTTTATTCCTGCACGGTCGCATCCTCACGATTGCAGAGCAATTCCTTTGCATACGGCAAGGAGACAATCCAATCGCACAGGGTATGCCACTCGGCAAGCTTGTGCGTGCGCCGGGCGTAGTAAATGTTTGTCAAATTCTCATAATTGAGCGTAACGGTGCGCATTTGATTGTAGGAGGAGGGCAACAGCTGAATCATGTTGTGCCAAGGCTGACGGTTGGTTTTTTCGGCAAGAAACCTTTGCCGTTCGCTCTCCAAATAGACAATCAGCGCATCCAGCGTGGCCAAGCCACCCTCATCCAAACGGTCGCAGGAAAAATCCTCCCGCTCAAAGGCCTTGGCGTGAATCTTATGCATGGTCGAGCAGGAATTGGCAACGGTGCCCACCTTGTAGGTGTCAAACTCCTTCCACCAATACAAAGGAGCCGTGATATCCACCGAAACAAAAATCTGCCTCAAAAACTTGCGATGGTCGCTTCCCGCACGTGCAAGGCGCCGTGCAAGGTCCAAATCGTTTGCCCCGAGAACATACCGACCGTCCGCGTCGTAGCCGCTGTCCATTCGCGCCCAGCTGTTCATGGGATTTCTGGCACCGCGAATCGCGTTTTCCAGATTCATCACCGTGCATCTTTCAATTTTAATCATGTCCGTTTCCTTTCGTTCGGCAAAGGTCTTTCGCTCGACATGGCGTTTTTTTGCAAAAACTCCGCCCCGTCTTTTTCGTAAAAAGTATACCACATTCCCCTCTGCTTGTCAAGGTCGCGCCCGCGGATTCTCAAAATCTTCGGTCGCGTGCACAAGCTGCATTTTACACCCCGTCAATGGGCGAAAACGTGCATTTTGCCGTTTCTTTTTGTCAATACACACAAAAGGAACGGCGGATTTTTTTTCAAAATCGGCAGTTCTCCTTCTTTTTTACCTGCTTTTTTTGTGATATAATATATTGTTGTGAATATTTTCGAAAAATCAACCGTTTGCAAAATTCAGAGTAGGGAGAGTAAGATTTTGATTAGAGAAGACTTGAGAAACGTTGCGATTATCGCCCACGTTGACCACGGAAAGACCACCCTGGTGGACGGACTGCTCAGACAGGGCGGCATCTACCGCGAAAATCAGGAAGCCGTCACTCGCGTGATGGACTCCGGAGACCTCGAAAAGGAG
>CAZWXE010000057.1:0-10900 GCA_964638045.1 uncultured Ruminococcus sp. | reverse complement strand
CGATTCGTTCAAAATCGTTTATAACGGAAACGGTAAAGAAGAAACTATAAGTCTTAAAGAACTTGAAAGTTCAACCTTGTTTTCACAAGGTGTACCAAAAATCGGCAAGCTTCTGTCGAAGCTTGCCGATTTTTACTTTTTCACCGCATGTACCGTACATAAAAAAGTTCCTCCGCACAGGCCTTGAGCCGACCGACAAAACTCGTTTTTTCTGCAAACCAACGGCCGAAGCGGCTGCCCGACGGCAGCCGCTTCGGCTGTTTTTTTTCAATGGGTTCTTCTGGTTTGTTCCGCACCGTGGGAAGCGTTAAGCCGTGAGCAGCTCTTCCAGCCGGCTCAAGGCAGAGGAAAATTCCTCCATGGCGGAATCAACCGTTTCGGGAGAGGTCAAATCCACACCCGCAATTTTCAATTCCTCCAAAGGATAATCCGAGCCGCCGGTTGCCAAAAAGCGCAAATAATCGGCAGCGCCGTCCTCCTCCAAAATGCGCTTGGCAATGGAAACCGCCGAGCAGAATCCGGTTGCGTACTGGTATACATAAAATGCGTTGTAGAAGTGCGGAATTCTCGCCCACTCGATGTCCTGCAACTCGTTTACAACCGCCCCCGCATAATAAAGCTCGTTCAATTCACGGTATACACCGTTCAAAAGCTCGGCAGTCAACGGCGTACCGTTCATTTCAAGCTCATGAGCACGGCGTTCAAACTCCGCAAACAGCGTCTGACGGAATACCGTGGTGCGGAAGCCCTCCAAAAAGTGATTGAGAACGTATGCCCTTCTCTTCGGGTCGGTCTCCTTTTGCAAAAGGTACCGCGTCAGGAGCACCTCGTTGACAGTGGACGCCACCTCCGCAACCATAATACGGTAATTGTGGTTGACAAAGTCTCTTTCTCTGTCGGAAAAATAGGAATGCATGCAGTGGCCGAGCTCGTGTGCCAAGGTATACACGTCATCCAACGTATCGGTGTAGTTGAGCAACACATAAGGATGCACACCGAATACCCCGCAGGAATAAGCCCCCGTCGTTTTTCCCTTGGTTTCATAAACGTCAATCCAACGCTCATGAAACGCACGGTCCAACAAATGCTGATATTCCTCACCCAAAGGCTTGGTTGCCTCTTTAACCAGCTTTTGAGCGTCCTCATAGCTCACCTTCATGTCAAGCTCCTGAACCATGGGACAATACAAATCGTACATATTCAGTTCGTCAAGCCCCAGTACACGGCGGCGCAGCTCCAAATAGCGACGCATGGTGGGCAAGCCCTTGTGAACCGAATCCACCAGGCTGTCATACACCGAAACGGGCGCGTTGTCGCCGAACAGCGCACGCTCGCAGGTAGAGCGATAGCCGCGTACACGGGTGTAAAAATTGTCCATCTTCACACTGCCCGCATACATTGCCGCAAAGGTATGAATATACTTTTTGAACTCGCCGAAATACTGTTCAAAGGCCTCCTTGCGCACACGGGGCTCCTTGCTTTCACGATAGACGCCGAAGTTTCCGTGCGTCAGGGTAACCGTGTTCCCCTCCTCGTCTGTAATGGACGGGAAGGTCATATCCACGCTTTCCAGCATCTCAAAGCAATCATTTGCGGTTCCCGCCGCGTCCGACAGCATTGCCAACAATCTTTCGGTTTCCTCACTTTTGGTAAAGCTTCTCATACGCGCGGTGTCCTCCAGCATATGACGGTAGGTTGCAAGCGTCGGAGAAGCCATATATTCCTTCAAAAGCGCCTCGTCAACGGAGAGAATTTCAGGGTCGCGAAATGCACAGGCAGTGGAAAGCTTGACATTCAAATTCATGGCACGTCCGGCCATCGCCTGATAATGAGGGTCTCCGTTGTCCACGTTTTTGCGGAGCATGGAGTAAATAAATACCTTTTCCGCCTTTTCAAGGGCTCCGTAAATGCAATCCAAGCCTGCCTTCAAGGACTCGGCGCTTTCTCCGAGCGTTCCCTGCACCGCGGGAATGCGTTCAATCAAGGCCTCTGCCTCGGCGTAAGCCGCCTCCCAAGCTTCATCCGAAGGGAAAATATCACGAAAATCCCATGTAAAGCGTTCTTCAATTTCACTTCTCAATTTTACAGACATCTGTTCATCCGCCTTTCTGTTTCGATGACAATAGTTTACCACAAAAAGGAGTGAAAGTAAAGTGCTCCGCTCACTTTTTATGCTCGGGAAGTTCTTTTGGGACAGAGCACCGCCGTCGCCGCAACACTTCTTGTACACAGGCATTCCTTTTTGTTCACCTTTCGACAAGCTTCGCAATAAAATGGAAATAGAAGGAAGGATAAAAATTCGATAAAATCTCTCTCTGCCCGTTTAAGGCTCCCCACTTTGCGGCAACAATAACAGCAGGGACAGATTGGATGCTTCATCCTCGGTATTCTTCCTTACCGTTCCGTTACGAAGCCATAAAAAGAAAGGAATCCCATCATGAGTATCATCAGACGAGGAGATATTTTTTACGCCGACCTCAGTCCCGTGGTCGGCTCCGAGCAAGGCGGGCTGCGCCCTGTGCTCATCATTCAAAACGACATCGGCAACAAATACAGTCCCACAGTGATTGTGGCGGCCATTACTTCCCGCATGAGCAAAGCAAAGCTCCCCACCCACATCGACATTTACGCGGAGGAGGTTGGGCTCAGCAAGGATTCTGTCATTCTGTTGGAGCAAATTCGCACGCTTGACAAGCACCGTCTCAAAGAAAAGATGGGACATTTGGACGATGGGATGATGAACTACGTCAACACCGCTATTTCCATCAGCTTCGGGCTCGGAAGCATGGAAGAGGATGCACGGGCAAGGGCAAAAATGCAACGTCTCTCCGGGAACGCGCCCTACCACCGTTCCTCCGGAGCAGCTGCCGTGGCATCATCAGTACCTGCCGCAGGCACGGGTGCGGTTGCATCTGTGGCGCCAACCGCCGGAGCGGAACCGCAACAGGCGCAATAGGAGTGGCAAAAAACAGGAACCCCCGACAAAGTGCAAAGCGGTTTGTCGGAGGTTCCTGTTTTAAAATGCTCTGGGCGGTGCAAACAGCGTTTGCAGCACGGCTTCACCCAGCTCCTGTTGAATGTCCTTGAATACGGTTTCCAACGAGCAGTCGATTTCCTTGCCGTTGCACAGCAGGATAAACCCGCTCTCAATCCGTACCGTACGCTTGGACAGCCTTAAACAGGAAAGCTTGTCCTCTCCAACCTTCGGCCGCAATCTTTCGCATGCACCGCGGATGATATCTTCCCCATAAGCCGCGCGTTCTCTCGGATTCATCATCACCTCATACACCGGTGCCGCCGCAGCTTCGGTGTGCTCCGGAGCGGCTCCGCCGTTGCGAACCTTGATTTGCTCCCAAAGCACGCCGCAAAGGAGCCCAACCGACAAATTGACATACTGCTCGGATTTCAGGGAACGCATTTGCTCCAGCGTCTGCGCAAACAGTGCATCTACCGTCTCCTGCCGAATTTTGGTCATCAAGGCTTCCTTTTGCTCTGCGGATGCCGCTTTTGCATCGGATACCAGTTGAACGGCCGCGGCCCGCGCCTTCTCTTCGCAATCCTGCCGAATGGACTCTGCCTTTGCCTCATAATCCGCAGTAATCTGCGCCGCTTGCTCCTGTGCTTCCAGCAAAATGCGGTCCGACTCTTCTTGGGCAATGGCGAGAATTTTATCTGTTATTTTTTGGAGTCCGTTTAATGCCACTTTTCCATTCCTCCGTTTTTTCTGTCGATATCAAAATTTCACCGCCGGTCAGACGGTATATTTTTTGCAGAGTGCCGCCCAAAACGGGAAGCACGCCCTTTATTTTTTCGCAAGGACGGCGGCAGCATGCCTTCCTCCGCATGCTCGATTTCAAAGGCACAGTCGAAATCCGAAAGCGATTGAAATACGGTTTCCTCCATAGAAGCGGGAAACCAGCCCTCCAACACCGCACAGCTTTGCGTACTCGGAAGTGCCTGCAAGCGCATGCAAGCCTCCAGCTTGAGCGCTTCTTCCGCGGCAAGCATCTCCATGTCCTCCAGAAATTCGGACAAGTCCATCAACCGCTCATCCAGCTCCGGCAATTTGCGGCGAATTTCGTCCAAGCGCTCCATCCCTCGGTCGTACCATCTGCTCGGAGCCTCGGAAATCTGCGGGAAGGAAGCCGCCGAAAAGCCGCTCTCCGCCAGCATTTGCATCAAATGCTCGCCGTCGGTGCGGTGAAAGGTAATTGCCAAATAAAGCTTCGTTTTTGTTACGGATACAATTTCCAAATAGGCGCCGGCCTCCTCCAAGGAATTCAGCACGGCTTGAAGCTCCTTTTTCCCGCGAAACGAACCGAAAACGGTTTCGGTGGATTGCGTTTCAACCTCATTGAGAGGAGCATCGTAATCCAACCATGGAACCAGTGCAGCCAACAGCTCCTCGGTTCGCTTCATTTCCGCACGCAACTGTACCTTTTCCTCACAAAATGCAAGCGTGCGCTCCGCCGCACCGAGAATGCGCCTGCACTCCCCTGCATCCGCAAGGCTTCCGTCGGCAGGCGGAAGCATTGCACGACGCGCTCTTTTTTTCCCAAGCAATGCGGAAAGAATTTCGATTGCCTGCTCCAGCACCGAAAGGCGTTCCCGCGCCTCGTTCTGCCGCTCCGAGCAATCAAAGGTGCCGAATTGAAGCTCCTCATCCAAAAAGCTTTCATCGGCAAGTTGCACACAGCGCAAGCTTAAAACACGGTGAAGCAATGCATAGGCGTCCTCACGAAAGGCAAAAGCGGTGAGCTTTTTCATTGCACTTACCGACATTTTGCATCCAACCCCCTGATAATGATTTTTTCCGCGATTTTTTGATGCAACCGCGCGATGCGCTTCATCTCCTCGGCTTCCGCCTGCGATTCCGTTGCCAAGCGGCGTGCCGTCGCCTCGGTACGCTCCCGAACCTCCGACAGCATTTGACGCATTTCTTCCTTTGCCTCCCGCTCGGTATTTCGGCAAAGCTGCTCGCCGCTCTGCGTTGCCTGCTCCACAAGCAAGCGCGCCTGCTCCCGAGCGTCCTCCACCATACGCGCGGCGGTCTCTTCCGTTTCCTTGATTTTCAAAATGGATTCTCTTGACATAAAGCCTCCAAAAATCTTTTTTGTCAAAAGTACATTTGAATGCTCCGTCCAAACGTCCTTTTCGACCATGGCTCTATTTTATCATATTGTTGCCGAAAAAACAATTGTTTTGGCAAAAAAACGTTTGCTCCGGCAACTTCTTTTGCAAATAGCGTAACATTTTTCAAACAGTTTCCCTCTCAAGCGCATCGGAAAGCGGAATTCTTTCTTCCGAAAAAGGGTGGAACGCCGTTTGATTGCGATAAAAAATCAAATATCCGTCCTGCGGATAAATCCCGTCCGGAGGAAACGGCAGCTTTCGAACGGAAAGCTGCGAGGAAAACAGCCGCATGACCTGAGCGGAAGGCAAAATCGTTTCCTCTTCGATATTCCAAACATGTGCCAAGCGATAATACCAATTGCCCATGGTTACCGCATTCCCCGACAGTGAGGATTCGCAAAGCACAACCCAATGCTGCGCGGTGCACGGTGCCACCTTCATCTCCAACCGATAAAAAACCGTACGCATGCGGGCTCTTTCCCGTATATCCTCCAATTCGAGATAAGCGGTGCACAGCTGCTCCCCGAGCTCGTTTTTTGCCCAATGAATACACCGCTGTCCCAGAGTGGTGTAAAAATCCCGCATATACATTTGCTCCGTCGGCAATTGCAGGCTCGCATGCGCGCGCAAAAGGACCTGATATTCTTGCCGAACAACGGCATTCAACTGCGAATGCTCCAATTGCATATTCTTCCCTCCTCCCTTTTATCTTCCTATGCGGAGAAACGGGAAAATAGACCGAAAAAGGGGCGCTCCGTTCGGACGAAGCGCTCCTTTTTTTCAATTGGTTCCGTTCGGATTGGAATACTGAATTTTATTGACCTGCCCGTTCTTTACCAAAAATTCCAACCGCATCTCACCTTTTTCGTATCTCATATTTCCGTTGGCAAGCGTTTCGGTCGGCTCTCCGTAAACGCTTTTTACCTTTTCCGGCGTGTCACCGATAAAGACTCCCTCTGCCGTACCGTAGGTATCATCCAACAGAAGAATAAAGTTGATATATTCCTTTCCGTTTGTGGGATAGGTTTGCAACTCAAAATGCGCGTAGGTGTAGGTCTTATCCAGCCCGTCATATCCGCAGGAAGGAGACTCAGCGTAAGACAGCTGCGTTCCCAATTTGGAAGAAATTGCCGTAAACTCGCCATGGACGGCAAGCTCGGTGCCGTCCACCGTCAGCCGATAGCCCTCCTCGGCGTCCTTCGGCTGCTCCGTGCACGCGCAAAAAGACAAAACGGTTGCAAAACAAAGCACAAACAAAATAATTTTTTTCATAAATCCTCCTTTGAGTCATTGCGCTCCGCGTAGTATCGTGTCAATTTTTCATTCCAGCACGCACAAAGTGCTTCATCATCGCGTCGGTCGCTGATTCCGTGCTTTTCCGCAAGAAGCCTGCCGAAATAAGAGGTCAGCTTTTCGGCACCGTAAACATTCAAATGAACGCCCGCATCATAGGTATCGGTGCTCCAATCCAAGCCGATTTCCTCCTCCGCTTCGATGAAATTGTAGTAGGACAGGTTCTTTTGCTCGGCGTAAGCCTCCACCTGCTCCTCCCACTCGTCATACCAATAATATCCCCATGTGTTGGTCGGAGCCTTGATGAGAATCAGCTCAATTCCGTTTTCCTCGCAAAGTGCTCTCATTTTTTCCAGGTATTCCATCGAGCTTGCGGGAAGCGAATAATCGAACAGCTCGTTGCCCTCCTTGTCCGACTCCTTTGCACGGATGCCGGTTTGCATCAGATAGCCGTTGTGGGAAACCGTGTTCCGAGAAAACAGATGGGAAAAATCCTCCCCCTTCAGCTCTCTCCAACGGCTGTGATAACGCAACAGGGGAAAGCAATAGGAAAGAAAGCTTTCCTCCTCGGTCATGGACGCCCGAATGGCTTTGCATTTTGAAAAAGACCAACGCATTCCGTCCAAGGTCATACGATTGTAGGCTTCGCTTTGCGGCGTCCCGTATTTTAAGGACAACACGTTAAACACCACCGCCTTCGGCGTTTCATAACGCAAGGTGTCCTCCAACAAATAATAGGATTGCCATACCAGCTGCTGTGCACTCCCTCGAATGTAGGAGGTAATCCCGTACTCCTCCCAAAGTGTTGGAGGGGTAAAGGACTCATAAACCTCACAATCGCCGATGAAAAGCACATCATGCGTCGTTTTTTCGGAATAGTATTCGGCAATCAACGCGCCTTCCTTCGGCTCACTCATATATTTCGGCATCAGCAAGGCTTGCAAAAGCACCAGCAGGACGGAAAAAATCAGCAAAATCGAAACACAGGCGAGAATTTTTTTCTTCATGCTCTTTCCTCCCCGTCAAAATTGATTGTAAATGAACTGCGATGCGTCATACCCGATGCCGTATGCGCCGAAAACCAAAATGCTCAGCACCAAAGCGCAAAGGACTCCCGTCATCAGCACGGGACGTGCGGCAAGACGGTGTCGCAAGGGCTCTTTTTTGCCAAACTTGGAAACCGCAGCAAGCACCGCAACACCGCAAACGAGCACCGCATAGTCGGCAACGGAAAGCCCGAAGGAGGTCAACCCGCCCCGCCACAGCTCTCCGAAATTCCAATGCGTCAGCATACTGCCCCATAAACGAAAGGTCCGCGGGACATTGCCGTATACATCCAGTGTGCGAAGCAAGCCCACAATGAGGAAGGTACGAACGGCGCGCCATGCATTCCAGGCATGAGATGCGGACAAGCGCGGAAACCGTTGTGCAAAGCCGTTCCACAGCGGCTGCATTTCCTGCGAAATCATCATCACCAAACAGTTCAGCAAGCCCCAAACAATGAAATTCCAGCCGGCGCCATGCCAAAGTCCCGTTAAAAACCAGGTGGTAAGCGTTGCAAAATAAACGGGCAGGCGCTTTCCCACCGCATTCCCAAACGTCTTACGTGACCATTTGGAAAAGCGTTGCATGGGCATGCAAACCGAAAGCGGGTAAAATACATAATCGGTAAACCAGGTTCCCATCGTAATGTGCCACCGTCTCCAATACTCCTTCACGGTTTTGGAGGAAAACGGACGGTCGAAGTTTTCGGTCAAACGAATTCCCAACATTTCCGACAAACCGATGGTGATGTCAATGCCGCCCGTAAAGTCTCCGTAAATTTGCACGGAATACAACAGAAGCAACAAAAGCACGTATACACCGGTAAATTCCTCCGGCCTTTCCGCCAAGCTCTTTACGGCAATCATGGCGGTGTCCGCCACCACAAGCTTTTTAAAATAGCCGTACACCACTCGGCAAAGACCGCTGCGGAAGGAAAATCCGTCAAAGGAATGCTCTGCCGTCAATTGAGGTACCAGCTGAGAGGCACGGCTGATCGGCCCCTGTACCAGCTGCGGAAAAAACGAAACAAACAACGCAAAGCGGAACAGGTTGGTTTCCGCCCTTACTCTTCCGCGATAAACGTCGATGAGATAGCCCATGGACTGAAAGGTATAAAAAGAAATCCCAAGCGGCAGCAGCAACGACGGGACTGCTAACAGTCCCTCCCCGCCAAACGCACCGATGATGCCGTTGACGCTGCCGAGCACAAAGGCGGTATATTTCAGCACAGCAAGCAAGCCGAAGCCAAGCACCAATCCAAGCACCAAAATGTGAAATCTTTTTTTCTTTTCGGCCGCGCGGTACGCCTTGCGCGCTTCCTTTGTCATGGCTTCACGGTTTTGCGCAACAAACAGCTCCTCCGCATCGGCTCTTTTTTGCATCAGCAGCGCAATCAAAAAGGTGACAACCGTGGTATACAGAAGAAAGCCGAGCAACTGCACGCCCGCCGACAAATAGAACAGATAACTTGCCGCCAGCAACAGCTTCCATTGCCACCTTTTGGGCAGCGTATAGTACAACAGCAATACAACCGCCGCAAACGCAAGAAACAACCCGGATGTAAACAGCATTTTCGAATCCTTTTAAAAGCAAAAGAAATTATTCTTCATCCAAACGCCGAATCAACGCATCAATGGCAGCGGCTGAGGAAAAGTTTTCGGGCACGATTTCCTCGGCGGGAATGCGCACATCAAACGCACTGTTGATTTCCGTAATCAGCGTAACAATATCCAAGGAGTCCAACACACCGTTGCCGATTAAATCCTCTTCGACATCAAAATCAATTTCGGGGTGAAGCCCCTTTAAAATATTCATCAATTCATCCATTTTCTACTTCCCTTCCCGCTCCCCGAGGAGCGCCGTCCGATGACTCGGCATTCCTGATTTTAAAATACGAATATACTACTCTATTATACTTGTTATTTGCAAAACTGTCAATGAAAACAAAAACTTTTTTACAATTTTTTTGAAAAAAATGACCGTGCCGCTTCCCGCAAAGAGAAGCGTGCACCTGCGGTCCGTCCCCGGTCCGCAGGTGCACGCTCTCCGAATGTTATCTTCTCTTCTCCGCAACCTCCAGCAGAGCGTCTGCCAGGAACGCATCTACGGACTTGGTAACGGTTTCTCCCGCACGGTTGCGCACCGAAACGGTGCCTTCCTCGGTTTCCTTTGCGCCGATGACCAGCATATAAGGAACCTTTTGCATTTGCGTGCTGCGAATCTTGTAGCCGATGGTGTTGGAGCTGTCATCCAGCTCTACACGGAATCCCGCCTCCTGCAAGCGCGTCTGTACACTCTTTGCATACGCAACGTGCTCATCGCCGATGGGTAAAATGCGTACCTGCTCGGGAGCCAACCACAGCGGCAACGCACCCGCATACTTTTCGATGAGAAGTGCCAGCGTTCTTTCGTAGCATCCCAGAGATGTGCGGTGAATGATATAAGGTGTCACCAATTGATTGTTGGAATCCACATATTCCATGCCGAATTTTTTGGCAAGGAGCATATCGATTTGAATGGTGACAATCGTGTCCTCTTTGCCGAAAACATTCTTGATTTGAATATCCAGCTTCGGGCCGTAGAAAGCCGCTTCATCAATGCCGATTTCGTAATTGACATCGTTTTCGTCAAGCAGCTTTTTCATAATGGATTGCGCTTCATCCCACTGCTCGGGAGTACCCTCGTACTTATCGGTGCGCGCAGGGTCCCATTGCGAGAAGCGGAAGGAGCAATCCTCCCAAAGTCCGACGGTGCCGAGAACGTGCTTTGCCAATGTCAGACAACCCTTAAATTCCTCCTCCAATTGATCCGGGCGAAGAATCAAATGTCCTTCGGAAATGGTAAACTGGCGCAAACGAATCAGACCGTGCATTTCACCGGAGTCCTCGTTGCGGAACAGCGTGGAGGTTTCACCGAGGCGCATGGGGAGCTCACGGTAAGAGCGCTTTTTGTTCAAAAACACCTGATATTGAAACGGGCAGGTCATGGGGCGCAGTGCAAAGCACTCCTTGGTTTCGTCGTGGGGGTCTCCCAACACAAACATCCCGTCCAAATAGTGGTCCCAGTGTCCGGAAATTTTATACAGCTCTCTTTTTGCCATCAGAGGTGTTTTGGTCAAAAGATAGCCGCGCTTTTGCTCCTCATCCTCCACCCAACGCTGCAACAGCTGAATCACGCGCGCACCCTTGGGAAGCAAAATAGGAAGGCCCTGCCCGATGCAGTCCACTGTGGTAAACAGCTCCAATTCACGCCCCAATTTATTGTGATCGCGCTTCAGAGCCTCCTCCTGTTGAACGAGATATGCGTTCAACTCATCCTTGGTCGGGAATGCCGTTCCGTAAATGCGTTGAAGCATCTTGTTGTTCTGATTGCCCTTCCAATACGCACCCGTGCACTGCGTCAGCTTGAACGCCTTGACCGCGCCGGTGGA
>CAZWXE010000056.1:0-11049 GCA_964638045.1 uncultured Ruminococcus sp. | reverse complement strand
ACCCCCTGCTTCCGCCGTGAGGCCGGCTCCTACCGTGCCGATGAGCGCGGAATGATTCGCGGGCATCAGTTCAACAAGGTGGAAATGGTGCAATACACACTGCCCGAAAAAAGCGATGAGGCCTTTGAGGAATTGGTTTCCAATGCCGAGGGCTTGGTCAAGGGGCTGGGCTTCCACTTCCGCACGGTGAAGCTGGCGGCAGAGGATTGCTCCGCATCCATGGCACGCACTTACGATATTGAAATCAACATTCCGTCCATGAACGGCTACAAGGAGGTTTCGTCTGTTTCCAACGCGCGCGATTATCAGGCGCGTCGCGGTATGATGCGCGTCAGACGCGAAAACGGGAAAACGGAATTTGTCCACACGCTCAACGGCTCCGGCCTTGCAACCAGCCGCATTTTCCCGGCTTTGGTAGAGCAAAACCAGAATGCCGACGGCAGTGTTACCGTTCCGGAGGTGTTGAGAAAATATCTCGGAGTAGACATCATCAAAAAATAAGTTGACGTCAACAGGGTAGACCATGCGCGCTTTGCATGGTCTTACCTTTTGATGTCCGAAAGCGCAATATCGGGAGAAAATCCTCAACCGAATTTGCAATACGTGTGCGATTATTTGCACTTTTTTAAGCAAAAGGAGACCAAACAATGAATTTGTTTTCAACCGTTTTATTCGCCGCAGAGGGAAGCAACCTGTGGGAAAAGCTCTCCGCATGGTATGAAAATTCCGTGTTCAACGAGCTGTTGACCTACCTGCGCGAGCGTTACTTTACCGTGCGCTTTGAGGCATATGAAAACATCTCCCTTGGGGCTACGGCAGGGGACACCGCGCGGTCCGTCATCCTCATGGCTGCGCTTGGCATCATCATCGCCGCGGGCATGACACTCTACACCCGCAACCACCTCGGGAAGCTGGTTCACAAAATGCTGCAACAGGAGATTACGTCTCCCGAGCGTGCGCAAACGCTGCATCAGCTGGGGTATTTCCGAAGTGCCTCCATCCGCCGCGAGCTGTCACGGGGCGTCAATTTGCGCCACGTGATTCGTTGCTGCGAGGAAGAGGAATTTCAAATCGCCGTGGAAGAAAAAAGGAAGGAATACGAAGCAGCCGAGCATGACAAACCGTTTGTCGCACCCAAATTTGTCATGGATTTTACAGCGGCCCGGTTCTATATTCCGGAGGATTTGAAATACCGCGCCGATAACCGATACCGTACCAAGGGCTCCGGATGGGGTGCTTTCTTCGGCATCGTTGCCATTGCAATTGTCGTTGCCGCGCTTCTTTGCTACCTCCTCCCGGACCTTGTACGTTTTGCCGATAATCTCATTTCCATGTTGGCGCCGCAATAAAAGGATGACCGAGCATTCGCCGGATGAGGTGCTTTTTCACATAACCGAAAAAGGGCTGCCGCAACTGTTTGCGGCAGCCCCGATTTATATGCAAAACGCGCACTCTTGCAAAATACGGTTGCAAAAGCACGCGTTTCGGACCCTCTATGATTCAAGACACGGTAGCGCTTTGTTTTTATTTTATGGGAGATGATTTTCAAAACTCCAAATTTTCTTTTGGCTGTCCGATGACGGTAATTTGCTTTCCGTTGAAAATTTCTTCCGCGTTTCGGATAAAATCCTCGTAGGTGAAATCGCGAGGGCGCAAAATCGTTTCCGGACAGTCAAGATTCAGCTCGTAATTCCATACGCCGTGATATCCGCTCTCTTGAAATGCTTGCAACAAGGCTTTCCAATCGATTTTTCCTTCACCCGGCATCCAATGCCGCTCGTTGATGTAGTCAAAATCGGAAATGTGCGTTGTTTGAATGCGCTTGCCTAATTTGCGAACGCAATCCTCCGATTTTTCACGGAGCAAATGGTTGACGTCCACGCAAACGTCGATTCCCGGAACGGCGTCAACGATTTCAATCGTTTCGTCCGAGGTGTTGCAAAGGCAGGAGCGGGGCAGGGTTTCCACGCAAATTTTTGCCGACGTATATGCACGCAATTCACACAACGATTTTTTTAATTGTTCGATGTGTCTGGGGCGTTCTTCGGCCGAAATCGGCTCGAAGCTGCCGTGTAAAACGTAACCGAACGGATGATAGGCATCGCAACGTGAGAAAATTTCTTTTGTGCGAGCAACAGCTTGCTTTCGCGCTTGCTCGTCCAAAGCGGAAAAATCCCAAAAAGGTCCGAAAGAAACATGAACGCAATTGAAATACAGTCTGCTGCCTTTGATTATTTCAAGGCCCTCCTCTATCTTTTGGTACAATTCGATTTCTTTTTCTCGGTTTTTCCAATATAAGCACAAATCATAATCGATAGAGTCAAATCCCGCTTCTTCCGCTTTTTTGACATCGTCTGCAAAATGTTCGCTTAATTGTATGCTTTTTCCTACTTTAAAAAGTTTCATGTATTTTTACCCCACATAAAATGTAATTTCGCGTCGACATATGTCGAAAGCAGACCGGCAATGGAACCAAAAAGCGAAAACGGTTAATCAATGCTTTCGATGAGGTAGATTCCGCCCTTTGCAACGTCGATAAAGGCGCAGTTCCCGGTGAGCTCATTGGATACGGCGTACTGACGGACGCGTTCCAATTTTGCTTTTTTCAACGGATACTTGCAGCCTTCCACGGTGACACCCTTTACAACAGCGTCTACCGCAAGCAGGGAAAGATACCTGTACCGACTGCGGGGGATGATGATGCTGTCGTTGCGCAAAAAGCGAATGCGATTTTTGCCGTTGTCGATGACGCAACGAATGTGCTTTTCCCACAGGAATTCCAAAACGGAGAGGTTGGAAAGAAGATGGTCCGTGCGCCCGCCGAGTCCCCCTAAAATGAGCAGCTCGGTGGCACCGCGCTCCAATGCAACCCGCACGGCCAATTGTGTGTCGGTGTCGTCCTTTTCGGCGGGAACCCGAAGGCACTCCACCTCGGCGGGAACGGAAAGCTCGTCGATGGAATCCATGTCCCCAAGCAGGACGGAGGGGGTGATGCCGAGGGCAACTGCATGGCGGTAGCCTGCGTCGGCGGCGATGACGAGGTCATTTTCGGTTGGACGTTCGGTGATGCAATCGCAAAACAGTTCACCGCCCGTGATAATCCAGCATTTCATAAACAACTCCTATGTGCCGAGAATTCGGCCTCCCATACGTTCGGGAGGCCTTTTTTGCTTTTGCGTTTTTTGCGGAACCGTTCATCGGCGGTGGCGCCTCAACGGGAAACGATTTCCTTCATGAGAGGTGTCAGCTGCCGTGAAATTTCAAGGTGACCGTCACGAAGCGGGTGAAGCGGCTCGGCGGGTACCCATCCGTAGGAATCGATGAAGTGTACGCAGCAGCCGTTCCTTCGGTTGTAGCCTTCAATCATTTCGCCCAATTCCTCGTGGAATTTTCCGCAGAAGGGGGAGAGGGAAATCACCGTTGCTTTCGGATTGCGGCGACGGACGATGTCCAACAGCTCCTCGTACTTTTCAAGATACATTTCAAGCCCGTTGCCACGGTCGTTGGCACCGTGATTGATGAGAATATAATCCGCACACTCATGGGTAATGGGGGAATTTTCAAAATTGAAGAGATAGGACTCGGTGGCGGCGGGAACCTTTCCCATGCCGGAACGGGTAACGCCGACGGCGCCGTATCCCATGAAGATGGGACGCAAATCCAGCTTTTCCGCGGTGAGCCATGCATAGGTGGCGCAAACGTCATCCTGGTGACAGCGGTACAGTACATCCGCATGGTTGCTTTCCGGCAAGCCGACCTGATTGAAGTCCATGTCAATCAAAACGCCCTCGGTGATGGAATCACCGATAAATTCAATGGTTTTGCGGTTGTCCGCGGGAAGCGGAGCGGGCTTTTCCACCTGCACGCCGACAAAGGATACCTTTCCGGTGAGGGGCAGATACCAGCGGCGGTCACATTCGGTGCCGCCCTTGTAAATGATGCGGCAGACGTGAACACCCTCGTTTTTCGCCACAATGCGGATGTGTGCGTCAATGGGGCTTTCAATCATGTCACCGCCGTCCAGCTGAACCCACAAATGAAGCAGGGGATGCGCATTGTTGAAAACATCAAAGTGCACCAGTGCCATTCTGCCCTCAAAGGCAAATTCCAAATAAGAGCCTGCGGCCGTTGTGGTGGCGCAGTGCGGTCCTTTGTCCCAACGTCCCGTCAGACGGACGCTTTCGTGTGTGTATGCGATTTCCATTTTTGTCCTCCTAAAAGGTGATTGAAGTGTTTGCTGTCGGTTTGTCCTTTTTATTCGTCCGAGTGCGCAACGGCATCCCGCAACGTCTTTTTGTCGGCGGAAGGCAGGGCGTAGATGTCCCACTCCTCGGCACTGTCGTAGAGGAGCAGTGTACCGTAAGGCTCCGCGTCGTAATTCAAATCTCCGAGGTAATAAATATCCGCAAAAAATGCCAAGGTGTTTTCGGGAATGTC
Source organism: uncultured Ruminococcus sp. (assembly GCA_964638045.1). GTDB lineage: Bacteria > Bacillota > Clostridia > Oscillospirales > CAG-272 > UMGS1865. The sequence continues at coordinate 6,612 of CAZWXE010000056.1, read as the reverse complement.
CACACCGTCAAACACGTAGCGGTAGTAGGTGTAAAGGGAGGAAACGGTGCGTTCCGCATCCGTGGCGTGATAACGGCAAACCTCCAGGTGCTGCATGTCGTTGTTGTCCTCTGCGATGTCCGGAGTCAGGTCGGCGGTGCGAACCACCGTCACATCGTAGTAGGTTCCGTCCTTTGACGGAAGCTCCTCCAACTGATAATCCGCTTGCAGGTGACGCAGGGTGCTGTTGTTGTAGCGAAACACCAGCTGTACCTGCTTTGCCTGTGGAATGAAGACGCATTGGGTAACGGAAAAATATCCGTAATTTTTTTCGGCCTTGGTGATGGTTGCCTGTGTTTGGCCCTGAAGCACCAGAGCGTCGCCGTGCTCGGCGTAGGCTTGTGTCAGTGGTTGATTGAGCAACAGGCGGTTGATTTCCTTGGGGTCTTGAGAGGAGCACATTCTCCAAATGAGAAGAGCACAAACGGAGAAGATAAACAGGGAGAAAAGCGCTTTGGTGACACGTCTGAAAATGCGGACGGTGCGATAGTTTTTCATAATACCTTTCCTTCTTTTTTCTTGTTTTCTTCCGCAAGGAGCATTGCCAGCTCGGACAGATGAGGCTCCAGTGCAACACCGTACCGCACTGCCGAGGGAACGGACACCGATGCCCGAATCAAGGCTGCGCAATATTCGGCCGCACGGCGGCAGGCAAGCTCAAAATTGTCGGTGGCAAGCAAAAAGCCGAGAAGAACCGAAGCGAAAATATCTCCCGTCCCGGGATAGTTGCAGCCGCAACGGGGTGTGGTTATGCAAAAGCGGGAGCCGTTTTCGTCCAGCCCCATGTTCAGCAGGGTGTTGTCGCACAGGTGGATGCCGGTGATGACAATGCGGTGTCCGGTCAGTACGGAGAGCTTTTCCAGCAGCTGCGTGCCGAACCGCACCGCCTCCTCACGGGGACAGGCTGCGGTTTCCTTATAAGGGGTGTCGGTTAACAGACACGCTTCGGTGAGATTGGGCGTGAGTACATCGGCATGACGGGAAAGCGCGCGCATACCGTCCACCAGCTCTCGGTTGTAGGTGGAATAAAGGACGCCGTCGTCTCCCATAACGGGGTCTATCAGAACCACGGGCTTTCGCCCGCTTTCGTTCGGCGCCGAAGCAAACCGCCGAATGAATTTCATCACGGTTTGAATTTGAGCACTGCTGCCGAGAAAGCCCGTGTAAACGGAGGAAAAGGTGATTCCCAGCCGTTCAAAGTGTGCCGAGATGTGCTCCATGTCCTCGTTCAAATCATGAAAGTGGAGGTTCTCAAACCCGCCCGTGTGGGTGGAAAGCAGTGCCGTCGGCAGTGGGACCGCCTGATAGCCCATGACCGATAAAACCGGAAGAATAACCGTAAGGGCGCATCTGCCGAGACAGGATAGATCATGTATTGCGGCAATGCGTTGTGGGGCGGATGCTTGCATAAAAACTCCTTTCGAAAAAATGCAGAAGGCGCCTTTACAGGTTCTTCAGCCTGTCCAGTGCGTTTTGCAGGATGATTTGTGCCGACAGGGTGTCAATCACCTGCTTTCTGCGGGAGCCGCGTGTGTTGGTTTCGTTCAAATATCGGGAGGCACACACGGTGGTCAGGCGCTCGTCCGTCATGACAACGGGAACGGCGAGGCGCTCCTCCAGCAGGGCGGCAAATTCCCGACATCTTTGGGCGCGAAAGCCCTCGGTGCCGTCCATGTTTTTCGGCAATCCTACCAGCACGCCGACAGCCCCCTGCTCCTGTGCGATTTTTGCTACGGCATCGGCGGTTTTTTCAATGCCGCCCGGGCTGATGTAGCCGATGCCGGAGGCAAGAAAACGGCCGATGTCCGAAACGGCGAGGCCGGTGCGGGTGTCGCCGAAATCCACTGCCAGAAGCCGCCCGGAGGTGTTCTTGAAATCCGAAAGTGTACTCATCGGCATTCCTCAGACGTTTTTCAACTGTGCCAGTGCCTGCTCCAAGGTGAGCTCCGCTTCCTCACGGGTAGCCAGGTTTTTCAAACGAAGTACACCGCGCTCCGCCTCGGAGGAGCCGATGGTAACGGTGTGGGTGTAGCCGTCCTTTACGGCAAAGTCCAGCTGCTTGCCAAACTTCTTTTGTCCCAGATAAACGGAGGATACCACGCCGTTTTCGCGCAGTGCTTCCAAAACGGAAATATATGTTTCATAGGGAACGTCGTCAAAACGGGTTACCAGCACCTTCACGCCGGAGCCGAAGGCTTCGGGGAGCAATTTGTGCGTGACCAGAAAATTCTCCAACGTGACATCGCCCATGCCGTAACCGACGCCGGATACCTTTGCGTTTTTGACAAACAGACCAACCAAATTGTCGTATCTGCCGCCGCCGAACATGGCACGGTTGTTTTCGGGTGCATTGTCGAACACCTCAAATACGGTTCCCGTGTAATAGTCCAAGCCGCGGATGATGCCGAAGTCAAAGGTGCAAAAGCGGTCCAAGCCCGTTTTTTCCAAAGCGTCAAACAACAGGTTCAGCTCGACAGAGCCGGCGGACTCCGGGCAGAGTGCGGTGGCATCCTTGACGCTCATGGTGTACAGCGCATCGATTTTTGCCATGCGCTCTGCGTCCAATCCGAGGGCGGTAAGCTCCTTTTCGTAAACATCGCGCGGAATTTTGTTTTTGCGGTCAATCACCTTGGAAACCAGACGGCTGCCCTCGGCATCGGTTCCGGCAATGGCGGAGATGACGTCGTTGAAAAAGCGACGGTTGTTGATGTGTACGGTAAACATGGATTCGTCCGCACCGAAAGCGCGGAGAATGGCAATGGCGCTTTGAATGCATTCCAAATCCGCCTCGTAGGTGTCACAGCCGAAAATGTCCACATTCACCTGCCAAAATTCACGTAGTCTGCCGCGCTGAGGACGCTCGTAGCGGTACATGTTCGGAATAGAGAACCATTTGAGCGGGAAATTCAATTCGCCCATTTTTCCCGCAACCATGCGTGCAACGGTGGGAGTCATCTCGGGACGGATGGCAAGACGGCGTTCGCCGCGGTCGGTGAAGTTGTAGGTTTGCTCGTTGGCAATTTCTTCTCCGCTTTTGGCAGCGTACAACTCTAAGGATTCCAGCATCGGTCCGTTGTATTCGTCAAATGCGGCGGTCTCCAATACCCTGCGGATGACACCGAAGAACCAATTTCGCACCTGCATTTCCTTGGGATAAAAATCTCTTGTGCCCTTGTAGGGTTGAGTCGAAAGCTTTTCACTCATGATTGACACCTCTTGTTTTCAAATCTATACCGTTTCATTATAGCAGAATGCGTTCGGAAATGCAAGGGCTTTTGTAAGAAAAACAAGCGGCGCGTGTCGAATTGTCGTCCGTCATGGAGCGTTCGACCGTAAATTTTTTATAAAATTCCGATTTTGCTGTTGAATCTTACGAAGAATCGGCATATAATAAATACAGCAAAAAATTAAATTTCAAGGAGGCGCGAATTATGCCAAACATCAAACCCGTATCGGATTTGCGAAACTACAACGAGGTGCTGCGTGATATCGCAGTCGGGGAGCCGGTGTTTCTCACAAAGAACGGTCGCGGCAGATATGCCATTGTGGATATGGAGGAGTTTGAAAAGACGCAGGCAACGCTCAAATTGATGAGCGAGCTTGTTAAGGGCGAGACCTCCGCCAAAGAGAAAGGATATGTTGCTCTTTCGGATGTGGAGGCGATTTTGGGAGTGGACAATGGCTAAAGTAGCGTTCACGCCCGGCGCGAGTGAAGACATGAAGGGCATCAAAGCGTATATTGCGGACGAGCTGTGCAGTGAGCAAGCGGCGGTCAAAACGGTGCAAAAAATCATGGAGCGCATCCGTCGGCTTGAGGATTTCCCGGACATCGGTGCACCGCTGTTCTCAATCATCGCGCTTGAAGTGCCGTACCGATTTCTGGTATGCGGAAACCATATTGCATTTTATAAGGTCGATGACAATGAGGTTCACATCATCCGTGTGCTGTACGGCAGACGAAACTTCATGCAGCTCCTTTTCGGAAAACCGGACGGGAAATGAACAAAATTCAAGCATGGATTGCTCCTTCATTCTTTGATGTACGCTTTAGGAGGCTGTATCCACTGACAGCTCAACAGAAAGTCCGAAAAGCAAATCGAATCCTTTGGGTGTCTTGACAATTTTTTCGCCGCGTGTTACAATAAAGCATCATAGATTTGTGTGATAGGAGAAAGAACATGGCTGAATTCAAAATTGACAGCGTGGATAAAAATCTGGCGATTTCCACCGAAATTCCACATGCGGATGTTCGTTTTTACGATGTCCGAAAAGCCCCCTTTCAAATTTACGGCTTGTACCGACCTCAAACCGAGTCGGTTTTCAAGCGTCTGCCCGACGAAGTGGCGGCAAGCACAAGTGAGGGCGTTGCCAAGCTGTCCTTGCAAACGGCGGGCGGCCGCGTCCGATTTACCACCGATTCTCCTTACATAGTGGTGCACGCCGTCATGTCCGCGGGTCCGCACCGCATGTGCCACATGCCGTTGAGCGGCAGCTCTGGTTTTGACCTGTATGAGGATTGGCCGAACGGCACCGCACGTCGGTACGTCAAAAGCTTTATTCCGCCCTTGAATTTCGAAAATGGATACACGCTTTGCGCGGAGCTGGGGGAGCGGAGCTTGCGTTGCCTGACCTTGAATTTCCCGCTTTACGACATGCTGGACGCACTTTACATCGGCATTGCCGAGGACGCAGCCCTGCGCGAAGGTGCACCTTATCGAGACGCGCCGCCCATTGTGTATTACGGCTCCTCCATTACCCAAGGCGGATGTGCCTCGCGCCCGGGGAACTGCTATCAAAACCGCGTTTGCCGCGCCATTCCTTATGATTACATCAACCTCGGCTTTTCGGGCTGCGGAAAAGGGGAGCAAGCCATTGTGGATTATATGGCGTCATTGAGGATGTCCGCGTTTGTTTCCGATTATGACCACAATGCCCCCACTGCGGAGGCGTTGGAAGAGACGCATTGCCGATTGTATCAGAGCATTCGCGCCGCGCACCCGGATATTCCTTATGTAATGCTTTCCAAGCCCGATTTCAATCCGGACGTGCAACGAAACGCAAAGCGCCGCGGTGTAATTTGGGACACCTACCGTTATGCAATGGAACAGGGGGACCGAAATGTGTACTTCATCGACGGAGAGAGCCTGTTCCGCGGACCCTACGAGGACAGCTGTACCGTGGACGGATGCCACCCCAATGATTTGGGCTTTGCGCTCATGGCAGACGCTGTAACCGCTGTTCTGAAACGTGCTTTGCAATAAAAACAGAAGGGGCTGTCTCATCGCATTCACAAATTGTGAGCGTTGTGTGCGAGCCTAACAAAAAAATCAAGATCATTCAAGCGATGACCTTGATTTTTTTGTTGCTTTTGTATATGGCTTGAGCTCAAAAATTTAATTTGAGACAGCCCTGCTTTTTGCTCTGCTTTGAAATTGTTTACTTCAATACGGAAATTGCATCGGTGATGGTTTTTTCCAAGGCTTCTCGACCGTATTTGTCCACCTCTGCTTTGTTTTTCTCTCCGTGCGTCAGGCATCCCGCACCGCCGATGCAACCGCCGACGCATGCCATGCCTTCAATGAAGTTTGCATCCAGCATGTTTTTGCTCTTTTTCAGCAATGCCATGCGACAAGCTTCAATGCCGTCACAGGAGACGGGCTTGAGGTCAAATTCCAATCCCTGCTCCTTCAAGCCCTGCGCAACGGCGTCTGCAAGACCGCCGCAACGAGCAAAAATTCGACCGAAGTAGGAGGCGTTGTCCAGAACCCCCTCTGCAAGGCCGGTGATGTCAATGTCGCGGCTGTCAAACAGCGCCTGCAATTCCTCAAAGGTCATTGCCACATCCACATAGGGCTTTACGGAATCCAGCTGAACCTCTTCCTTCTTTGCGGTGCAGGGACCGATGAATACCACCTTGGCGGTGGGGTCGGTTTCCTTGATGTATTTGGAAATCGCACCCATCGGAGAAAGATTGTGCGAAACAAAGGGGACCAGCGTGGGGAAGTTTTTGTGAATGTAGTTGACGAATGCGGGACAGCAGGAGCTGGTCAAAAAGCCTTTTTCCGCAAGCTCCTTGGATTCTGCCTGCGCAACGATGTCCGCGCCCAAAGCCGCCTCAATGACGGTGTGGAAGCCGAGCTCCTTCAGTCCCGTGACAACCTGTCCCAGCTTTGCGTAGGTGAATTGGCTGGAAATGGAGGGAGCTACCACGGCGTAGGTTTTGTATTTGGTGTTGTTCTCGCTTTCACGAATGGCGTCGATGACGTCCAAAATATAGGATTTGTCGGTGATGGCGCCGAAGGGGCACTGGTAGACGCATGCGCCGCAGGCAATGCACTTGTCGTAATCGATGCAAGCAGCCTTGTCCTCGTTCATGGAAATGGCCTTGATTTTACAAGCATTTTGGCAGGGACGCTTGCGGTTGACAATGGCGGAGAAGGGACAAACCTTGGAGCACGCACCGCACTCCTTGCATTTCGATTTGTCAATGTGTGCCACGTGGTTGCTGTCAAAGCTCAGTGCACCGAATTTACAAACGTCCTCGCAACGGTGTGCCAGACAACCGCGGCAGGC
>CAZWXE010000055.1:0-11256 GCA_964638045.1 uncultured Ruminococcus sp. | reverse complement strand
CTTGGCAACGGTGTCCATTGAATCGTTGCCGCCGATGTAAAAGAAATAACGAATTTCGTATTTTTGAAAAATGCGCATCAGTCTTTCGTAAAAGGCATCGTCACTGCCCACCGGAGGGAGCTTTTTACGGCAGGAGCCGAGCGCCGCCGCAGGGGTGTGCGTCAAAAGCCGTAACGCGTCCTCGGTTGCACAGCACGCTCCCAGGTCCACAAGACGCTCCTCCAAAAGTCCTTCCATGCCGTTGCGAATTCCGTACAATGTTTTGATGCAACCGCCCTCCCGTTGCTCCGAAAAGCCGCGAATAACACCTGCCAGGGTGGCATTGATTGCAGCGGTGGGACCGCCGCTTTGTCCGACGACCGCATTGCCGATTAGTTTTTTCATAGTCGTTTTTCCGTTTCCTTTTTTATTTTCGTACCTTCACTTGATTCGCCGTGCTTGAATTGCGGATTCCTTCGGCGTCACGATACAAGACCAATTGGTGTGATAAATCACCAATCCGGGTTTTCCCCCGACGGGCTTTTTCACATTTTTTACATAGGTGTAATCCACCTCAACGTTTTGCCCGTCGGCTCCCTTGGAAAAGAAGGCTGCGATTTCCGCCGCCTCGGTAAAATCCGTCTCCGACGGCTCCTCACTGTTGCACAGCATCACCGTATGTGAGCCCGGAAGATTTTTGACATGGAACCAATAGTCGGTTTTATGTGCAAGCTTGAAGGTAATGTATTCGTTTTGTACATTGTTTTTACCGCACAGCACGCGATACCCTCCCGAGGTGCGGAATTCCGCCACCGTCGGCGCAGACGCTTTTTTGGAAAGCACATGCTCCTTCATACGGGAGGCGTAGCCCGAGCGGTACAGCTCGTCCCGAATTTCCGTTAAATCCGCATTGGTTTCCGCATGAGAAAGCGCGTCAAACACGCTATCGATATATTGCAATTCGTTCTCTCCCAACCGAATTTGCCTGGTCAGCTCCACGCGCGCGTTTTTGGACTTGTTGTATCGCTTGTAATACCGCTGAGCGTTTGCCGACGGCGAAAGTCGGCTGTCCAATTCGATGACGCAAGTGCCGAATGTGCCGTCCTCACGCAAATCGCCGTAATCGAGCAATTCGGCGCGACTCATACCGTGCTCCAACGCGTAGAGGTTGGCCGTAATCAAGTCTGCTTTCTTTTTATATTCCTCTCCCTTTGCACAGTCGGCAAGCTCTGCCCTTTGCAATTCCAATTTCTTTCGCAGGCGTGCGTCGGCATTGCTTAAAATGCGAAGGATATCCGCGGCACGCTGCCGAAGGTGCTGCTCGCGGTCTCGCGTCCGAAAGGACTCATCCAGCAGGCTGCTGACATCGGAATAAGGCTTGACCTCAAACCCGTCACCGTAATGTCGCAGGGTGCAAATGGAATACTCCACCGGAACGCCGTCTCTGAGCACCATGCAGGGAGAAAAATCCTCGTTGCGGATGCTGTCCGTCATGGAACGGAGAGACGCCGTCAACGCCGCACAGGGTACCTCCCCCAACCGTGCGTCGCTTTTTCCGACGGCACGAAAGACAATTTCTCTTGCCAGCACAGCGGAAATTCCCATAAAGCAATCGGTGAGCCATTGAGCGGCCCCACGCTCCGGGTTTGCGGCTTCATAAAGTCGCTCAAGCAGAGCGTCGTCCTGCCATTCCATCGGATTGTACTTTTCCTGCTTCGGAGGAAGCTCGTAAAGCATTCCGGGAAGCACCTGCCGTAAGGAGGAGGCAGAAAAATCTACCGTATGCAGTGCGGCGAGAATTCTTTTTTCTCCGTTTGCAAAAATAATATTGCTGTATTTCCCCATGATTTCGGCAATGAGGTAACGCTTGCAAGCGAATCCCATTTCATCTCGGCCTTCAAACTCCAGCGTTGCAACCCGCTCAAAGCCCTCCTGCCGAATATCGGTGAGCTTCGCCCCCTGTAAATGCTTGCGCAACAGCATGCAAAGCATGGGCGGCTTCATGGGATTTTCTCTTTGCTCGTCGGTAAATCCGATTCGCGGATTGTTGGAGCCCGCATGCAGAAGCAGGCGCCGACCTCCCTCCGTACTGCGTATTTGCAGGATGATTTCATCCTTTTCGGGCTGAAAAACCTTTTCGACCCGTGCTCCCAGTGCGCACCTTCTCAGCTGGCAGACCACGCCGGCAAGCATTGCGGCATCAAACGCCACGGTACCGCCTCCTTTTTTGTTCCGTAAAATAAATATCGGAAATATTATATCATAGGCTTGCATTTTTTACAAGTGGATGTTATAATATTTTCATGGAACGACGTGTAACCAAATTTATTTCGGAGAACAATATGAACAGAACGGTAATCGGAATCGATGTCGGCGGAACCACGACAAAAATTGTGGGAGTTCGCAACAAGGAAAATAAAAAGCAAGAATTGATTGCTCCGCAATTGGTACGGGCAACCGACCCGCTCACCTCCGTTTACGGCGCTTTTGGCAAATTCACCGCCGAAAACAATCTGGAGCTGACGGACATTGATTGCATTTTGATGACGGGCGCCGGCTCCTCCTTTGTAACCAAACCGATTTACAATCTGCCCTGCAATCCCGCCCCGGAGTTTGCCTGCAGCGGAATCGGCGGGCTTTATTTGTCCGGACTGAATGAAGCAATTGTGGTTAGCATGGGCACAGGCACCGCGCTGATTCATGCAAAAAATCAAAACGGCGAATATCAAACCGAATACCTCGGCGGAACGGGTGTCGGCGGCGGAACCTTAATCGGACTTTCCCGTAAAATGCTCGGTGTGGACACCGTGGAGCACATTGAGCAGCTGTGTGTGGACGGAAACCTTGAAAATGTGGACCTGCGCATCAAAGACATCTCACCGGGACACCTGTATCAGGGCATCAACGAAGAACTGACTGCCGCAAACTTCGGCAAGGTTTCGGATTTGGCCTCCCCGTCGGACCTTGCCCTCGGCATTGCCAACATGGTTGCCGAAACGGTGGGCATGCTCTCCATCTTTGCCGCCCGCAGCTTTGGACTCAAGGACATCGTGCTCATCGGCAATCTGACCTCCCTCACCCCCATTCGCCGCGCATTTGACGGACTTTCCGAGAGCTTTCAAGTCAATTTCATCATTCCGGAAAACGCACAGTTCGGCACGGTCATCGGTGCCGCGTTGAATCAAAATAAAGGAAATCCCTCATGAAACAATACCACAACATCAAAGGCAGCCTGCTTCTTTCGTCGGTTGCCTTCGTTTGGGGGCTTGCTTTGGTGGCACAAACCGGTGCCGCCAAGCATATCCCCCCTTTTCTCATCAGCGCTCTGCGCTCCATCATCGGTGCCGCATTTTTATTTTTGATTTATCTTCTGCAATGTATATGCACAAAGAGACCGTTGCTTCCGCAGGACGGCACCGTGCGTAAGCACTGCCTTTTGGGCGGCGTCATTTGCGGCGTTATGCTGACGGTCAGCATCAATTTCCAACAATTCGCTCTGCTCTATTACCCTGCGGGAACCGCAGTGGAAGCGCGCGCAGGATTTTTGACAACGCTGTACGTCGTTATTGTCCCGATTCTTTCTCTCTTTTTCGGAAAGAAATTGAGCCGCGGAACGTGGCCGGCAGTATTGCTGGCAATGGTTGGCATCTATTTCCTTTGCTTCGGGCAAGGTGTAAACGGTATTTACCTCGGGGACATTTTGATGCTGATTTGCGCACTGTGCTTTTCGTTTCACATCATCGCGGTGGACTATTTTGCCGACCGCGTGGACCCGCTGTTGCTTTCCTGCTTGCAATTTACCGTATGCGGTACGCTCTCCGGGCTTCTTTCCCTCGGAATGGAGCGCACCGATGTCACATCGGTTGCGGCAGCCGCTCCGTCTCTTCTGTATCTCGGAATCCTCTCTTGCGGAATCGGTTACACCGTGCAAATATACGGGCAGCGATTTGCGGAGCCTGCCGTTGCCTCTATTTCCATGAGCTTGGAAAGCGTATTTGCGGCTTTAGGCGGTTGGTTAATCTCGGGCAATCGCATGACGGGCAGAGAAATTTTCGGCTCCGCACTCATGTTCTCGGCAATTCTGTTGGTACAGCTGTTGGGCTCCGAAAAGGTTGAAGGTGCGCACAACACAAAAGCATTCCGTGAGCGGAAGCGCAAAAGGAATCGTGAGGATTGAAATTCTCACGATTTTTTTCGTACAAGCAAAAAAAGCAAGGCAAAAACATATTCTACATCACGGTGACTTATCCATGTTAGGAGGAATTTTGCCATGCTATTTTCTTTTTTCTCTCTGTTTTGCCGATTCATACATCTGATTCTCGGCGTTTCCACTCCGCAAAGCTTTCCCCCGCCCCTTTCCTCCGAGGAAGAACAGGAGCAGCTTTTTTTGGCAAGAGACGGTGATGAAAACGCGAGACAAAAACTGATTTTGCACAATTTGCGATTGGTGTCACACATTGTGCGAAAATATTACTCCACCGCGCAAAGTCCGGAGGATTTGGTTTCCATCGGCACCATCGGATTGGTCAAAGCGGTAGACACCTTCAATATCCACAATGGCGCCCGCTTTGCGACATATGCCGCAAAATGCATTCAAAACGAGATTCTCATGTATTTTCGCTCGCAAAAGAAGCTTGCCGCCGAGGTATCCATCAACGAGACCATTGATGTCGACCGCGACGGCAATCCGTTGACCTACATTGATGTCATTTGCTGCGAGGATGATGTGGTTGAGGAAATCGACCGCAAAATTGCCACCTCCAAAATGATGCGCTGTCTGGACACGGTGCTCACCCCGCGTGAAAGGCAAATTCTCATGATGCGTTACGGTCTCGGCGATATTCAGGCGCAAACACAGCGACAAATTGCGGAATCCTTAAAGATTTCCCGCTCCTATGTCTCCCGCATTGAAAAATGTGCGCTAAAAAAAATGCAGGCAGCGTTAAAATCCCCGTAAAAGCCATTGCAAACCTTCCCTTTTTGTGTTACAATATTGCAAAAAGGTCATTTGAATGTATAAGGATGGGTCACCCGAATGAGAATGCGTAAAAAAAAGCACGGCGCCGAGCGAATTGCCGCTTGCTCCGAGTTGTTGATTGACATTTCCGAAAAACAAATGCTTTCCATGCAAAGCATTTTTCCGCAAGAACAGCCGCTGTGGCTGGAAATCGGATGCGGAAAAGGTGATTTTGCCGTCGGAATGGCTGCAAAGCACCCCGACAAAAATTTCATTGCCATGGAGCGCGTTGCCGATGTGGCATGTCTCGCATTGGAAAAAGCAATGCGAGAAAAAGAACACCGTCCCGACAATTTGCGTTTTATCATCGGAGACGCGCGCGATTTACCCCTGCTGTTTGCTCCCCACTCCGTCGAGTGCATCTATTTGAATTTCAGCGATCCGTGGCCGAAAAAGGGCTACGCCAAACGGCGCCTGACGCACCGCGGATTTTTGGAGCTGTACCGAACGCTGTTGAAGGACGGCGGTATGCTGAAGCTCAAAACCGACAATCAAGGTCTGTTTGAATTCAGCCTTGAGGAATTCGAAGCCTGCGGCTTAACGGTAGAATGGCTGACGCGCGATTTGCACAATACGGAAGAAATGAAAAACAACGTCATGACCGAATATGAGCGGAATTTTTCCGAAAAAGGCCAGTGCATCTATTCGGCGTGGGTACGTTTTTGAGGAGCCGACCATGGACAGAAAAGAAATCGGCGGCATTTTGGTGGTCAAAAAGCATTCGGGCGTCACGTCTCATGACATTGTCAACCAAATTCGCCGCTTGTTTGAAACAAAATGCGTCGGGCACACCGGCACCCTGGACCCCATGGCAACGGGTGTTCTCGTGGTTCTCGTCGGCAGAGCCACCAAGGCCTGCGAATATGTCAGCAGCCACTCCAAGCGCTACCTTGCCGGCTTACGATTGGGCATAACCACCGACACCGAGGACATTACCGGACAGGTATTGACCACCTCTGAGCACCTCCCCACACGGGAAGAATTGATGGAAGTTCTTCCGCGGTTCCGCGGAGAAATCATGCAAACACCTCCCATGTACAGTGCCTTAAAGGTCAACGGAAAAAAACTGGTGGATTTGGCTCGCAGCGGGCAAACCATCGAGCGGCAGGCGCGTCCCATCACCGTTTTTGATTTGCAAGCAACGCCAACCGAAACGCCGGAGGATTATTTTTTGGATGTGTACTGCTCCGGAGGCACCTACATTCGTACGCTGTGTGCCGACATCGGCAACGCCTTGGGCTGCGGAGGCGTCATGTCCTCTCTGCAACGCGTTGCGGCAGGAGACTTTACGTTGGAGCAGGGCTACACCGTGGAGGAATTGAAGGACATGAGCATCGAGCAACGATATGCGCTTTTGCTGCCAACCGAGCAACTCTTTGCGGATTGCGCAGCGGTTTGCCTCCCTGCCTTTTACGAAAAACTTTGCCGCAACGGCTGTGAAATTTATTTAAAAAAGCTCAAATACACGCTTCCCGTCGGCGCCCGCGTGCGCATCTGTGACGAAGGCGGTCGTTTCTTTGCCTTGGGCGAAGTTCGAGAATACGCGGACGGTCCGGCGGTCAAAGCCATCAAAAGCTTTTCCTTGAGCTGAATAAACGACAAAGCCGCAATTTCTCATTGATTTGTCGAAACTTTTCGACAAACGGTAAAAAAGTGCAATGCCCCCGCCGTCCATCGCAGGACGGCGGGGGCTTATGCGGTTCCCAAGGTTATTCTTCTTGCCGGTGAAGCGTATGCGCCTTCAATTTTCGGAAGAATCGACGCTTCAAGACGAAGAAACCGATGATATTGCAAACAAGCATGCAAAGCCATGATACAAGGAAGCAAAGCATCAAATTGTCAAAGGTTTGATATTTCGGATAGATGAAGCTCATCCAAATGACACGGAAAATCAACACAAAGCAAATGGAGTTGCATGTACTGAATATGGGGTATCCGTAGGCCTGAATGGCATGCGTGAGCACGCTGTTGATGGCTGCGATTCCGTAAGGCAACACAACGTACTTCATGCGAGTCATTGCAAACGGCAATGCTTCAGGCGCGTTTGGCAGAATCAAAGATACCCAAAAATCCCCTGTCACGTACATGAGAATACCCAATCCTCCGCACATCGCGACCGCCAAAACGAGACAATAGCGCATGGCTTTTTTGGCACGCTCATATTGCCCTGCTCCGATGTTTTGTCCGATAAAGGTAGTGGTTGCGGTTGAAAACGCACCGCTGAAGGAAGCGGGAACACCTTCCAAGGTGACGGCGGTGGTGCTGCCCGAAATGGCGGCGTCGCCGAAGGAATTGATTCCGGACTGAATTTGCAGCGTGGCAAGCGGGTACATTCCCGAGGTCAGGCAAAGCGGGAGTCCGTACCGCATCAAACCGCCGAACGAGGGAGTATCCCACCGCAGCCTTTTAAAATCGACCCGTCCGATACCGTCCATCACCGCCAGTCGGCGACACGCCAAAAGCGCGCCCATCAGCTGAGATGCCACGGTGGCAACCGCAACGGCAATTACCTTTTGCGGCAGGAGCAAGCACAGCACAATATTCAATATCAAATTCAAAACGCCGCTGAAAATGATGTAATACAAGGGTCTTTGTGAGTCTCCGGAAGCGGTGAGAATGGAGGAGGCTGCATTATAGAGCATCATGGCGGGAGCACCGCACACATAAATGCGAAGGTACAAAACAGCACCCTCCATGCAATTTTCCGGACACTTGGTTGCTTGCAGAAGCCAAGGACCGAGCACAATGCCGAAAACGGCCGCTCCGACTCCGAGGAACAAAGCCAGCAACAGCGAGGTATCGGAAGCTTTTTTGATGAGGTCCTCGTTCTTTGCGCCGAAATGACGGGAAAGAATAATTTTAGAGCCGCTGGAAAAGCCGAAAAAGACATCTACCAACAGGTGGACGATGACGGTTGTCGCGCCAACCGACGCAACCGCGAGATTGGTTGCAAGGTGTCCGAGCACGGCAACATCTATTGCGTTGAACAGCTTTTGCATCAGGGTTGCAATCATCAGCGGAATGGCATATTTCAAAATCAAAGGAATCAACGCACCTTTGGTTGCGTCTATTTTACCGATACGAATCATAAGACACTCCTTGTTCGTTTGACGTCATACAGTCCAAATCAATTGAATGCTTTACAGATTAACCGCAGCAACTCAGAGGAATTTTTCGGCAACCAAATTGATGAAAAATCCGCCCAAAACAGAACGTGCCTGGAAGCTGGCCTGTCTGCCGTCCAAGGTGTAGTACCAGTCGGTCAAAGGAACGCGGTCCACGCTCTCCTCCACCATGCGTGCAATAGCCTCATATACTTTTTGGGTATAATCGGCATTGTCGGTCATTACGGTGGTCCAAGCCATCCAGTCCAGCTTGGTGTAGTCGGAGCGGCTGTCCAGAGGAACACCGTATCTGTTCATCTTTTCCAGATAAACCTCAACCTCCTCACGGCTGACCGATTCATCGAACAGGCCGAGCCCCAGCAAACGGTCCCAAATAATATTGTACTTCATGCTCCAGGTGTCATCCAAATCGAAGGTCAATCTCCAGCCCTTTGCGTTTTGCTTCTTTGCATCCTTTACCCAACGGTCTGCCATCGACTGTGCAGCCTTCATATATTCCGGCTCGTGGAACAGCTGCGCATACGCGCCCAACGCAACAATTGCCTTCAGGCTCAGATTGCAGTTGTGTGCCAGATGTCCCGCAAAGTCGTCGGTGCAAAGCTGGAATGCAGGGTCATAGCCGTACTCAACGAGGTAGTCTGCCCACATCTTCAAGAGGTCCTTGTTTGCTTCTGCCAAGGTACGGTCGCCGTCCGCCTTCACTGCGGCGGCAATGGTCAGAATTGCGTTGCCGCATTCTTCAACGGGCATCTGCTTCTCCTCAAACACCTTGCCGGTTTCCTTGTCGGCGGAATAAACCTGGCCGTTGCAGAAGGGATAGCATCCGCAGTCGTGCGGAGCAAACCGATAGGGCCACAGCTCGGTTCTCGCATACGCAAGCAAGGGACGCATCATGGCGCGAACCAGCTCGGGGCAGTACAGCAGGAACAACGGAATGGAAGGATATGTGACGTCAAGCGTTGCAAGGCAGCCGTTGCTGAAGCACTCCTTGGACATAAACATTAATTCTCCGTCCACATCGACCAGCTTGTGTGCGGCAATGGATTGACGGTAAGCAAGCGCACCGATTTTTGCGTATTCGGGAGAAATTTTCTCCATTTTCGCAAGCAGAGCACGGTCAAATGCGGCACATTCCTCGCGAAGGCTGTCTGCCTCGTGGACCGCTGCCTTCAGCATATTGTCAAAATCGCCGTAAACCGTCTTGTAATACGCGTCCACGGGACGGTGATAATACTCGATGGAGTGAATATCATCATAGGCAACTACGATTTTATCGCAAAGCTTATCGGAACGAACTGCAAGCAAAGGCATTTGATCTGCCGTGAAGGGCTTCGAAATATCGATTTCCAGGTGACGGGCAGAGGTTCTCTTCTTGTCAAACGCAAGACGTCTGGAAAGCTTTGAAACCACTGCATTGGGATGCAACAGGTGCAAGTATCCCCAGTCGATGCGTACATCGTCGCCGCAACGGTTCAGTACCTTTTGCTCGGCATTGCCCAGCCAAGCATGGCCATCCTGCTGCCATGCACAATACTGTACACGCGCCTCATAGTCGGCGGTCAGCTCTGCGGAAAGGTCCATGTAAAACTCAAAGGTGTGCCCCTCCTCCTTCGGCGTGATTTCATAGAAGATGTACGAAGCGGGACGGGAAAGAACCTCCAGCTTGTTCATCAGTAAGGGAGAGACAAAGCTCACCTTCAAATCACAAGCGGGGTGAGAGAAGGTGTAAACGGTGGTGGTGGGGTTTACAACCACGGATGTTTGCTCCATCACGGGACCGTCCGGCAAATATTTGGGGAGCATCATGGCTCTGCCCATAAAACGGAAGGGCTTGCCGTCAATCAGCAATGCGCCGTACATGGACTGCTGATGGCCTGTCCAGTGTCTGGTGTGGTCCTCGTTCAGCTTATCGGAAAAGCTCCAAACGCTGAAATAAGGGTCGGATGTAATCAACGGAATCGCGGTAGGACGAAATGCATGTTTCATAAATATACAATCCTTTCATGTGTTTTTTGTTACAACGATTCTTTCCGCAACCATTATACTTTCAAGAAGGCCGAAATTCAATAGACTTTTCAATCACGAACATGGAATTTTCGCGCATTTTCGTCTGAAAAGTGCTTCAAAAACGCTTTTGGAGAAATGTTTTTGAGGAAATTCCGAAAAAACGGCAAAGTTGCGCAGCCGGCAGGCCAAACAATGATTTTTGCCAGCTTGACAAAACGCGGCTGCTTTGTCGGCCGTTCTCAACGCAGCTTGTGGGTTTGTTCAGAAGTTTCTCAAGAAGTTCCCGACAAAAAGTTGACTTTCCTTGCAGTTTATGCTATAATGTTTGCGCATATGGAAGCAAACACAAGCAATACTTCCCTTCAAAAAAAGGAGTCTGCAATGGCAAAAGTCAAATGGAAAGGCGGAGCAATGCTCTCCCCCGTCCCCCCTACCATGGTTACCTGCTCGGACGGTGAGCATGACAACGTATTTACCGTGGCCTGGACGGGAATTACCAATACCGTTCCACCGAAAACCTATATTTCGGTGCGCCCGTCCCGTTATTCACATGAGTTGATTGAAAAAAGCGGCGTTTTTGCCATCAACCTGACAACCAAGGAATTGGTGCGCGCGGCAGATACGTGCGGCGTTTTTACGGGCAGAAAGGTCAATAAATTTGAAAAGTGCAAGCTTGTAACCGTTCCCGCACAGGAAATCGACTGTCCGATTTTGGAAAGCAGTCCCCTTGCTTTGGAGTGTCGCGTCACCGACAAAATTCCGCTCGGCTCCCACGACATGTTCCTGGCGGACATTGTTGCCGTCGATGTGGAGGAGTCCCTGCTCGGTGAGGACGGAAAGCTTCACTTGGAGCGTGCACCTCTCGTCGCTTACGCCCACGGCGAATACTATGAGCTTGGCAAAAAGCTGGGCTCCTTCGGCTATTCCGTAGCCAAAAAGAAAAAGCACACCAAAAGAAAAGCCTGAAAATTATTTTCCCCGAAAGGATTGATGACGATGCTATTATACAATTCCCTTACCCGCTCCCGTGACGAATTTGTTCCGTTTGAGGAAGGCAAGGTCAGCATGTACACCTGCGGACCTACCGTTTACCACTTTGCTCACATCGGAAACCTGCGCACCTATATC
>CAZWXE010000054.1:0-11418 GCA_964638045.1 uncultured Ruminococcus sp. | reverse complement strand
GGGGCGCTCCTTGCCGATGTCTTTCGGAAAGCGTCTGGAACAGGTTGGCAACAGCAGGCTGCGGGAAAGCAATTCAATCAGTGCGTAGGCGGTGCCTGCGCCCGAATACGGCCCAAAATATTTTGCTTTGTCGGAAAGGCGGTTTCTGGTAAAAACCAACCTTGGATATTCCTCCGCCGTAATTTTGATATAGGGATAGGATTTGGAATCCTTTAGACGAATGTTGTATTTCGGTGTGTACTGCTTAATCAGCGTGTTTTCCAGGGAGAGCGCCTCCATCTCATGGTCACAGAGATAGTAGTCGAAGGAATTCACCATGGAAACCATGCGGGCGGTTTTCGGATTTTGGTCGGTGTTGTGAAAATACTGCGAAACGCGGTTTTTCAGCTTGCGGGATTTGCCGACATAAATCACCTTCCCGTTTTTGTCACGCATGACGTATACGCCCGGAGTCAGCGGCAGTGTGTTTGCTTTTTCCAGCAGCTCCCGCTTCTTTTCTTCGGTTTGTCCCACGGTTGCACCTCCCTTGGCTGCGGGTGTTAAAGAAAACAGCGGTACGTGTACAGAAAAATGCTCCGACACATACCGCTACGCTTCTCATCGTTTTTTATTCAGGCTTCGGAAAAGCCGCTGTCGATCAATTCCACCAGTCCGGCAATGGCGGCGTTTTCATCCAAACCGTCCGCAATCAGGGTGACAGTCATGTCCTTTGCAATGCCAAGCGACAAAACCCCCAACAAACTTTTTGCGTTGACCTTCCGGTCATCCTTCTCTACCCAGATGGAGGATTTGTAGGAATTTGCTTTTTGAATGAAAAAGGTTGCAGGTCTTGCATGGAGTCCGCTTGCGTTTACAATGGTAACATCACGTGAAATCATATATATTCGCTCCCATTCTAAATGACTCTCACATCAGAGAATCCTTTGATTTATATTTAATTATAGTATAACAAAAACCGAATTCAAAATCAATAGTCAATCTATTGTATTTTTTTCAACTTCCGGAAAAATTTTCGTGCAAAATCAATACATTTTCAAACGAAATAAAGTGCAAACGGCCATTTTGTCGGCATGAACGGGGTTATGCTTTGTCCGCCGTTTCACGCAAAAGCTCCGGGCGCAACCGACGTGTCAACTCCAAGGCCTGCTCCTCACGCCAACGGTCGATATTGGCATGGTTGCCCGAGAGCAATACCTCCGGGACCGTGGTGCCGTGATAATCAAACGGGCGGGTATATTGCGGATATTCCAACAGGCCGGAGGAAATGCTTTCCTTTTCGTGACATTCCGCGTCGGGCAAAACGCCCGGAACCAGTCTTGCCACGCAGTCGGTGAGGATGCATGCGGGAATTTCTCCACCCGTCAGCACGTAATCGCCGATGGAAATTTCTTCATCCACAAGCTCATCTACAATTCGCCTGTCCACGCCCTCGTAGTGACCGCACAGCAAAATGAGGTTGTCATACTCGTTTGCAAGCTGTGCCGCGCGCTGTTGCGTGAGTACCTTCCCCATCGGCGAAAGATAAATCACACGGCGTCGCATCTCCGGCAGAAGCCCCTCTGCCTCTTGCTGCCGCAATACGCCACAGTAGCAACGGTAAATGGGCGGCGCCATCATCAGCATTCCCCTTCCGCCTCCGTAGGGCGTATCGTCCACCCGTCGGTGCTTATCCTCGGAATAGTCCCGAATATTGTGGGTACGCACCGCAATGGCACCGTTTTTTTGCGCGCGGCCCAAAATACTTTCGTTCAACACCGTGTTCACCAATTCGGGGAACAGCGTCATAATGTCAAATCGCATCATACGTTCTCGGCTCCCGTGTCCAACAGTCCCGGGATGGGACGGATGTAAACCGCATCCTCTACATCAATCCGCACGATAAATTCGTCTACCGCGGGCACCAAAAATTCTCCGCTTTCCGTTCGCACACGATAAAGCGCACGCGCGCTTCTGGTGTCCACGTCCGCCAGTACCCCGAGCAATTCTCCCGTGTCGGCGTGCTTCACCGGAAGGTCCAACAGGTCCGCAATGAACACATCACCCTCCTTCAGAGGAATTTCGGAGCGTTCCGCATAAACCACGGTGTTGCGCAAGCGATTGGCGGCTTCCTCCGTTTCCACTCCCTCCAGGTCCATCAAAACAAATTGGCGAAATACCGAGGCGTGCAGGACGCGCACCGGACGGTAAACACCGTTTTCCGAGAGGAACAGTGTTTTCAATGCCGCGAGAACCTGCGGCGTATCACACCAGGACTCCAGCTTTACGGTTCCGCGGAAGCCGTGCGAATTGATGATTTTGCCGCATTCCAAATAGTTTTTTTTCATTGCATTCTTCCTTTCGGCCTTTGCAGCTTCGTTTTTCTTCCGAAGTAGTATAACACAAAAAAGTTAAAAATGCAACCGTAAAGCGCTCTTTTTCGAAAAAAGAAGGACAAAAAAGGACAAAACCTTGACATTTTAAAAAAATTTACAATTACATGCTTGAATTCTCTTTGCGATTTAATATATAATCAGACGATTCACACAAAAAATAAAAATCGGAGGTAAAACAGCATGGAAGCTTTGACCACAATCATTATGCTGGTTGTCGTGTTTGCCGTGTTCTATTTCTTTGGCATCCGTCCTCAGAAAAAGCAGGAAAAAGAGACGAATGAAATGAGAAATGCCCTGTCCGTGGGTGATGAAATCACTACAATCGGCGGTATCATCGGCAAAATCGTCAGCATCAAGGAAGAAACCTGCGTCATCGAAACCGCTCACGAGCGCACGAAAATTCGTATTTTGAAGAGCGCCGTCAGCCGTGTAGACGTAAAAGCCGAAGACGCAGAGTAATCAAAAGCGCAATACAGTCATAAAAACGCCTTTGCTCGAATATGCTGTAACAAGCATAATCGGAACGGAGGCGTTTTTTATGACAAAAGCCACACTTCAAAGGAAAAAAAGAGCAATTCCTCCAAGAGGAGCCTCCGGTACGGTTGCGGACTCCCCCGTTGCATGGATGCGTAAATTACTTCTTTGCGTCGGAAGTACATTGGCACTCGGACTGACGCTTTTGCTTGTCGGTTCTATCGGAGCGTATTTTTGTCAAAATCCAAGCGCAGTCACGGCTCCTGTCGGCATTGCCGCAGTTGCCCTCACGGCATTGCTCGGCGGAATGATTTCCGCGCACGTCCTTAAAAAAAGCGCACTGCTTTGCGGCCTTTTCAACGGCTGTGCAGTGCTTGCCGTGATGCTCCTTCTTTCTCTGTGCATGATAAAATACAGCTCGCATTATTCCGCATGGACCGCGCTGCTGCTCCACCTCGGCTTTGTGCTGTGCTCCGTTTTGGGCGCACAGCTCGGTGCTCTTCACACCAAAAAGCGCCGTCCCCAAAAGCATGCGCGCAAAAGGAAGTGAAAAAGCGTTTCATCGTTGCTCGGCCGACAGTCGGCGTCCGCCTTTTTAGCGGACGCGTAGCCCTTTGAATACACGCTTGCCGTTCTGCCTTTTTTCGGGCAGAACGGTCTTTGTTTATAATATGTTCAAACATAGTTCATATTATAGGCAATAAAAAAGAATATAATAAAAAGGTTCGATGCAAAATGAAGAAAGGACCTCATGATGAAAAAATTTCTGTCTTATTTGAAGCCTTACAAAAAGGAATCGGTTCTTGCTCCGCTGTTTAAGCTGCTGGAAGCGATGTTTGATTTAATGGTGCCTTTGGTGGTAAAGGATGTTATAGACGTCGGCATTGCCAACGGGGACAAGCCCCATGTCATCAAAATGTGCGGTGTATTGGTTGCCTTTGCGCTGATCGGTTTGACGTGCACCCTCATCGCGCAGTACTTTGCGGCAAAGGCTGCGGTAGGCGTCAGCACCGAGCTGCGGCGTTCGCTTTTTTCGAAAATTCAAGCATTTTCCTATGAGGCAACCGACCATGTCGGTACATCTACGCTCATCACACGCATTACCGCGGACGTCAACCAATTGCAATCGGCCATCAATTTGACGCTTCGTCTGTTGCTGCGCTCTCCGATTATTGTCCTCGGCGCAATGCTTTTTGCGTTTTCCGTCAACAGCAAGAGTGCGCTGGTGTTTGTGTTGATTATTCCGTTGCTGTCCGTCGTGGTGTTTACCATCATGTTTAAAAGCATTCCCCTGTTTCGCAAGGTGCAAAAAAATTTGGACCGTGTGACTGGTATTACACGCGAAAATCTTACGGGCGTGCGCGTTATTCGTGCCTTCCGCAAGGAGGAAAGTGAAATTTGTCGCTTTTCCGAAGCAAATGAGGAGCACAACCGTGTGCAGAATTTTGTCGGAAAAATTTCGGCACTTTCCAATCCCCTTACCTCGGTGCTGGTGAACCTCGGCATCATTCTCCTGATTTTGTCCGGCGCAAAGCTGGTGAACATCGGCGAAATGACGCAGGGCGACGTGATTGCCATGACCAACTACATGTCGCAGATTTTGGTTGAGCTGGTGAAGCTTGCCACCACGCTGTTTACCGTAAACAAGGCACTTGCGTGCGGTCAACGCATTCAGGACGTGTTGGATACACCGACCGAAATGCCCGTCATGAAAGCCGAGGACAGCGGCACGGCTCCTACGAACTGCGCGGTTTGCTTTCAGGACGTTTCTCTGACCTATAAAAGCAACGCGGAGGAATCTCTTTCCGATTTGAGCTTCTCGGTTACCAAGGGAAGCACCGTCGGAATCATCGGCTCTACCGGCTCCGGAAAAAGCTCGTTGATTCATCTCATTCCCCGCTTTTACGATGCCACAGCGGGTGCGGTTCTTGTCAACGGCAAGGATGTACGTGCCTACCGCGTGGAGGAGCTGCGCTCCAAAATCGCGCTGGTCCCGCAAAAGGCGGTGCTGTTTAAGGGAACCGTTCGCTCCAATCTGCTTTGGGGCAATGAAAACGCCACCGATGAGCAGCTGTGGAGCGCATTGGAAATGGCACAGGCAAAGGATTTTGTAGCCGCTTTGGACGGCGGCTTGGATGCCCCCGTGCAGCAAAACGGAAAGAACTTCTCGGGCGGACAGCGTCAGCGTCTGACCATTGCCCGCGCGTTGGTACGTCAAGCGGACATCCTGATTTTGGATGACAGCTCCTCGGCATTGGACTATGCCACGGACGCGGCGTTGCGCACGGCATTGAAGCGACTGTCCGGTACAACCACCGTCTTTCTCATTTCTCAGCGCACCTCTTCCATTCGCCATGCCGATCAAATCTTGGTGATGGAGGACGGACGGGTCATCGGCATCGGCACGCACGATTCCCTGTTGGAAAGCTGTGAGGTTTACCGTGAAATTCACGAGTCTCAATTTCGCAAAGGAGGTACTCCCGCATGAAAAACAAAACAAGCAATCGAAGCGTACTCAAACGGGTGCTGCGTGAACTGCGCGGCTCGCGCCTGCTGTTGGTGCTTTCCCTGCTGTTTGCGGCCGGAAGTGTTGCGGTAACTCTTGCGGTTCCTCTTTTGACAGGAAACGCCATTGACCTCATGCTTGCAAAGGGCAATGTTGACTTTGACGGTGTATTTGCGGTTGCCGTTCAAATCGGCATCTTGGCACTGAGCTCGGCGCTTTGTCAATGGTTGATGAGCGTCATTCACAATCATATTACCTACGGAATGGTGCGCAAGCTGCGCCGCGATGCCTTTATCAAAATTCAAAGACTTCCCCTTTCCTATTTGGACAGCCATTCGGTCGGCGATATTGTCAGCCGAATGATTTCGGACGTGGACCAATTCACCGACGGCTTGCTGATGGGCTTTGCGCAGTTCTTCACTGGAATTCTGACCATTCTCGGAACACTGTTCATCATGCTGTTCATCAAACCTTCCATCGCGCTGGTGGTCATTTTTATCACGCCGCTGTCCCTTTTTGCGGCCGCCTTTATTGCCAAATCCACCTACACCATGTTCCGCCGTCAGGCGGAAACCAGGGCCGAGCAAACGGCACTCATCGACGAATACATCGGAAATCACAAGGTGGTGGTTGCATTCGGTCATGAGGATGAGGCGCAGAAGGAATTCAATGAAATCAACGAACGCCTCAGAAAATGCTCCCTCCGTGCCACCTTCTTTTCATCGGTTACCAATCCCTCTACCCGCTTTGTGAATAATCTGGTTTACGCAGGCGTCACATTGACCGGCGCTTTGATGTGCATTTCCAACCCTGCCGGCTTCTCGGTCGGTACGCTGACCGCCTTTCTTTCTTACGCAAACCAGTACACCAAGCCGTTTAACGAAATTTCCGGTGTCCTCACCGAGCTGCAAAACGCGCTTGCCTGCGCGGCACGCCTGTTTGAGCTGTTGGACGAGCCCAATGTTCCCGCCGATGCCGACGACGCCGTTGAATTGTCACATGCCGACGGCTCCGTAGAGCTGCAACAGGTTGCATTCTCCTATACGCCCGAGCAAAGCCTTATTGAGAACCTTTCCGTTTCGGTGGCTCCAGGACAACGCATTGCCATCGTCGGCCCGACGGGGTGCGGAAAGACGACGGTTATCAACCTGCTCATGCGCTTTTATGATGTAAATTCCGGAAAAATCACCGTCAGCGGGCATGATGTGCGGGACATTACCAGAAGCAGTCTCCGCGCAAATTGGGGAATGGTGCTTCAGGATACCTGGCTGAAAAATGCAACCGTTCGGGAAAACATTTGCATGGCCAAGGAGGACGCCACCGATGAGGAAATCCTTGCAGCCGCCAAGGCCGCTCACGCGCATTCCTTCATCAAGCGCCTGCCAAACGGCTACGACACCGTTCTCGGCGAGGGAGGCGGCTCCCTTTCGCAGGGGCAAAAGCAGCTGCTGTGCATCGCCCGCGTCATGCTGTGCCTGCCTCCCATGCTGATTTTGGACGAAGCGACCTCCTCCATGGATACCCGTATGGAGCTGAAGATTCAAAATGCTTTTGCGGAAATGATGAAGGGGCGTACCTCCTTCATTGTTGCCCACCGCCTTTCCACCATCGAATCGGCGGATTTGATTTTGGTGATGGAAAAAGGAAAAATCATCGAGCAAGGCACCCATCAGTCGCTGCTTGCACGCAAGGGATTTTATTACCGTTTGTATCACAGCCAGTTTGCAACCTGATACACACCGCACGTGTCGGATTTTACCGCAAAAAACACAAAAGCAACAGCCGATTTTCACATTGGCGTGATACCATTTTTGAATAAAGGTTTATTACAGGAGGAAGAAAGTGCTTTCATTACACAACATCAAAAAGGAGTACGGAAGCGGTGAAAACACCGTTCGGGCATTAAACGGCGTTTCGCTGAACTTTCGAGAGCATGAGTTTGTCTCAATCCTCGGCCCGTCCGGCTGTGGAAAAACCACTCTTTTGAACATCATCGGAGGACTTGACCAATACACCAGCGGAGACCTGGTCATCAACGGCGTCTCCACCAAGCAATACAAGGATGCGCAATGGGATACCTACCGCAACCATTCCATCGGCTTTGTATTTCAGAGCTACAATTTAATTCCACACCAAAGCGTGCTTTCCAATGTGGAATTGGCATTGACGCTGTCCGGCGTTTCCCGCAGAGAGCGCCGTGCGCGCGCCGTGCGTGCCTTGAAGCAGGTCGGCCTCGCGGACCAGCTGCACAAGCGTCCCAATCAAATGTCCGGAGGACAGATGCAACGTGTTGCGATTGCACGTGCATTGGTGAATGACCCCGACATCTTACTGGCAGACGAACCCACGGGTGCCTTGGATACGCAAACCAGCGTTCAGGTGATGGAAATCCTGCGACAGGTATCCAAAACCAAGCTGGTTATTATGGTTACCCACAATCCCGAGCTTGCAAAGCAGTATTCCACGCGTATCATTCGCGTGCTGGACGGAAGAGTGGTCAATGACAGCAAGCCCTACAACGGCGTTGCAGCATCCGGAAAGCGCTTCGGCCGCAATTACAGAAGCGTGTTCCGCTCCTTCAACGAAAAGCACCGCGAGCCTGTGCGGGCCGTCGAACCGACAAAGGAAAAAGCACCCGTCAAGAAAAAGAAAAAATCCATGTCCTTCTTTACGGCTGTTTCCCTGTCGTTGAACAATCTGATGACCAAAAAAGGACGCACCTTTATGACCTCCTTTGCGGGCTCCATCGGTATCATTGGAATTGCACTCATTCTTTCGGTTTCAACCGGAGTCAACAACTATATCAATTCCGTTCAGCGCGATACGCTTGCAAGCTATCCCATTCAACTGCAGGCGGAATCCGTGGATATGACCGCATTGGTCAACTCCCTGATGCAGGCGCGGAATTCCGACGGAACGCTGTCCCATGAGCTTGACAAGGTCTACGAGAGCGCCGTCATCGCGGAAATCATGAATTCGCTCAATTCCACGGAAACCAATGTCAACGATTTGGAATCGTTTAAAAAGTATTTGGAAAGCACCGACAAATTCGACGAATATCTTTCCGCGGTGCAGTACACCTACAATTTCGATTGGAATGTCCTGACCAAGGACGCGGACGGCAAGGTCATCGAATCCGACGTGATGGCACTGTTTGAAACCATGATGGGCAGTAGCGGCAGTGGCATGACGGGCGGAAGCTTCGGCATGAGCTCCTCTGCCATGTCAAGCTCCTTCAACGTTTGGCAGGAGCTTCTTCCCGGAAAAGGAAGCGAAAACATCAGCGGCATCATCAAAGAGGAATACGATTTGATTTACGGCTCTTGGCCCACTGCTTACAACGAGGTTGTATTGGTGGTGGACGGGAACAATGAAATCAGCGACCTCTCCCTTTATGCCCTTGGCTTGCGCACGCAATCCGAAATTTTGGAAGGCATTTTTGCCGCGCAAAGAGGCGAGCAGGTGGATACCTCTCAGATGGGCTCCTGGAGCTATGAGGAGCTGTGCAACATGGAATTCCGCTTGCTGACCAAGGCGGAATCTTTCCAAAAGCAGGCAGACGGCACCTATGCGGACCTTTCCGAAACCGATGTTGGGCTGGAGTATCTTTACAACAACAAAAGCATCGGTACCGACCTGAAAATCACCGGTATTCTCCGCCCCAGTGAAGAGGCAACCTCTGCCGTTTTGACGGGGGCCATCGGATATACCGCTCAACTCACCGAGCACATCATCGACAAAACGGACGACAATGCTCTTTTGGCAATGCAACTGCAAAATACGCACACGGATGTGTTGACGGGACTTCCCTTCAAAAGCGATGCGCAGGAGGAAATGACCGACGCACAAAAGAAGGAAGCCGTGCTTGCATATGTGGCTTCCCTGGAGCCTGCGCAAAAAGCGGCGCTGTATGCTCTGATGAAATCCGAGCCAACCGAGGAACAAATTGCCGCGGCGGTTGCACAATCGCTCGGGCAAATGACGCCGGAGCAAATCAACGAAATGTTGATTTCCGCTTTCATGGTACAGCTGAACACCGACCGTGAAACAGCCGCACAATATGTCGGCGCCTTGACGGCGGAGGACATTCAAAAGTATGCGGGATTGGTTGTGGCGGCACAGTATACGGAACAATACAAGCAAACCGTGGAGGAGCAGTTGAGCTCCCTGACCACCAATCAGCTTTGTCAAATGTTTGAAGAAGAGTTGGCAGTGATGACCGATGCCGCATTTTCCTCCATCTACGAAGAACACTTGCCCAACCAATATTCCGACTCCACCTACGAGGATAATTTGAAAGCACTCGGATACGTGGACAAAGACAAGCCGGACGGCATCAATTTGTATGCCTCCACCTTTGAGGACAAGGACCGCATTGCCGATTTGATTTCCGAATACAATGAGGGTGTCTCCGAGGAAAGCAAAATTTCTTACACCGATTATGTGGCGTTGCTTATGTCCTCCGTCACCACCATCGTCAACGCCATCTCCTATGTCTTAATCGCGTTTGTTGCCATCTCTCTGGTGGTTTCCTCCATCATGATCGGCATCATCACCTACATTTCCGTATTGGAGCGAACCAAGGAAATCGGTATTCTCCGTGCCATCGGTGCGTCCAAAAAGGATGTGCGGCGGGTGTTCAACGCGGAAACCTTGATTGTGGGCTTTGTTGCGGGTGCAATCGGTATTCTGTGTACGTTGTTCTTCAACGCCATCATCAATATCATCCTGTTTGAATTAACGGGTATTGCCGCGCTCAAGGCAGTGCTCCCTGTCGGAGCCGCTGTGATTTTGGTGCTTGTCAGCATGTCTTTGACTGTAATTGCCGGCTTGTTCCCGGCAAGCTTTGCCGCAAAGCGCAATCCCGTAGAGGCGCTGCGCAGCGAATAAAAAAATAAAAAACGCTTCCGTGCTTCTTCCCGGTGGGAGAAGCTGCGGAAGCGCTTTTTTATTCGTAGCACTTCACCGTCAGAAGCCGGTGAGGCTCGGTGCTTTGGAAAGACTTGCGGCAATTTCTTCGTCGGTTGGAATATAGTTTGTCATTTTGCCGTCATGGAACTTTTCATAGGCAAACATGTCAAAATACCCCGTTCCGGTTAAGCCGAACACAATTGTTTTTTCTTCACCGCTTTGCTTGCATGCGATTGCCTCGTCCAAGGCCACCTTAATCGCATGGGCACTTTCTGGAGCCGGCAAAATGCCTTCAATCCGCGCAAAATATTCGGCAGCCGAAAAAACCTCCGTTTGAGTAACACTGCGTGCCTCCATCAAGCCTTGGTCATACAGCTCGGAAAGCACGGAGCTCATTCCATGGTAACGGAGACCTCCGGAGTGCGTTGCGGCCGGAATAAATCCGCTTCCAAGCGTGTACATTTTTGCCATGGGACATACCCTGCCCGTGTCACAATAATCGTAGATATATTTTCCTCGTGTCAGTGTAGGACAGCTTGCGGGCTCGACGGCAATGAACCGATAGTCGGCCTCACCTCGTAGCTTTTCTCCCATAAAGGGAGAGAGCAAGCCACCCAAATTGGAGCCGCCGCCGGCACAGCCGATGATGACATCTGCCTTCTCTCCGTATTTTTCCAATGCGGCTTTGGTTTCCAGCCCGATGACCGTCTGGTGCAGCAAAACCTGTGAAAGGACGCTTCCGAGCACGTAACGGTAGCCCTCCTGTGAGGCAGCAGCCTCTACCGCCTCGGAAATGGCACAGCCGAGGCTCCCCGTTGTGCCGGGAAATTCCCGAAGAATTTGTTGTCCCACCCGCGTGGTTTCCGAAGGAGAAGGCGTCACCCTTGCGCCGTAGGTACGCATCACCTCGCGACGGAAGGGCTTTTGCTCATAGGAGCATTTTACCATGTACACCTGACAATCCAAGTCAAAATACGAGCATGCCATGGCAAGCGCGGTTCCCCACTGACCTGCGCCCGTTTCGGTGGTAACGCCCTTTAATCCCTGCTCCTTTGCATAGTATGCCTGCGCAATGGCAGAGTTCAGCTTGTGGCTTCCGCTGGTGTTATTCCCTTCGAATTTGTAATAAATTTTTGTGGGAGTGCCAAGCTTTTT
>CAZWXE010000053.1:0-11510 GCA_964638045.1 uncultured Ruminococcus sp. | reverse complement strand
GGAGGCGATTCCTCTTTCCAACTGAGGTACACGGACATATTAAATTTTGAGAGGACATTTCACGACCGCCAAAAACGAGAAATATCCGTTCGGGTGTAAAAAAGATGTAAATTCGTGCGATTAAGCTTGCAAACGGCTTAAAAAACACTTGATTTTACGCAAATGACAGCCTTTTTTGCACCGTTTTTCAAGATATAACAACCTCTTAGGAGGGGTTTATTATATCCATTTAACTATGGAGGCGTGCTATGGTAGTATTTTACCACAAAAGGGAGCAAAAGTCAATTGCAATCCGAGTTTTTCTTTTGCTTTTTATCCGGATGGTAATTCGCCGCATACGGATGAGGTGGGGGCTTTCATGAGATATGAGCATTTTAGATAGTCTGGCAGGGGCTTTTTTGTGAAGAATATGTCATGCGTATTCACAGAATGTTCACACACGCGATGGGGAACTGTGGTACAATATAGACGAAATATGAATTTTTCTGTAACTCTTTCGGAGGAAAATCATGGAACAGTTGAATATGCTTGCCATTGACCTCGGGGCGTCCAGCGGTCGTGGTATAGTGGGAAGCTTTGATGGCAAAAGGCTGACATTGCGTGAGAATCACCGTTTTTCCAATGACCCTGTTTCGGTCAACGGAACGCTGTATTGGGATATTCTCCGCATTTTTTATGAAATCAAGCAATCTATTTCCAAGTGTATTTTAAACGGGGACCGCATTTCCTCCATCGGAATCGACACGTGGGGTGTGGATTATGCCTATTTGGATGCCGCGGGACAAATGATGGCGAA
Source organism: uncultured Ruminococcus sp. (assembly GCA_964638045.1). Classification (GTDB taxonomy): domain Bacteria; phylum Bacillota; class Clostridia; order Oscillospirales; family CAG-272; genus UMGS1865. Next base: position 10,714 of record CAZWXE010000053.1, on the reverse strand, counting down.
TCCCGTGCACTATCGGGACGCTCGTACTGCGAACATCATGGAAGAGGTTTCCGCGGCTTTGCCGCTGTCCGAGCTTTATGCCGAAACCGGTATTCAACTGCTGAATTTCAACACGGTCTTTCAGCTTGCCGCCGACCTGCGCGACCGCCCCGAGCTGGTGCGCGCGGGACATCGCATTTTGAACATTCCCGATTTGCTGAATTACTTCCTCACCGGAAACGCGCAAAACGAATATACCATTCTTTCCACGGGTGCACTGTTGGATGTGCATACGCGTGATTATGCCTATGATGTGATGAAGCGACTGCATATTCCGAGCGACCTGTTCGGAACAATCATTCAGCCTGCGCAGGTCATCGGCACGCTGTTGCCGTCCATTCAAGAGGAGCTCGGTCAAACCGACGCAAAGGTTCTTTCGGTGGCTTCCCACGATACCGCAAGTGCGGTCATTGCCGTTCCCACCGTGGAGGATGACTTTATTTACATCAGCAGCGGGACATGGTCCTTGATGGGAACCGAGCTGAAGCAACCGCTGGTCAATGCGGATACCGAGGCCGCCAACTTTACCAATGAAGGGGGAGCGATGGGAACTGTCCGCTTCCTGAAGAATATCATGGGCCTGTGGTTAATCCAGGAATCCCGCCGTCAGTGGAAGCGTGAGGGCAAGGAGTTCAGCTTTGCGCAGCTGGAAGCCATGGCAAGGGAAAGCCGTCCCTTCAAGTGCCTGATTTTGCCGGATGACAGCTCCTTTTCCGCGCCGGGCAACATGCCCGAACGCATTCGCGATTTTTGCCGTCGGACGGGACAAGAGGTGCCGCAAACCGAGGGCGAGGTCATTCGCTGTATTTATGAAAGTCTTTCTCTTTGCTACCGTCAAACGGCCGAAACCATCTGCCGCCTGACCGGAAAGCAAATGCATACGATTCACGTGGTGGGCGGAGGAACAAAGGACACCTTCCTTTGCCGCATGACCGCAGATGCCTGCGGCGCTCCCGTGGTTGCGGGACCGCAGGAGGCGACAGCCATCGGCAATTTGATGATGCAGGCCATCGGCGTCGGTGCGGTGTCGGATTTGAAGCATGCGCGTCAAATCGTTGCAGATTCGTTTACACCGGATTTTTACGAGCCATGCGCCGACAGGACACCTTGGGACCGCGCATACGAACGCTTTTGTGCATTATACTGACGAAAAATACCTGTCAGGTTGGTGTGTCACCATTCACGGACTTACCGATAATCGGGGATTATAAAGAAAAAAACGGAGGCTATTATGAAGTACAATCAATGTGGAGAACTTGCTGTTGTGGGAATGAGAGGCTGTGAGACTTTCACAGAGCAGGTGGACAACTATTTGAAGGATTGGCGCAGACACAGCAAGGAGGACGGAGATTCTTTCCTGGTTTCGGCGGATTGCCCGCGTTTCGGCTCCGGCGAAGGAAAGGGAATTATTCACGAATCGATGCGCGGAAAGGATGTTTACATCGTTTGCGACGTCTTTAATTACGGTGTTACCTACAAGATGTACGGGATGACGGTTCCGATGAGTCCCGATGATCACTTTGCGGATTTGAAGCGGATTATTGCCGCCATTGAAGGCAAGGCAAGGAGAATTACCGTGATTATGCCCATGCTCTACGAAGGGCGTCAGCACAAACGCTCCAGTCGTGAGTCCCTGGACTGCGCAATGATGCTTCAGGAATTGGTTCGGCTGGGTGTGTCCAATATTTTGACATTTGACGCACACGACTCCAGAATTTGCAATGCCATCCCGCTTTCGGGCTTTGACAATGTTCGTCCTGCGTACCAGATGATTAAGGCCCTGGTGCGTGCGGTTCCCGATGTCAAAATCGACAAGGACCACATGGCAATCATTTCGCCCGACGAAGGTGCAATGGGGCGTTGCATGTATTACAGCTCTCTGTTGGGCATCGACATCGGTATGTTCTACAAGAGAAGAAATTATTCCGTTGTCATCAACGGCCGCAACCCCATCGAGGCGCATGAGTATTTGGGACAGGACCTTCACGGGAAGGATGCCGTTGTTGTAGACGACATGATTTCTTCCGGTGAGTCGATGCTGGATGTGTGCAAGCAGCTGAAGGAGAAGGGCGCAAACCGTGTATTCAGCTTTGCAACCTTCGGTTTGTTTACCGACGGCTACGAAAAATTCGACCAGGCCTACAAGGACGGCGTGTTTGATAAAATCTTTTGCACCAATTTGATTTACCGCCGACCCGAGCAGTTGAACAAGCCCTGGTATGTGGACGTCAACATGTGCAAGTATGTTGCGTATCTCATTGATTCTCTCAACAACGATGCAAGCATCAGCACCTTGCTGAACCCCGTAAAGAGAATTCAAACTTTGATGGATAAGCACCGTAAGGAGCTGGAATCTCAGATTTCCATTAAATTTGACGAATAAAAATATGATAAAAGAGGCTGCCTTGTGCGAAAATGCGTTTGACATTTCGGAGGCAGCCCCCTTTTTCCGTGAAAACGGTTGCTTTTTTTCGTAGAATATGGTAAAATAAAAAAGAGTGAATGATTTGTCTTGAATTCGCTCAACATTTCATTGATACGTCACGCAGCTGCATCCAAAAGCAGTGCAGCCGTTTGCAGGGGGATTCATGAAGGATTACCGTTATTTGCTTGGTTATTTGGATAGAGGATTGGACTACGTTTTGAATTTCAGCGTGGTCTATTTCTGCTATCAGCTTTCGCTGCTGATTTATAATCCGCAATGGTCTGCGGACCGTACAAAATTATTGCTGCTTGCCGGTTCGATTTGTTTGGTGGTATCTTTTTTATACAGCTTTAACAATTTGTATGCGCCGATGCGCACACAAACGTTTTCCTTTTATATCGGCCGCATTTTTTTTGTGAATTTGCAGGTGATTGTGGTGGGCTGTGCCATTGTACTTCTTCTTTCGGACGATGCGTATCCTTTTTACACAACCTTACTGATTTTGTCGGCACTGTGCAGCTTGTTGGTGCTTTCCTGCAAAAAAATCACCATGATGTCCGTATTGCATTCGATGCGCAGCAATCAAAAAAACATCAAGCACATTTTGGTGGTTACCGACAGCCAGGAGATGGTGGACGTATACATGGAAGAAATCCTTCAAAATCCGCAGTTCGGATATTCGATTATCGGATATGTGGGGAACCTCAATGTCATCGGACTGCCGCATCTCGGTACCACGGCGGATTTGGACCGTGTATTGAAGGAATACCGTCCGGATGAGGTTGTAATGGCGTTTGACACGGTGCGAAAAAAGCTGATTACCAAATACATTTCGGTTTGCAACGACAATTGCTCCAAAATTTACGTGATTCCGGCCATTTGCGGATATTTCAAATCTCCGCGGCAGGTTTCTTCCCTGGGGAATTTACCGATGGTCGATATTCGCAGTGTCCCGTTGGACAACCCGACCAAGCGACTTGCCAAGCGACTGCTGGACATTGTCGGCTCCTCGATTTTAATTGTTTTAACCTCTCCTTTGATGTTGTTCACGGCCATCGGCGTGCGTCTTTCCTCGCCAGGTCCGATTTTGTTCCGTCAGACCAGAGTCGGAAAAAACAACGAGGAATTTACCATTTACAAATTTCGCTCCATGCGCATCAATGACGAGGAGCAAACCGGCTGGTCTACCGACAATGATTCCAGAAAAACACGCTTCGGTGCGTTCATCCGCAAGTTTGCGTTGGACGAGCTGCCGCAGTTTTTCAACGTGCTGAAGGGGGATATGAGCTTGGTAGGTCCGCGTCCCGAGGTTCCTTACTATGTGGAAAAATTCCGCAAGGAGGTGCCGCTGTATATGCTCAAGCATACCCTACGCCCCGGAATTACGGGCCTTGCGCAAATCAAGGGCTTGAGAGGAGATACCTCCATTCAGGCAAGAATTGACGAGGACATCAATTATATCGAAAACTGGACCTTTTGGGGGGATATTAAAATTTTGCTGTTGACTCCGTTGCATGCGGTGAACCGCCATGAAAAATACGCCAAGCGCGAGCAGGACGATGCTTTGCGTGAGCAAAAAGAAGAAAGAAGCGGTGTCCGGCAAAGCCGTGTGGAGGCAGAGGTGACGGAAGGGAAGAAGGAAGTGCCGAAGCAACGCAAAAAAGTGCTTTATGTTGCGTCTACCTCCTCCCATTTGGAGCAATTTCACGAGCCGTACATTCGGGAGCTGTCCAAGGATGAGGATGTGTTTACCATGGCATGCGGCGTCGGCGTCAATTTCTCCATCTCATTTGACAAGCATATTTTGAGCTTTCATAATTTGCGGTTGATCAGACACATTCGAAAAATCATTCGGCGGGAACAGTTTGACCGCATCATTTTGAACACCTCATTGGCTGCCTTTTTGGTGAGAGCGGCTGTTTTGGGAATGTCGAATCGCCCTTATGTGCTCAATGTGGTACACGGATACCTGTTTCCTTATCATTGCCACGGCTTAAAAAATCGCTTTTTGCTGCTTTGCGAGCAGTTGATGCGGCGAAAAACCGATGCCATTGCCGTGATGAACCGTGAGGACGACCGTATTGCGAGAGACTATCATTTGACAAAGGGAAAAATCCGTTTTATGTACGGTATGGGGGTCACTCTGGAAAAGGGCTTTCCCGTGCGGGACCTGACCGTGCGCCGAGAGGTGTTCGGAGACGAAGACGGCTTTGTGTGCACCTTTGCCGGAGAGCTGAGCACCAGAAAAAATCAGGACTTTCTGATCCGCGCCGTGGAGCGTTTGCGTCGGGAGGGGATTCCCATGCGGCTGATGCTGTTGGGGGAGGGCGGCATGCATGACAAGCTTTGCCGACTGATTGAAGAGCTCGGCTTGGAGGAGCATGTACGGCTTCTCGGCAAGCAAAACGTCTTGCCTTATTTGCAGTCCACCGATTTGTATTTGACGGCGAGCCTCTCCGAGGGATTGCCATTTAATTTGATGGAGGCGATGTCCTGCGGACTTCCTACGCTTGCCTCTGCGGTCAAGGGACACCGCGACCTGTTGGATGAGACCGACGGGCATTTGTATTCCTCGGGGAATATGGATTCCTTCTGCCAAGCCGTTCATGAGATTTACGAGCAGGGAAGGCTTGGAGTCGGAACCGTGTCCTATCCGAATTTGGAACGCTATCGCCTTTCCTCGGTATTTCGGGATAACATGAAAATCTTTACATTGGAGTCTTAAGCATGCAGAAATTGGACCGTTTTCGAAAATTTTACAGGGGGAAAGGATACCCGTTAGCGGCTGCGGCGCTGATATTTTTGGGACACGTGACCGGGCAGGATTTGCTTTTGATTGCTCTTTTGGCAGTGAGCGTCGCATGCGGATTGCTGCTTTGCCATGACCTGCGATTTGTCGCCTTTCCCGCGATGGCCGGAATTGTGACGGTATCCGCAAAGAATTATACCCCTGCCGACCCCGGCTATGACCGCTTTTACAATCCGTTCGGTGTAGCCGTGCTTGCTGTCGGAGCGACGGTATTGGTTGCCTCCGCGGTATGGTATGCGTTTCGACACCGAAAAATGGCACGCAAGCTGTCCTTTCGCGGTATTTTCGGCGGTTTGGTCGTTTTTTCGGCGGCATTGCTGTTTAACGGTGCGTTCAGCCTCAATTATTCCTTCAAAAATTTGATGTTTGCCGCACTGATGGTGTTTTCTCTTGTGACATTCTATGTGCTGTTTGCGCTGTTTGCAGATTTCGGAACAGACGGAAACGACTATATGATGTACTGCTTGGCGGTTTACGCAATGCTGATTTGCGCACAGCTCTTTTTTGCATTTGCAACGGGACGGGCGGATTTGTCGCAAAAGGGAAGCATTGTATTGGGTTGGGGCGTATGGACCAGCATTGGCGGTATGCTGGCGTTTTTGATGCCCGCGTGCTTCTATTTTGCCGCTTCCAAGCGCAGATACGTCGGCTGGCTTCTCGGTTTGATTGCGTACTTCGGCATTGTTCTTTCTCAAAGCAGAGGAGCACTGCTTGTGGGAACGGTCAGCCTGTTGCTTTGTGTCGGCGGCTTGTGCTTTTTCGGCGATTTCAAAAAAGAAAATCGCATCATTGCAATTGCCGTCGGCGTCTTGGGCGTATTGAGCCTGCTCTTTTTTCACGAAAAGCTGTTGTCATTGGTTCAAAATTTTATCAATACGGGATTTGATGACAACGGTCGGTTGGAAATGTGGAAAATTGCACTTCAAAACTTCAAGAAGTATCCGCTGTTTGGCTCCGGATTTTACGATTCCTACGTTACCGAGGAGTGGGGGCGCACGGTGGAGCCGTATTTGTACCACAATACCGTGCTTCAGCTGTTGGGTGCCACCGGAATCGTGGGGTTTGCCGCCTATCTTTATCATCGCTACACCACGGTAAAGCTTTTGCTGCTTCAGCGTCCGAATCGTGCACGCTTCTTTTATGCGGTGTGCCTGTTCGGCCTGTTGAGCTTCAGCCTGTTGGATGTTTTGTTCTTTAAGATTTACCCGACCATTGTTTATTCATTGATTTTATTTTTTGCGGAACGCAGCGAGCAGGGGCTCTCCGAGTCCTCGGAGGCTGTATTTCGCGTTTGAATCGGACACGGGATGTGCCGCATGTCGCCGTTCCGTGTCCAGTCCCGCTCAAGGAAAGGAGAATGTATGGATTTTCAAGCGATTCTTTCAAAATGCGACCACACCGCGTTGTCGCCGACGGTTACCTGGGAGGAAATTCGAGCACTTTGCGATGACGGCATTCAATATCAAACGGCTTCTGTTTGCATTCCGCCGAGCTTTGTTCGCCGTGCCCAGGAATATGTCGGAAGCAGGCTTTGCATTTGTACCGTTATCGGCTTTCCGAACGGCTACAACACAACTGCCGTCAAATGCTTTGAGGCCGAGCAGGCCGTTGCCGACGGTGCCGATGAAATTGACATGGTCATCAATCTCGGAGATTTGAAGGCAGGCGATGACCGAAAAATTCTGGAGGAAATCAAGGCGGTGAAGCGGGCTTGCTCCGGAAGACTGTTGAAGGTCATCATTGAAGCCTGCCTGTTAACCGAGGATGAAAAGCAACGCATGTGTCGTATTGTTACCGAAGCCGGCGCCGAATTTATCAAAACCTCCACCGGCTTTTCCTCGGGGGGCGCAACCTTAGAGGATGTTCGCCTGTTGCGTGACAACGTCGGGGCGCACGTTCGGGTAAAGGCTGCGGGCGGAATTTCATCCGTTGAGGATGCCGCCGCTTTTTTGGAGGCGGGGGCCGATCGCCTCGGAACCAGCCGCATTGTCAAGGCCGTCAAAGAAGCGGAACAAATGAAAAACGAAAATGAAAAGGAGAAAGCCTGATGTCAGTGCCGTCGTTACATATCGCAGCGCAGAAGGAGCAAATTGCCAAAACCGTTTTAATGCCGGGAGACCCGTTGCGTTCGGAGTTTATTGCAAAAAATTATTTGAAAAACGCAGAGCTTGTCAATGACGTGCGGGGCGTGCACGGTTATACGGGGGAATATCAAGGAAAAAAAGTGACGGTGATGGCATCCGGAATGGGACAGCCGTCCATCGGCATTTATTCTTACGAACTGTACAACTTTTACGATGTCGAAAGCATTATTCGCATCGGCTCCTGCGGTTCGTTTTGTTGGGAACTGCATTTGATGGATTTGATTATTGCCATGGGTGCCTGTACCAACGGCAACTATGCAAGGCAGTACCGTTTGCCCGGTACCTTTTGCCCCATCGCCGATTTTGAATTGGTGAAGCGTGCGGCAGAGCTTTGCGACAGGATGGGCGTCCGTTACCGTGTGGGAAATATTCTTTCCTCGGATACCTTCTATGCCGATGACAATTCGGATATGGAATGGGCAAAGATGGGGGTTCTCGGTGTGGAGATGGAATCTGCTGCGCTGTATTGCAATGCGGCGCGCGCCGGGAAAAAGGCATTGTGTATTTGCACGGTCAGCGATTCTTTTACCTCTCCGAATGAAAAATGTACCGTAGAGGAGAGACAAACCGCCTTTACCAAAATGATGGAAATTGCCTTGGAAATGGCTTGAACGACCATGAAAAAACGCGTTTTTTTGATTGTTTTGGACAGCATGGGAATCGGCGAACTGCCCGACGCACGGGAATGGGGCGACGAGGGCAGCAATACTCTGGGGGCGATTCGCAATCATCCTGCGTTTCACTGCCCCAATTTGCAACGGCTCGGCCTGTTTGACATCGACGGAGTCGGCGGCGGTACGGGACACGCGCTTGCCTCCTATGCACGTATGCGGGAGGCATCGGCGGGGAAGGACACCACCATCGGACATTGGGAAATCGCCGGTGTCATTTCTTCGCAACCGTTGCCCGTTTATCCGAACGGCTTTCCCGATGAGGTGATGGAGGCTTTTTCCGCCTTGACGGGCAGGGGCTGGCTTTGCAATTTGCCTTATTCCGGAACCGAGGTTATTCGGGACTACGGCGAGGAGCACTTGCGCACCGGCAAGCTGATTGTATACACGTCTGCCGACAGCGTATTTCAAATTGCCGCCCATGAAGATGTGGTTCCTATCGCGGAGTTGGAGCGCTGCTGTAAGCTGGCGCGAGGCCTTTTAACCGGAAAGCACGGCGTGGGCAGAGTGATTGCACGTCCGTTTGCGGGAGAGTACCCCTTTGTTCGGACACCGCGCAGGCATGATTATTCCATTTTGCCGCCTCAAAGCACCGCCGTGGACCTGTTGCAAAAAAACGGCTATGACACGGTTGCAATCGGTAAAATTTTTGATATTTTCGCGGGACGCGGCTTTACGCAATCCATCCGCACGGTGAACAATCGGGATGGAATGGAGCAAACGCTTGCAATGCTGCAAGCCGATTTTTCAGGCCTTTGCTTTGTCAATTTGGTGGATTTTGACAGTGTGTACGGGCACCGCAACGATGTTGCGGGCTATGCCGCCGCTATGACGGAGTTCGATGAGCAGTTGGGACAATTGCTTCCGCTGTTGCGTGAGGATGACCTGCTGTTGATTACCGCCGACCACGGATGCGACCCTTCCACGCCTTCCACCGACCATTCCCGTGAGTATACCCCGATGCTTTGCTATGGAAAAACAATCCGGTCCAACGTCAATTTGGGCACCGGGGCAAGCTTTGCGGATATTTCCGCCACCATTTTAGAGTATTTCGGCTGTTCGCAGGAAGATACCTGCGGCAGCTCCTTCCTTTCTCAAATTCGACGGTAGGAGGTTTAACATGAACAATAGGGAGTTGCTGTGCCTTGCCGAGCAAGCAAGAGCGTTTTCCTATGCGCCGTATTCTCGTTTTACGGTCGGTGCGGCATTGTTGACCGCAAGCGGAAAGGTTTACACGGGCAGCAATATTGAAAATGCCTCTTTTTCCGCCACCGTTTGCGCGGAAAGAACGGCTGTATATCGTGCAATCTGCGAAGGGGAGCACAACTTTGTTGCCCTTGCCGTAATCGGCGGCGTTGCGGGGGAGCGCGGAGGCTTTTGCGCCCCGTGCGGTGTATGCCGACAGGTACTGTCCGAGTTTTGCGGTCCCGATTTCTCCATCATTTTGGGCAGTACGGATGATTTTGAAGCGTATTCGCTTTCGTCTCTGCTTCCGCATGCCTTCAGTGGGCAAGCCTTAAAAACCACAAAGGAGGCGGCCGACGATGAGAATGTATGATATTATCCGCAAAAAGCGGGACGGAGGCGTTTTGAGCGCCGAGGAAATTCGCTTTTTTGTACAGGGATATACCAAAGGGGAAATTCCGGATTATCAGGCCTCCGCACTTTGTATGGCGATTTATTTTCGCGGAATGACCGATGAGGAAACCGCTCAATTGACGTTTGCAATTCGGGATTCCGGTGAAAGGCTGCATTTTCCGGCCGTGGACGGCTTGCGCGTGGATAAGCATTCCACGGGCGGTGTGGGAGATAAAACCAGCTTGGTGGTTGCGCCCGTCGTTGCCGCTTGCGGCATTAAAATCGCAAAAATGAGCGGCAGAGGCCTCGGTCACACAGGCGGAACTGTGGACAAACTGGAGTCGATTGAGGGCTTTCGTACCGATTTGTCCGCAACGGAATTTGAACAAACGGTTCGCAAGGCCGGTATTTCCATCATCGGACAAAGCGGAACGCTGGCGCCTGCGGATAAGCTTCTTTATGCGCTGCGGGATGTTACCGCAACCGTGGACAGCATGCCGTTGATTGCCTCCAGTATTATGGGTAAAAAGCTGGCCGCCGACGATGATTGCATTGTTTTGGATGTCAAAACGGGAAGCGGCTCCTTTATGAAAACCGAGGAGAAGAGTGCGGAATTGGCACGTTTGATGGTGGAAATCGGTGCGCGTGCGGGAAAAAGAATGCTCGCGTTGCTTACCGACATGGATGAACCGCTGGGTAATACCATCGGAAACAGCTTGGAGGTTCGGGAGGCCATTGAAGCTTTGCACGGCAGAGGTGACAAGGCATTCACAGAGCTTTGCTTGCAGCTTTCGGCTTACATGCTGGAGCTTGCCGGAAAGGGAACGCATGAGGAATGCCTGCAAACGGTGGCCGAGGCAATTTCATCCGGCCGGGCGTTTGACGTCTTTTGCGGCATGGTAGAGGCGCAGGGAGGAAATGCGGAATGGGTGAAGCACCCCGAGCTTTTTCCGAAGGCAGCATACACCTATGAAGTAATCGCAACTCAAACCGGGTATATTTCCCGCGTGGATGCCGAGGCTTACGGTGAAGCGGCCTTGTTGCTGGG
>CAZWXE010000052.1:0-11677 GCA_964638045.1 uncultured Ruminococcus sp. | reverse complement strand
CGATATACCCATAGTGCAATCTTCCGCTATTCCCGTCTTTATATCTAAACTCCCTTGGCACAAGATTGTCGAAAAGAATGCTATCTAACATAATAAGCACCTGTTGCAGTTCATCCTCATTTAGCTTGTCCCGATGTTTCAGTAACAAATGTCTGGATTTTTTAAAGTAAATACGGTGCTTCTTTGAAAATTGCTTTTGAACTTCTTTTCTCACCGCTTCAAACGCCCATACTGCTTGTCGTACCCAATGGTATCGGTCTATCACATATGTAGCATTCGGAAAGTAGGCTTCGGCTATCTCCGCATACGGCTTGTACATATCACTTACGAAATATTTGACTCCTGTACGGTCATATTTCTTAAAATAATCGCAAAGGTCGTGCTCATAACGCGTTTTTAGGATATCTACGACCTTTCTTTCACCGATATCGGTCAGTATGCCGTGAAACTTTTCTCCGCCGCTGTTGCCCTTGAATTCATCAATCCCGATGATATCGGGGAGCTTTGCGGGTTTGCTGTATTGAACGTTCTTGAAAAAACGAATGACTGTTGAAGTTGAAACGGATACGTCAAATTCACGCGCTACCGAAGTATAGGACCGGCTGTCACGTAGCTTCTCCAATAATCCCATAATTGCTCTTTGAGTCATACGTTGGTATTTTGCCAAAAATGTGTTTGGCTCGAAAAATCTCTTTCCGCAGGAGCATACATATCTGCGTTTACGAAGAATCAGCACGACTTTTTTCTCAAATGCCGGCAATTCTTTGATTCTTTGGTAACGATAGTCGTGAATCTTACTTGTTTTTTCTCCGCAGCGGGAACATATACATATTTTTCGCGGTTGTTCTATCGAAATCTCATATCTTTCTTCTTTTTCTTCGATGTTTTTTATTGCTACCTCTTGCAATCCGAGCAATTTTTCCGTATAATATGAATTGAGCATATCTGAAACCTCCTATCGTGTTTGGTGTGGTAACTAACATTTTATCAGATTTTTTTCAGATATGCTCTTCTTTTTTTGCTTTTTTACTCTTTATTTGCTATATCTGTTGGTTTACACCCCAACTTTTATTATAGAACCGAATTTCACGCAGTGCATTGTTTTTCCGAAACAAAACGTTTTGTTTTGTCGATTTGATGAAGTTCGTTTGTTTCGTCTCCGATTTGAGCCCCCGTTCAACGTCTTTCGCTGAACGGGGGCTGCTTTTCCTTTTATTTCTTTGCTTTTTCAAAGGGACAGGTATCATTGACAAATACGGGCAACAGGCGAACGGAGAAACGGAAATGCTCTTGGTCCAATCTCCATTTTTTGTCCAGCTCCGGGCCGCAGGAGTGGGAACCGATGCCGCTGTGGCAGACGTCCAGATGAACCACGGTTTCGTCCAGAGGAACCAGCTCGTAGTCGTGCGCGGTGTCGGTGAGTTGCTCGGTGGTGAAATGAGAGCAGTTGAAGCTGAAGCCGGTGCATTCCTCGGTGTTGGTGGCAAGCAGACCGTGGCCCGCTTTGGTTGCAACGGTGAGCCATTTTGTGTTGACATGCGCCATGTTTTCCTGAGGGCGAATGTAGTGCTCAAAGTGCTCGGTGACGGTGGTGGAGTAAGTGCCCATCTTGGAGGCACGGTGCTTGTCGACATAGGATTCGTAGGGTCCGTAGCCGAAGTAGGAAAGCTTTTCGCAGCCCTCGGGCATTTGGAACCGTACGCCGAAGCGCGGCAGGAAGGGAAATTGGGTGTCGAAGTGTACATCGTAATGCAGGGTGACGCCCTCTCCCTTGACAAAACGGTAAATCACATCCATGCGAAGGACGGGACGCTGTTGCGCAGGGGCAATGCTCAATGCTGCGCGGACATCCACGGTGTTCTCGGTTTGCTCCGCAACGGTGCAGGAATAGCACTTTGTTTGCTCGATGTGATAATTCTTTTCCAGCCACTTGCGCTTGATTTTGCGGTCGTTGTCGGTGGGCGCACGCCAAATGGTGGGCTCCACGGGCGTGGAAAGCAGCTCCTTGCCGTTGTCGCGTATGGAGCAAAGCAGGCCGCGGTGACGGTTGACGGTGTAAACGGCTTCGCCGTCGGTGACTACAATGGATTTTTCGTTTTCGGACAGTGCAAAGCGCGTTGCCATGGGTGCCTTTTCCACTGGATTTGCGGACGCAACCTTCAATTCCATTTGCTCAAAGCCGATTTCAGAGCCCATTTCCGACCATGGCGTTGCCTGATTGGACTTGAAGGACAGATTGAGGTAGCAGAAGCCGTCCAAGGTGCTCAAATCTCCCAGAGGAAGCGTATAGGTGCGGCTGTGTTGGGGGGCAATTGCCAGGGAAGCGATTCTGCCCTGACGCACAACCCTTCCGTTGCGCTCAATGCTCCAGTACAAATCCAAGTCGGAAAGGGAGGTGAAATATCTGTGGTTGCGCAGGGTAACCGTGCCCTTGTCTTGGTCAAATGCGGTTACTCGGCAGGGACGAAGCACCTGCTTCAGCTCCAAGAGGCCGGTGTGCGGGCGACGGTTGGGGTAAACAAGGCCGTCTACGCAGAAGTTGCCGTCATTGGGAACCTTTGCAAGGTCGCCGCCGTAAACAAAGGCGGGCTTTCCGGGTGTGCCGATGTCCACGGAATGGTCGAGCATTTCCCAGACGCAACCTCCGAAGAAGCTGTCGTATTTGTAAATGAGTTGCCAATAGTCCTCCAAATCTCCGGGGCCGTTGCCCATTGCATGAGAGTATTCGCAGAGGAACAGGGGCATGTCCGCTTTTTTGCTTTTCAGAATTTCGGTTTCGCAGTTGTCGGGTGACCAATACATGAAGGAGTAAACGTCGCAAACATCGTGATAGTCCACCGAGCAGGGCAGGGGAGCACGGTCACGGTAGTGGCCGGTGTTGTTGTATGCCCAACGGCGGGTGACGTCCTCGCAGTGAACGATGGAGCCGGGGTAGCGCTTGTGGAAATATTCACACATCAACTTGTGATTGAGACCGGTTCCGCTCTCGTTTCCTACCGACCACATCAAAATGCAGGCGTGGTTCTTGTCGCGCTCCATCATCCGCTGTGCGCGGTCGAGGTATGCCTCGGTCCATTCTTCGCTGTCGGTCAGCTCGTCCCAATTACCGACGGGATGGAACCCGTGCGTTTCCAAATCCGTTTCGTCGCACAGGTAGAAGCCCAAGCGGTCGCAAAGCTCCGGGAAGCGGGGGTCGTTCGGATAGTGGCTGGTGCGCACCATGTTGATGTTGTGTGCCTTTAACAGATGCAAATCGCGCAGCATATGCTCCATGGGGGTGGCGGAGCCGAGGTAAGGGTCACTGTCGTGACGGTTGACACCCTTGCCCTTCACCTTTTTTCCGTTGACGTAGATGATGTTGTTTTTGATTTCAAAGCGGCGCATACCAACCTCTTGGCAGAAGGTCTCGTCGCCGCATTGCAGGGTGAGCGTGTACAGCGCGGGAGCTTCGTCGCTCCACAGCACGGGCTCCTCCACGGGAAGCGTCAGGGAGGCGGTGCCGTCCACCCGAAGCGTTCCGCGGTGCAGCTCCGCTCCTACGGGAGAACGGAGGATATATGCAACGTCTGCGGGCGCATTGACGGAAATGTCCGTTACAAATTCACCCTCGGTAAAGGTGTCGTTCAGCACGGGACGCACAAACAAATCGCGCACATGAGTCTTGTCACGGAGCAGCAGGTAGACCTCGCGGAAAATGCCGGAAAGGCGAATTTTGTCCTGGCATTCCAAATAAGTACCGTCGCACCATTTCAGCACCAAAATTTTGATGTTGTTGACGCCGACGGTCAGGTAATCGTTGAGGACGATTTCGCTGGTCATGTGGCTGACCTGGCTGTATGCGGCAAATTTGTTGTTGATGTAAAGATAGAAGCAGGAATCCACACCGTCCAACATCAGGTGCACGCGGCGGTTTTGCAGTGTGCTTGCATCGATTTCGAAATTGCGTTCGTAGAGCCCGCAGGGGTTGTCATCGGGAACATAGGGCGGGTCTACGGGAATCGGGTAGGTTGCGTTGATGTAGTTGGGCAGGTCGTATCCCTTGTTCAGCGCCAATTGCCAGGACATGGGAACCGTAAGCTTGTCCTCGCCGATTTGATAATCGGGCGCGGTGAAGTCATCGATTTCCGCAAGAGATTTATAATAGCGGAAGCTCCAATCGCCGCAAAGAGAGACAAAACGGTCGCTGTTTGCACGGTTGTGCGTGTCTGCCGCCTGTTGGCTTTGATAGGGAATCAAATAAGCGTGCGGCGCTTCACAACCGACATGAAGCTGCTTTTGGTTCTGATGGTACTCAAATTTCAGCATGAGAAAAACCTTTCTTTGTGAGATATTTTTACGGTTCCCCGCGATGGGGGACC
This sequence comes from uncultured Ruminococcus sp., assembly GCA_964638045.1. Classification (GTDB taxonomy): domain Bacteria; phylum Bacillota; class Clostridia; order Oscillospirales; family CAG-272; genus UMGS1865. The sequence continues at coordinate 7,319 of CAZWXE010000052.1, read as the reverse complement.
GTGTTACTTGCTTTTTTCGGTGGTCGGGTAGAGCGTGAACAAATCCATTTGCTGCTTTTTTTGCTGCGGCAGCAGAAGGAGATAGAACAGGATGCTGCAGCCGATGAGGATGGCTGCCAGCAGAAAATCGGAAATGAGCTCATAATGCACCGTGAAAATTTCATCGGTTTGAGAACGGAGCCCAACCAGAAAATAGGGGAATGCCGCGCAGAACAACGGGAGCAGCTGGAACAGCACGTAGCACACGCGGTTTGGGCAAAACAGACCGACGATGCGCTTTGCCCGATTGGACAGGCGGTCGGTCGGCTTTTTGGAAAAGGCATATTCGGCCCCTGCCGCGGTGGCAATTGCGAGGATGAAATAAAGCCCCAGCAACAGCCAAAACAATACGGTGACGGCGGTCATTTCCTGCGAAAACAACCGTTGCGCGCCGCTGTATTTCACGGCGTTTTGACGGATTTCTCTGCATTCGAGCCAGGTGTTTTCGGTCAGCTGAAACAGGCTCAGGGTGGTATAGGCTTCTCCCTCGTAAACAAACCACAAATGTGGGATGAAGGCGTATACCAACAGTGCCACACCGTTCAGCAGGGGAAGCCAGTGGGACAGCCGAATCAACAGGCGTGAGGTGTCGTTGCTCATGCTTGCTCCCTCGACAGCTTGCCTTCCAGCTTTCCTTCCATAATGAATGCGGCCTCCATGTCGGCGCAGCAGGTGGCATAGGCCAGAGGGAACATTTCCAGCGCTTTGCCCACATTGCCCGGGTCCTCGGTGCCGGAAAAGCCCATGTGATAGCGAATGGCAAATGCTTCGTCTCGCGTTAGGCGCAGAAAGCCGGAAACGATGTAAACCGATTTTTCACCGTGACCGTAGGGAAGCTTATCCTCAATGGTGTAGTAGGGGGCGCTGACCCATTTTCCGTTTTCGTCCTTGACGTTGCGGTAGCTGGTTTTATAGAAGTTGACCTTGCAAATGTCGTGAAGCAGACCTGCAATGGCAATGCTCTCGTCGCTGTATTCGATGCCGTAAAGCTCCTTCATGCGGGGGCGGTTCAAAATGTCGTACAGGCAGTCGTACACGTTGAGGCTGTGCTCCAGCAGCCCGCCCTCATAGGCGCCGTGATAGCGCGTGCTTGCGGGAGCGGTGAAAAAATCGCTTCCGTTGATGAGAAAATCCAACAGCTTGTCGGCGCCCTCGCGGGTGATGAAGCGGTTGTAGATTTCCAAGAATCGTTCTTGATGTGTCATGAGTGTTGTCCTTCCGTTCTTTTTCGGTACGAACAGTACCGTGACCATTGTAGCACACAAGTGCGAAAATGTAAAGAGTTTTTCTCAAAACATTTTCCCGAAAAAGATTGCATCGAATTGCCGGCAGATATTTTTTCGGCGTTGAGGCGGCTCCCGACTTTTGACGGCCTTTTTGCGCTCTGCTCTTGATGCGAGAAATCAATTTTCGATTGGTTTGTGCCTTAAAAATCTCCGCTTCGGAGAAAACATAAAATATTTCTCCATTGACTCTACCGACGGTTTCGTATATAATAGAGTCACAAGCTCCGGAACTTGAATTTTTTTGGAGGTGAAAACATGTACGAATGCAGAATTGCAGAAACCTTGGCAGAGCTTCGCAATTCCAAGGGCGTCACACAGGAGGATGTGGCGCAAAGCTTATCCGTATCCAACAAAACGGTTTCCAAATGGGAGAACGGTGCCTCAACGCCGGATTTATCGATGGTCGTGGAGCTTTCCCGATATTACGGAGTCACGACCGACACGCTTCTCGGACTTTCCGTGCAGAAAAAGCAAAGCACAGCCGAAGAAATCGGCACTTTGTTTGAAGATTTGGACCGCCGCGGGGCCGTGCGAAAGGCGTTTGAAACGGCGCGGGCGCTGGTCCCGGCGATGTATGACACGGTTGCCAAAGAATGCGACGCGCTCTGCGAGCAAGAAGAGAGTTTTCCGACAGACTATTCGCGTTTTTACCGTTCTGCCATCTCACTTCATGAGTTTTTTGCATTTAGCGCAAGCTCCGAAAATGTGAATGTGGCGGTGATGCTGTTGCGCAACCGAGCAAACTTTGCGTGGATGAACGATGCCGCTTGTCAAAGAGAAATTGTCAAACTATTCAAGCTTCTTTCGCACGAGGATGTGCTTTCCGTGCTGTATTTTATTCACTCCGTCAACTGCTCCGAAAGCTTTACGGCAGACTATGTTGCCGAAAATACGGGGCTCTGCGCAGAGCGCGTTGCGGAAATTCTCAACGCACTTTGCTCCGTCGGAGCGTGCCATTGGGTGACCGCTCACCTTGTCGAGGGTGCCGTCCGCGTATATGAATGCCACGGTGATGGGCTCATTTTGTCGGTGGTTGCGCTTGCTTTTGAAAAGATGCGCGGCAAAGAAAAATACGACTATAACTTTGACGGATGTTGTAAGATGATTGGAGGGGAGCGCGGATGAGCTTATCGGTTCACATCAAACGATTGAGGCTGGAAAAGGGCCTGACGCAGGAGCAGCTGGCCGCAAAGCTGGGCGTGTCGGCACAGGCGGTTTCCAAATGGGAAACCGACCAAACGTATCCCGACGGCGCCTTGCTGCTCCCGCTTGCAAACGTATTGGAGGTTTCGCTGGACGAGCTGTTCGGGAATGAAACGGTTACGATGGCAGACATTTCAAGAAGAATTTTGCAATTGCTTTATCATTCCGAGAAGTCTGAGAGATTCCACGTCGCACGCGACATCGCTTGGCAGATTGAGCGCGGTTTGTTCCGCTGTCGGATGGAAATCGACACAAAATATACGCCCAATGAAATCAAGGAGCAGAAAAACGCTTCCTATATTTTGGATGACTACGGATTTACCGTTGTATCCAACGGGAAAGAGCCCTTCTTTTCCGTGTTCCCCCAACCGGCAGAGGGGTATGGACATTTTTTGTGCGACAGGGACGCGTTGCAAAAAACTTTTGCGGCATTGTCGCATACGGCTACCATGGACGCTTTGATTTATTTGTATGAAAAACCCGCGAATTATTTGTTTGAGGGAGCGGTTCTCGCAAAAGCTTGTCAACTTTCAAGCGAGCAAACGGAAGTGGTGTTGGAGGAGTTGTTGCAATTGCGCGTCCTGTGGAAGCAGCCCCTGGTCGTGAACGGTGAGGAGCGCATGCTGTATCTTTCCGTGCCGAGCCACACGCTGCTTGCGGTGTTGCTGATGGCACGGCATCTCGGTTATCGCGGCGCCTACTGCCTGCAAACGCATCACAGAAAGACGCCGCTTTTGAAAGGTGCGGAAAAAGACGACGCGCAGTGAATCGTTTTTGACCGATGCTCCCGTTTCTGTTGACATTTTTCGATTTCTTTGATAAAATAGAAGCAGAAATTCCGTTGGACAAGGAGAACGAACCATGACGATGCAGGAAAAGCAGACGCGGGCTTTGCAAATAATCGAACGCTTGAAGGAGCGCTACCCCAATGCTCTTTGTGCTTTGGAATGGGAAGGGCAACCGTGGAAGCTGTTGGTGATGGGGAGTCTTTCCGCTCAATGCACCGACGCGCGGGTCAATCTTGTTTGCCGAGAGCTGTTTTCCCTGTATCCTACTCCCGAAGCGGTTGCACAGGCTCCCATTGAAAGCCTGGAGCGCATCATTCGCCCTTGCGGATTGTACCGCGTGAAGGCAAAGAATACACAGGCCGCGTGCAAAATGCTCACCGAGCAATTCGGCGGTGTCGTTCCCGATACCATGGATGTGTTACTGACCATTCCCGGCGTGGGGCGCAAGGTTGCCAATTTGCTGCTGGGGGACCTTTATCACAAGGGTGGAACGGTTGCCGATACCCACTGTATTCGCATTTGCGGTCGCCTCGGGTTCTATCCGGAAACGGAAAGAGCTCCGTTGGCGGTGGAGCGGAAAATGAATGCCGTGTTGCCGCAGGAGGAAATTTGCGATTTTTGCCATCGCATGGTGCAATTCGGCCGAGATGTTTGCACCGCGCGGGCTCCAAGGTGCACGGAGTGTCCGCTTTCGACTCTGTGTGCGCATGCGCAGAATTCGGAAGGATGACCGTCCTTTGGACAACAAAAAACACCGTATCTTCGGTTGTATGCGCACAATACAAATGAAGGTTCGGCGATGAAGAAGGTACTGCCTTTTATTTTACGGGAAATGAGGGAAAGAAAATGTTCAACAGAGAAGATGTACAAGTGATTTTCGATAAATGGGTACGAAAGCTGCGGCTTGCTCCGACATGGGATATTCGCTTGGAATGGGTGGAAGACCCCGCATGGCGCAAAACAGGTGATTTCAAAATCGATTGCGATGATCGGAAAGCCGTTATTCTGCTGAACGGCGTAAATCCAAAGCAAGAAAATTTGGAAGAGGTGATTGTTCACGAGCTGATGCACCTGAAGCTTTATCCGTTGGATCAGGTAACGGAAGCACTGATTATCGGCAATTTTGAAGAAAATACTCCGGGATATCGTTTTGCATATCAAGGCTTTTTCACCACCCTGGAACAAACCGTAGAAGAATTGACCAAATGTTTTCTGTTGGAATTCGGCGAGAACAAGGATTTATCCTTCGGGCGATGCAAGCAAATGAAGTCTTTCACGGAGCTCTATCACGGCTTGAACAATATTGAATGAGGTCGGACAGGTTCGACGGCAAACGAAAGCCGAGTCCTCTATTGCTATGACCTCGTTGGCTTGATTCCCGTGGATGTGCCGCTAAAAGCGGAACAGACATGACAAACATCATGCCTGTTCCGCAATATTCGTTTTTACTGTTTTACGAGCACCGAAATTTTCATACGGCGTTTTTTGTTGTCCCGATTATTGCTGTTTTCCGATTTCCTTGTGGTATAACCGATGGAGTCCGCATTTCCAACAAAGAACCATGCCGAAAGCAGCACCTACGACTGCCTGCAAAATTTGATAAGGCAATTTGAGAACGGCGTATTCGGGTGTGCTGTAAATGAATGCTCTGCCGAGGGAGTAGCCGACCACCATAATCACAGCACCCAAAGCGACGCCGATTCCCGAAGCTATTACGGGGTGCTTCTTTAAAACGTAGTGTGAAAAGACGGAAATTACAACCGCTTGCAGTCCGTGTGTAACCAGGGAAACAAACATCGGTGTGGGATAAAAGAACAAATCCCCCAAAAAGGCTCCGACTCCGCCCACCATAAATGCCGCAAACGGGTCTAACAAAATGGCAGCGGTGCAGATAACAATATCATTCAGATAAAGATGCCCGCCCGGCACAGGAACGCCGAATGAGCTCATGACCACATTGAGGGCCGTAAACACCGCCGCAGTGCATAACCACAGTGTGGTTCTTTTTTTTTCGCTTTTTTGCATTTTCATGTTCTCCTTGCTCTTGCTATTTGGATGAAAATATTATATAATATCAACTGACGATACAAAATAACCAGAACGAAGAAAAATAATATATCCAGATGAACTACACTGTCAAAAAAGAAGAACGTCCGATTTATTTGCAGGTATATCGGCAAATCAGAGATGACATCATAGCGGGCGCGTTTCCGTATCACAGCAAGCTTCCTTCCAAAAGAATTCTCGCCGATGAAATCGGCATCAGCACGATTACGGTGGAACATGCATATTCTCTGTTGTGCGATGAGGGATATGCGGAATCCCGTGAGCGAAGCGGGTATTTTGTCATATTCAAGCCAAGCGACTGCTTTGCTTCTTCGGATACGGCATCTGTTTTGCCGGTGAGCCGTAAAATTCTCACGCCGTCCTATCCGAATTTGTCTATTTCGGTTTTGAGTAAAACGATGAGAAAGGTTCTTACTGATTACTACGATGTGATTTTGGAAAAATCTCCGAATACGGGTTGCTGGGAGCTGCGCAATGCGATAAAGCAGTATCTTTTGCGAAATCGTGCGATGCACGTCGAAATCAACCAAATTGTCATTGGCTCGGGAGCGGAATATTTATACACACTCATCATCGAATTGCTCGGTAAAGACAAAATATTTGCCATTGAAAATCCGTCTTACGAAAAAATCGAGCAGATTTACCGTACTGCGGGCGCCCGTTGCGAATTACTGCCCTTGTCCAAGGACGGAATTGACAGCAAATCGCTTTCAAGCTCAAAGGCCGACGTGTTACATACCACCCCCTATCAGAGCTACCCGAGCGGAGTGACTGCCTCGGCTACCAAACGCCACGAATATATAAAGTGGGCGGAAAAGGGAGAACGTTTTTTGATTGAATCCGATTACGGTTCCGAATTTTCCGTATCCTCACAGCCAATGGAAACCTTATTCAAGCTTTCCGATTCCGATAATGTGATTTATTTAAATACCTTTTCAAAAACAATTTCGTCTTCCATGCGCGTCGGGTATATGGTTCTGCCCCGAAAACTGGTAAAAATTTTTGAGGAAAAGCTCGGATTTTATTCTTGTACGGTTCCAACATTCGAGCAGTATGTATTGACGGAATTGTTAAACAACGGTGACTTTGAAAGACATATCAACCGTGTGCGCAGAAAACTCAGAAAAGAATTGCATCATCAATCGTTTAAGGCCTGATTTCCGTTTTTCCGTAAAGCTTTTCAAGGCTTCGATGACATTTCGGACGGAGTCAGCTTCGAGGTCTTGACCGAAAAAGAAAATCTGCCGTCATGCGACAGTCCGAAATGAAACCGTTTTTTACAGCTTCGCCGTTTTCACCCAAACAATGGATACAGAACCCGATAAAGCAAGCGGATGCTCAATACCTTTCGGTAAAGAACATCCGCCGGTTTCTTTTCAGGCTACCTTTATGCGACAGCCTTTTTTCTCAAACCGAGTTCTGTTTGCAAGCAAGCGCGCTTGTTTGAGACATTTTTATTCTTTTTCGTCGAAATATCCTTCACGGTAGAGAAGCTCCGCGATGAGAACCGCTCCGCCTGCCGCGCCGCGCAGGGTGTTGTGGGAAAGTCCCACAAACTTGTAATCAAACAGGGTGTCCTCACGGAGTCTGCCCACGGTAACGCCCATGCCGCCGTAAATATCACGGTCCAGCTTGGCTTGCGGGCGATTGTCCTCCTCAAAGTAGGTGATAAACTGTTCGGGCGCGTGCGGAAGCTTCATTTCCTGCGGTTTGCCGGAAAAACTTTTCCATGCGTCCAAAATTTCTTCCTTGGTCGGCTTGTTTTCAAACCTTACAAACACCGCGGCAGTGTGACCGTCGGTGACGGGAACGCGGATGCACTGGGTGGTAATCAAGGGGGCGTCCGCTTTGACAATCTGGCCGTTTTCCACCTTGCCCCATACGCGCAGAGGCTCCTGCTCGCTCTTTTCTTCCTCGCCGCCGATGTATGGAATGA
>CAZWXE010000051.1:0-11956 GCA_964638045.1 uncultured Ruminococcus sp. | reverse complement strand
TGCATAACAACGACAAGTCAAGCGGTCACTGTTATGTAAAAGTGGATATTTATTTCACTGCGGTTGGAATGATAGATATTCCTACCGAACAGGAAATCCTTGCTATGATGGAAGAAATTCGGAATAACCCGCAGGACTTTAAATTTGTAGCATAAAGATAACAAAAGGATACGGTGTAACCCATTTTACCGGATTACACCGTACCCTCAATAAAAAACTTCCTTATGTGGCGTTACCAAAAGCGGCAGTCCCCTTGTTCTTTGCTTTTTTCGTTTTTTCTCCGTTTTCGGCAAGTTACAGGGCCCATTCATACCCTTGCCGCAACGAATGTTTAATCCAACACAGGCAGACAGAACAGCGGCGTCTTTCCCGTGCCGGCCATTGCCTTTTCGGCAGCTTCGGCGCTCATTGGAGCGCTGACGGCAACAAACTTGCCCGCCAACACATCGCCGTAGGTATAAATTTCACCGCCCATGGCCGCCTGTACCTTTTCCGCACACTTGGAGCAGCCCTCAAGCAAATACACCCTGCGGCAGACACAATCCTTTGCCTGCGCAACCTCGCCGTCCTCGGCTTTGCGCCAAACAGGGGCACACTTCGGGTCGGCACGCCCCGAGAAAATGTCGATGATGTCCGCCACCACAGCACTCGCGGTCGGAAGCTTCCCCGCACCGGAACCGTAGAACATCGCTCTGCCCAGCATGTTCGCGTCCACCAAAATACCGTTGAACACACCGTCCACGTGGGAAACGGGATTTTCATCCGGAACAAAGAAGGGAGACACCAGGCAAAGCACCTTGCCGTCAACCCGCTCGGTGTGACCGATCAGCTTCACCGCGCCGCCCAACAGCTCGGCAACTTGCGTATACAGCGGCGTGATGGACGTAATTCCCTCTCTTGCAATCTCATTCGGATTGAGCAGCACACCGAAGGAAAGTGCGGCAAGAATGACGATTTTGCGCGCGGCATCCATGCCCTCCACGTCGGCCGAGGGGTTGGCCTCGGCATAGCCTCGCTTTTGCGCATCGGTGAGAGCGGCCTCAAAGGAAGCGCCTTCGTTTTTCATTTTTGTAAGAATAAAATTGGTGGTCCCGTTGAGAATTCCGCTCACCGCCATGATTTCATTGGAAGCCAAATCATTTTGCAGGGGACGAATAATCGGAATGCCGCCGCCGACGCTTGCTTCGAACAAATAGCTGACACCGTTTTGCCGTGCAATCGATAACAGCTCGGCACCGAATCCGGCCACAACCTCCTTGTTGGAGGTAACCACGTGCTTGCCCGCTTCGAGAGCGGCACGGCTGAAATCATATGCGGGATGTGCGCCTCCCATCATCTCGGCAACAAGAACAACCTCCGGGTCCTCCAATATCACCTTGATGTCATGCACCACACGTTCTCCCAAGGGGTGGTCGGGAAACTCTCGCAAATCCAGAATATATTTTACATCAATCTCCTCGTTGCAATGTGCGGCAATGGTTGCCCTGTTTTTTTCGAGAACCTCGGCAACGCCGCTTCCGACGACGCCAAAGCCCAAAATGGCAATGCGAATCATATTTTTTCCTTCCGTCAATGGATTTTGTTCCCCTATATCATAACACAAAATGTGTCAAAATGCAAACAAAACTATTGAAAAAATAAAAAAAATGTGTTATACTTCTTTACAGTACTTCAAGATTGCAAAACAACCGGGCAAGGAGGTGTGTCTGCTATGCCGTCTTCTCCCATCGGCAGCATGAATAATGTCAAAATTTTTGTGCTTTACCTCATGAGAAACATCAATTATCCGTTGGACTTTGTCTCCATCAACGACATCGTGATGCAAACCGACTACATCATGTATCTGGACTTTGCCGTTGCCTTTCATGAAATGCTGGACAGCGGGTTGATTTACGAAACAGGCAAAAACGAGGACAATGAGCCACTGTATGCCGTCACCAAAAAGGGCTCCATGGTTGCAGAACAACTGAAATGTGACCTGCTCCCCTCCATTTTAGACCAAAGCCTCAGCTGCGCGCTGAGATACCTGGACTTTAAACGCCGTCGTATTGTTCCGGATTGCACCTACGAGCATTTGCCGGACCACACCTTCAACGTCACCCTGATGCTGAAGGAACGGGACAAGGTCATCTTCACCACCACCGTCAATGTGGACTCGGAGTACCGCTCGCGTCAAATCCGTCAGAACTTCATCGAGCGGCCCGACGTCATTTACCGCGGCGCCATTGCCCTGATGACCGGCAAGGTCGATTTCCTTTTTGACAAATAAAAAAGATTGTTTTTTGCCCGCGACAAAATAAACAATCTTTTTTGTTTTTTATGTGTAAATTCAATAATATGAAAAAAATGGAATGTACATTTTTTATAAACCAAAAATTCATTTTTTGTTAAAAATTGCCATACTTTTCCTTTTCTGTCACTTTTCGACAAAAAAATATAAAAAAAGCGGTTGACATTTATCAAAAATATGGTATAATGATGATAATCAAGGAAGAAAATTTCCGAAAGCGACCACCGAACCCAAGGTATATGGAGATATTGATGAACCCGAGCAAACGTCCGAATGAGCAACCCTCCGAAGAATTGATTCAATCCGCAAAGCGGAACGAACCGGCGGCATTTGAAGCGCTGTTGGAGCAGTACCGCCCGCTGATTGATTCCTCGGTCGGGCAATTCGCATTCAAATACCCAAAGGTGGACAAAGAGGACCTGAACCAGGAGGCAATCATTTGCTTTCACCGTGCGCTGATGCGATATGACTGCTCCAGAGAGGGCATCAGCTTCGGCGCTTATGCAAAAAAATGCATTTTCAACGGATTGGTTTCCTTTTTGCGTGCAAACAAACAGGCAAGCGTGAGCATTTCTTCCTTTGACGATGAGGCAACCGTATTATTCATTGACCGGAGCTTCCCTCCCGACGACCCCGTACAAACCGTACAGGAGCAGGAGAATTACGAAGCGCTTTGTCATCGTGTTCGAGCATCCCTTTCCGACTACGAAAATCGTGTTTGGTGGCTGTACCTCTCCGGCAGAACCGCAAAGGAAATTGCCCTTGCCCTGCAGAAGGACGAAAAATCCATTCAAAACGCCGTTTATCGCATCAGACAGAAGCTCCGTTCGGTATTTGCCCCATGACAAATGCCCAAATAGCTTAAGAGCAGAGCGTTGAGTATCAAAGGTGGCGGTGTAAATCCGCCGAGGGCGTAAATCATTTTACATGACAAGAGAGGGTAAACCAAAATGTTCCAGGATGAAAACTACGGTGCAGCAGAAGCAAAAGAATTTGTAGATGAAACATTGGTCTGCAAGGATTGCGGCAATGAGTTTGTCTTTACGGCAGGAGAACAGCAGTTCTATGCGGAAAAGGGCTTTTTGAACAAGCCCAAGGCGTGCAAGGCATGCCGCGACGCAAAGAAGAATGCCGGCAAAGCTCCCCGTGAATACTTCACGGCAGTCTGTGCGGATTGCGGCGGCGAGGCGAAAATCACATTCCAGCCTTCCAACGACAGACCCGTATATTGCAGTGCTTGCTTTGAAAAGAGAAAGAAAGCACAAGAGTAAAAACGGAACCATAGCGATAGAACCCCCGAAAAGGACGAGGAATGTACCCATTCTTCGTCCTTTTTCTTCAAAATCCGTTTACAAACCGCAATGAATTCGGTTACCGAAAGGATTTTCCCATTCCCTTGCCGAGCCGACGGCAAAACGCAAAAACAGAGAGAGCACTTCGAATTGCAGGTCGAATTGTTCTCTCTTTTGTTGCTTGTATTGTCGGATTACCGTTCCTCGCTTTCCCGGTTTCTTTCGACAAGCGCACAATACTCCTCGTAGGTGCACAGCAGCCGTACCGCCGCAAGCAGTGCATTGGGCGTCATTTTTGCGGGCAAGCCGAGCTTTGCGGCAAATTCGTCACGACGTGCGGCACTTCCGTCGCTGCCGCTGAGCCCGTCCAAAAAGAAATCGGTTTTGGTAATTTCCGCTCCCTTGGGGGCGTGAGGCTGTCCGTCGGCATCGGCATAGGGTGCAAATAAATCGCGCAACAGGTCGTTCTCCATCCCCTCCACACCGAGGAATCCTTCTCGGGAGGGCTTTTTCTTGCGTTTTTCCTTTCCCTCAATGTGCGGAATGTACAAATGAAACAACCGCTCGGGCGGGACGACGGAGCTGATGTACGAGCGAATCAGCTTTCCCGCTCCGTCGCTGTCGGTGAGCACCAACAGCGGCGTTTGCTCCGCCAAACGGCGCAAAAGCATCCTCTTCTCCGCCTGATTGAACACTCCAAACCCATCGGTGGTAAGAATATGGGCATCCAGCAGATGCTCCAAGCGCATTTTATCATACCGTCCCTCTACCAGTACGGGGTACGGGATGTGTAACCGTTCGTCTTTCATAGCAAAGCCTTTCCAATCCATCAACCAAACAGCAAAATCGCACCGCCCAGCAAAATGCGATACCATCCGAATAACGCAAGGGAGTGCGTACGAACAAAAGAGAGCAAAAAGGACAACACCGTCAGCGAAACCGCAAACGCCACAGCAGAGCCGAACAGCAGCATCCCCCAGCAAGCGGACGGAACAACGGCTTCACTTTGCGCGGTCCATTGAAAAAATTTCAACAGCTTGACGGCACAGGCGCCTGTCATCACAGGCAATGCCATAAAAAAAGAAAATTCCGCTCCCGCTCTGCGCTCCATTCCGCACAGCGACGCGCCCAGCATGGTCGCACCGGAGCGTGAGGTTCCCGGAACCAACGAAAGGACTTGAAATGCACCGAGCTTCAACGCGGTTTCGGCATTGATTTGCCCAAGCTCTCTTTTACGCTTTGCGCGCATGCTCCGAATGCGCTCCGTGAACAAAAAGGCAACACCGTAAAAAATCAGCATTGCCGCTACCACAGAGGAATGAAACAGCCAACCGTCGATGTCCTTCCCCGTGACGCGCTCCAGCAGTGCGTCACCCAGCGTTCCCGCCACGGCGGCGGGCAGGCTTGCCAAAAAAATATTCCTCCACAACGTCGCAGCCGAACGGCGCTCCATCGATTCCCCGAAAAGCAGAGCGTGAAACAGGCGCGCGCGGTATTTCCACGCCACGGCGCAAACGGCGCCAAACTGAACCGCCACCAAAAACAGCTCCCAAAACGCCTCCGTCAAGGAGCGGTCGGCGGAAAACGCAAACGGAAACCGCTCCGCAAGCAAAAGCAAATGTCCCGTGGAGCTGATGGGCAACCACTCGGTGATGCCCTCCACCACACCGTAAAACAAGACCTTGAGCCATTCCAACCACATAACCATCCCTCTCTTTCAAGAAGAATGTATGCGGCAAATCGTCAAAACTTGCTTTGACGTCGCTTTTTAACGGGCAATTCCGCCCTTCGGGACATCCTTAACGCGAACGTCCAAGCCCTCGCTCACAGCGGCACGCAGAATGTCACCCTCATAAACGCGGAACGGAACGCGGCACCAATAAATCATGGAAGGATGCGGCGTTGCCGCAATGGCAGCTCCATCCTGCCCGTACAGCTCGTTCACATGGAACAGACGCCCGATTTCGGAGGGAGAAATAACCTCCGCATCCTCGCCTGCGGAAAGCTTATTGCGCTGAATGAAGCGATACAGCCTTCCCTGCTCATTTTCAATTACCACACCGTTTTCCGCAAGCGCTCTCAGCTCGTCGGCATTTTCTTCAATGGCAGTGGAAAAATACGCCTTTTCGCGGATATAGCCGCAGGTGCTCACCAGCTGAGGGTTCTCCATCGGATTGTCGTAGTAAAAGCCGGTGCCGTATTCCCGATGGGAAACGCTCTCCAGCTCCTCCTTCCACTCCTTCCGAAAGACAAACGTCTCGGGAGAACGCTCATAGGCATCCATCGCCATACGGTAAGCATTGGTCACCACAGCGGTATAATAAGCGCTCTTCATACGCCCCTCAATCTTAAAGGACGCAATGCCGCTTTCCATCAAATCCGCAATGTGCTCAATCATGCACATATCCTTGGAGGACATAATAAAGGTCCCCACGTTCTCCTGCTGTTCAATGGGAAAAGGCATTTCGGGCCGCTTTTCCTCTACAATGGAATAATTCCATCGGCAGGGCTGAGAGCAGGTTCCGCGGTTTCCGTCACGACCGTTGAAGGCATTGGCAAGCAAGCAACGACCGCTGTAAGAAACGCACATGGAGCCGTGAACAAAGGCCTCCAGCTCCACCTGTGGGGAAAGCTCGGCGCGAATGGCCTTGATTTCATTCATGGTCAGTTCTCTTGCAAGCACCAGACGCTTCGCCCCCAATGCCGCATACGCTTTGGCGGCGGCGGGACTGACAATGCTTGCTTGGGTGGAAATGTGAATTTCCATCTCGGGCAATATTTCGCGAACGGTGGACAGCACACCGAGGTCGGCAACAATCATCGCGTCAATTCCGGCCGAACGGATGTCGGAAAGATACTGCCGAAGCAGCGGATATTCCCACACATGCGGCATCGTATTGACGGTCAAATAGATTTTTTTGCCGCGTGCGTGGACGTATTCGGCAGCTTGATGCAGCTCCTCAACGGTAAAATTATCCGCCGAGGCGCGCATACCAAACATTTGTCCGGCAAGATACACCGCGTCCGCACCGTAAAGAACGGCCGCCTTCAGCTTTTCAAAGTTGCCTGCCGGAGATAGTAATTCGGGCATAAAAAAGTACCTCTTTTTGATTTTGAAACGGAAAGAAGAAATATTATTAAAAGCACAGACAAAAGGGCTGCGACTTGTGAAATTGTACAATCTCCGTAGCCGCTTTTCTCTTCGACACCAAAGGCACAAAGAGAAAAGCTTTCAAAAGAGAAGAGCCGAGGAGGGTTACGCACCCTCCACTGCGCAAGCCTTTAAAAAAGCTTGCCAAAAACTTTCATCAAACTAAAGGAACTCGTTTGTTGTGCCTGCAATTTGAGGGGCTGTCGCAAAATCGACAGCCCCGAAAAGCCCTCGTCCAAGAAGCTTCCGACAAAATACCGACTTTACGGAGTCAGACGGTTGGGTCCGCGGAACAGGAATTCCGCTTCCTTGATGGAGAGTCCCAGGAACAGCATCGTCATGCGGTCGATTCCGAGGCCGAAGCCGCCGTGCGGAGGACAGCCGTAACGGAAGAACTGCAAATAGAACTGAACGTCGTCGGTCAAGCCCTTTTCGTCGGCCTGTGCCTTCAAAACGTCGTAACGGTGCTCACGCACAGCACCCGTGGTAATCTCACAGCCGCGCCAAATCAGGTCATAACCCATCGGAACGCCGTTTTCGTCTCTCATATGATAAAAGGCTCTTTCCTTTGCGTCATAATCGGTGACAAAAAGGAATTCGCTCCCAAACTTCTCCATGGAATATTTGGCAACCAGGTGCTCTGCCTCCGTGGTCAAATCCCCCTTTGCGGAGTCGTCCACGGTGTAGCCGTAGCATTTCTCCAGCTCGTCATACAAATCTCTCAGCTTCATACGCGGGAACGGCATGGTCGGAACGATGACCTTTTTACCGAACAAACGCTCGATTGCCTCGCCGTGCTTTTCCGCAACCTTGCCGAAAGCGTAGGTCAAAAGCTCCTCCTCCATGTGCATCACATCCTCCACGGAGGTCACGTAGCTGAATTCCAGATCAAATCCCGTAAACTCGGTGGCATGCTTATTGGTGTAGGATTTTTCCGCGCGAAATACGGGGCCGGTTTCGAAAATGCGCTCCAAGCCGGACGCCATTGCCATTTGCTTGTAAAACTGCGGCGACTGCGCAAGATATGCGTTGGTATCAAAATACTTCACCTCGAACACATCGGAGCCGGATTCACTTGCCGCACCGATCAGCTTAGGCGTGTGAATCTCCACAAAGTTGCGCTCCAGCAAAAATTCCCGCATAGCGGCGGTCAGCGTCGTTTGCATTTGAAGCATCAAATGATTCTGCTCACGGCGCAAATCAATCCAACGGAACTCCAATTTGGAATCAATGTCGGAATCGTCCTTGATAGGCAGCGCGTCCGCAATCGACTCAATGCGCATGGTGTCGGGAAGCATCTCAATGCCCCCCATTTTGACGTACTCGTTGGCAACAACCTCACCCTCAACCGTCACAACGGAGTGAATGCTCAATTGGTCCACCAAAGCAGCCAACTCGGGAAGCTTTTCCTTCTCCAGGGTCACCTGAAGCTTTCCAGTGATGTCGCGAATGACCAAAAATGCCATGGTTCGCTTGTTGCGCAAATTTTCCACAAAGCCCGAAATGCGGTAACGCGCACCGGGGGTCACATCCGAAATATAGGTTCTGTTCATGTTTTGTATCCTCTCTTGTTTCAATTGTCCGAATCGGAAAGTGCTTGGCCCTGTGCATCAAACAAGGGCAGCTTTTCCAAATAAATCAAATCGTTCCGCTTTTGCGCGTCACCCTCGGCAAGAATCGCCATCCGACCGCAAACAATGCCGCCCGCCTGCTCAACCAGCTGCTCGATGGCGTGCAGGGATTCTCCCGTGGAAATGACGTCGTCCACAACCAAAATGCGTTTCCCCTTCATCAGTGCGGCGTCGGCGGTGTCCATATACAGCTTTTGCTCGGCGGCAGTGGTAATAGACTTGACACACACCTCCGTAACACCCGTCATGTAAAGCTTCGGTGCCTTGCGCGCCAAAAAATATTTTTGATTTCCCGCAAGGCGAGCCATCTCGTGCACCAACGGAATGCCCTTTGCTTCGGCGGTAATCAAATAATCGTACGCAGGCGCACGGCTCAAAAGAGCCTCGGCACAGGCTGTGGTCAGCTCCGGGTCTCCGAAAATGACAAAACCCGCAATCATCAGCTTTTCGTTGAGCGGACAAATGGGCAAATCCCGCTCCAAGCCCGCAATGCGCATATGATAATAGCGTTGTTCCATATTCGTTCCTTTCTCCTCCATCAAAATTCGGCGCGAATGCGCTCTGTATAGACACCGTCCAAGGCCTCCTGCACCAAAGCAGCAAAATCCAACCGATTTTGCTGCTCCACAACCTTCGCAAGCTCGGGACGTGTTTTCGGATGCTTCGGGGTGAATACGGTGCAACAGTCCTCATAGGGCAAAATCGATGTTTCAAAGGTGTCGATTGCCCGCGCAACCTGTATGATTTCTTCCTTGTCCATTCCGATGCAGGGGCGGAACACGGGAAGGTCGGTCATGGGGTCGGTGACGCCGATGGCTTGCATGGTTTGGGAGGCAACCTGACCGAGGCTCTCACCCGTCACAAGACCGCCGCATCCGACGTCCTTTGCGATGCGGTCGGCAATCGCCATCATATAGCGGCGCAACAGCAGGGTAAAATAATCCTCCTCGCAGTTCTTCACCAGCTCCTCCTGAATGTGCGTCAGGGACACCACGTGAAGGTTGAAGGAGCCCGTATATTGTGCAATTTGCCGTGCCAGAGCAAACACCTTTTCTCTTGCGCGCTCGCTGGTGTACGGATACGACTCAAAGTGTACCGCCTCCAATTGAACGCCGCGTTTTGCAATCATATAACCGGCCACGGGCGAATCGATGCCTCCCGACAGCAAAAGCAGTGCCTTGCCGTTGGTGCCGACGGGAATACCGCCCGCGCCCTTCACCTGTCCTGCATGAATGTAGGCGCCGTGCTCTCGAATTTCCACATGAACAACCGCCTGCGGATGATGCACGTCTACGCGAAGATGCGGGTGCTGTGAAAGAATGTAGCCGCCAACCTGCGCACTGATTTCCATGGAATTCAACGGGAAGCGCTTATCCGAACGCTTTGCCTCCACCTTAAAGGTTTTGACTCCTGCCAGGTACGGCGGGATATAGTCGCGCACAATCTCCTCAATCCGCTCCATGCTCTTTTCGCAGACGGCGCAACGGCTGACACCCACAATGCCGAACACCTTTTTGGCCGTTTCGAACATTCCGTCCAAATCGCAAAGCTCGTTTTGCGGCTCGATGACAATGGTGCTTTGGGAACGCGTCACCGTAAAGGAGCCGAAATGCTTGGCGCGAAACCGCAGGGTTTTGCACAACGTGTCCTCAAAATAGGAGCGGTTGGCTCCCTTCAACACGATTTCACCGTATTTACAAAGCAAAATTTCCTTCATTCCCCTGCTTCCTCCTCCGAAAAGAACTGCCCATCATGCTCCTGCGACTCGGCGTTGTAATAAGCCTCCAAAATTTCCCTCGCTCTTTCCAGCATCGCCTTCGGAACAAAGATGTCACTGCCGTAAATGGAAAATCCGGCCAACGCCGCCACGGCGTTTCCCACACCGCGCTCCCGAATTTGATACGGAATGCTTTCGGCCTCCAAAATGCTGCGCACCAACCCCGCCTCCACGGGGTCGTGGGCGGTGGTAAGCAATTCCGCGCTTTCATCATGGGAGCTGACTCTGTCAAAATGAAACAATGGACTCATGCTCGGCTCCTTTCAGTCTTCCTCTTCATAGTAGTTCGGGAAAAGCTTCTCCCACACCTTGGCACAGCCGACGGTGTCGGCAATGGAGGTGTGCGCAACGCCGTCCCACTCAATTCCCAATCGACTCATGGCATCACTTAAGGATGCATGAACCGAATCCGGCTCATACTCGGATTGAAAACGGACAAACTCCGCCGCGGCACAACGTGTCTTGGCGTGCAAACGCTCCCGTTCCTCCTCGGTGTCGTAAATATATTTGATGTGATTGAAATCGGTGGAAATACCGTAAGCAATGACGATGTCGGCATGATCAAACAACTCCCGCAAGCGCGGCTTCAATTCCTCCAAGGTAGGCGCATCTGCCACCATCTCGGGCGTAATTCCGTGAATTTTCTCGGTCTGCTTCCACTTTTTCTTATGAACGGGACGAACCAGGGTGTCCATGAGCAGCGTTCCCCTACCGTCGGTAATGGAAACCGAGAGAATTTCGTCATGATGGTAAACGCCGGTCAGCTCCAAATCAAAGAACAGCACCTTTTCTCGCTTTTGACCGTACTTTGCCATACGGTGCAAATCTCCCTCGGCGCGGCGCACAACAAGCTCCTCTTGAAAGCAATCGACACAAAGCTTGCGCCGATAGCGCACCGCCTTGCCGCACCGCACGCACATCAACGGTTGACGAACCGCCGTCTTTTTATCGTAAAAATAAACAACGCTGTTGTCGTTGCGCACCGTGTAGGCAACCGGCTCCTCGATGACATCGTAATGAATTTGCGTCAGGCGCTCCTTGGTATAATACCCGCAGGCTGCCGCTCGCTTGGCGCTCATGCGCACGATAGCTCTTCCAGAATCCAAAACCATACTCTCGCTCTTTTGCGTCGGAGCGTACCACAGCTCGGGCGGGGCTTCCACCACCTTCGAGGGGTCAAAAAAGTATGTAATGCTGCCATCCGCGTTTCGGTCAAAGGCAACCGGGTCCCCCGAGGGCATCAAATGCATTTTGGAAAGGACCGCTCTGGTCAGATAGCTTTTTTGCTGTGCCTGCTCGGGTGTCAGTTGCACGATGGTGGCTCCCGAACGCAGCTTCATGGTATTTTTCAAAGAATTCCTCCTTACCGTTGCCTACCCTATGGTCAAAAAGCAGTACATATCTGTCTCAACCTTCGAAAAGAAGGAAAAGACAATCCTGCGGGCGTAGGCCAACGGATTTTGCGCTTTTCTCAAGCATACGCTTGTCAGCTTGCCGAAAAAGTGTCGGCACTGTCAAAATGATGAAAAGTTTTGGTCAAGCTTTTTCAAAAGCTTGCGCAGTGGAGGGCGCGAAGCCCTCCTCGACGCCCGCAGGCGTCGAAAATCCCTTTTCGGCGTTTCTTTTTGTAAACTTTTTCTTTGCGCCTTTGGCTTCAAAGAAAAAGTGGCTAACAGATTTGTACTGTTTGACAAACTGCGATTTTCCAACAGAGTTTGTCGTCAATAGCCCCAAGCCTTGCCTTGCAAGACGCTCTGCGCATATTATACCATGAAGCAAAAATGCTTGCTTGCAATGGCATTTTTGCGAAGCCGT
>CAZWXE010000050.1:0-11967 GCA_964638045.1 uncultured Ruminococcus sp. | reverse complement strand
TTGTGTCACCCTGAGCGAAGGGCGCAGCCCGCAGTCGAACCCGCAGGGCGATGCGTAGCATCGGGGTCTACTTCCGGCTGTTTTTTCATGATTCTTCCTGTTCTTGCGGCTCCTCTTCCGCGGCTTCCGGCATTTCCTGCGCGTTTTTTACCAGCTCCGCGGTGGCTTTTTCCAGGCTCCTTTGCAAAGGACCTGACGAATGCAGGCGGTTCCGCTTTTTCATGCGGGCAAGCAAATCGCGAATTTCCTGCCTTGTTTGCTTCTTTTGTTCGGGCGACAGGGTCTCGTCCTTCAGGTCCTCCAGCATCAGCGTCAGGCGAAGGTCGCTGTAAAGGATCATTTGAGTGTTTTTTTGCACGGCAAGGTGCTCTAGCTTTTTGCGCCGAAACAGCAAATAAGCATCCGGCACAACCACAGCCTCCAAGCGTTCACAGTCGGTAAACACGCCGTGCCCGATGCGGGTATTGCTGTCGGGAAGCAATACCGTTTGCAGAGCGGAGCAGCCCGAAAAGGCGCCGTCACCGATGTTTTTCACCATGAAAGGAATTTTGACGGCCTCCAAGAACAGGCACTGCGCAAACGCATAGTCGCCGATGAAGCGAAGTGCCTCGGAAAAGCGCACGGTTGAAAGGGAGATGCATCGCATAAAGGCAGAGCGGTGAACGGAAGTGACCGTGGGAGGCAACAGGAGCTCCTTCAGTGCCAGGCAGGACGCAAACGCTTCCTCTCCGATGGAGGTGAGCGGTGCGTTCATTTGCAGCTGCTCCAAGGCGTGACAATAGGCAAACACCCTGTTTCCCATGGATTCCAGCCGTGGGGGAAGACTCATGCTTTGCAAAGCGTCACAATGCAAAAACGCTTCATCGTCGATGCGGGTGATGCTTTGCGGCAACCGAAGCTGCTTCAGTGCGCGACAACCGCAAAACGCCGCACGGCCGATGTACTCAATGCCGTCCGGAAGTAAAATTTGCTCCAAGCCGTTGCAGCCCGAAAAGGAATATTCGCTGATGTGCCGCAGGGATTGAGGAATGCGGAACTGCGTCAGGGAGGTGCATTGGCAAAAGGCGCCGCTGCCGATATAACGGATGTGAGCGGGAAGCTCCGACAGCTGTAAGGCGGTGCAGTGTGAAAAGGCATATCTGCCGATGGCGGTGACGCCGTTGTGCAGATGAACGGTGCGCAGGGCGGTGCAACCGAAAAAGGTTCCGCGACGAATGGAGAGCACCTTTTCGGGGATGTCGATTTCCTCCAGCGAGCGACATTCGCAAAAGGCGTGCGAGCCGATTCGCTCAATGCTTTGGGAAAGGTGCAACTCATGCAAGGAAGTGCAACCGCGAAAGGCGCCGTTGCCCACGGACAGCATGCTGTTGGGCAAGATTGCCGCCGTCAGCGCACTGCACCCGAAGAAGGCGTCGTCGTGAATTTCCCGCAGGCCGCCGGGGAAGGTGACCGAGCGCAGTGCGGTGCAACCGCGAAAGGCGTTGCGCTGAATGACGGTGACGCCGCTGCCAAGCGTTACGTTGACGATAAAACGGTTGCCCAAAAAGGCATCCTCCGCAACGGTGGTCACGTCCTCGGGCAGGACCACGTCGCTTCGCTTGCCGTAATAGCGGACAAATTTTCCGTTTCTGATTTCACTGTGCTTCAAAAGGTCCTCTTCCGCCTTGGTGCGGGCGGAGGAGGTTCGTTTTCTTTGGTTTTGTTGTTTCATGTGACCTCCGAAGGAATGGAGTGGGGTACGGTTACGGCCCCTTTGAAAAAAGCAATGACGGTGTTTTATTCGTCGATGCCCATTTGCTGCATCAGCTTGCGATTGAATTCCGCGGCGGTGTTGTAGCCCATGCGCTTTTGACGGTTGTTCATGGCCGCAATTTCCAAAATGATGGCAAGGTTTCTGCCGGGACGGACGGGAACCGTCAGGCAGGGAATCTCAATGCCGAGAATGTTGATGTAGTTTTCTTCCAAGCCGAGACGGTCGTACATTTTTCCTTCAATCCAATTTTCCAGTTGAATGACCAGGTTGATTTTTTCGGTTTCCTTGACGGCGCCCATACCAAACAGGCGGCGCACATCCACAAGTCCGATGCCGCGCAGCTCCACATAGTGCCGAATGAGCTCCGGCGCGGAGCCGACCAGCGTTTTGTTGGATACGCGTTTGATTTCCACGGCATCATCCGCAATCAGGCGGTGTCCTCTTTTAATCAGCTCAATCGCGGTTTCGCTTTTTCCGACGCCGCTGTCCCCCAACAGCAGGATGCCTTCGCCGTAAACCTCCACAAGGCCGCCGTGACGGGTAATGCGCGGGGCGAGGTGTGTGTTCAGGGAGGAAATAAGACTTGCCATAATCGGGCTGGTTTTGATGGGGGTACGCAAAACGGGAACCTGCTTTTTTTGCGCGCGCTCCACCAATGCCTGGTCAACGGGCAGGTCGGTGGTGTAAAGGATGGCAACGGGGGCCGCGTCCACCAGATTGGTCAGCATGACGCGTCGGGTGCTGGGCTCCAGGGATTGCAAATAGTGCGATTCCGCTTTTCCGATGAGCTGGATGCGCTCCGGCTCGAAAACCTCGTAAAATCCGGCAAGCGCAAGCCCCGGACGGTTAACCTCGGGGGAGGTGATTTGAATGTCTTCAAAACGGTCGGGTCGTACAATGACCTCAAAGTGAAATTCTTCCACGATTTTCGACAGCGGAATTTGGTAGGTATCCTTCATGCTTCTTCACCTCGGTATCTGAAATCGTACTGCTTGAGTATATTTTATCATAAAGAGCGCGGAAAAGAAATACCTTTTTGAAAATTTTGCTTGCTTTTTTCGCGCTATTCATAAAAAAGACACATGTATCCTGTATAATGAAAAGGCGAAAATGACGCAAGGAGATGAAATGATGAAAAAACGAATGTGCGTCCTGTGCGTGCTGTTGTCTATTTTGCTGACGCTGTCGGTTACCGGTTGCCAAAGCGAGCAGGAAAAGCAAGAGCAAAGGGTCATCGGCACCTGCGAAGGCTACGATGTGCTTTATGAGGAATTGAGATACATCACCCTCACCTATCGGGAGCTGTTTGAAGGGCAATACGGGGAGGGCATTTGGGACAACCCGGAAACGGCAGAGCAGTACCGTGCGGAGCTGGAGGAAACGGTTTGGCGCATTCTGCGCAACAACTACGCGGTGCTTGCCACCTGCGAGGCTTACGGCCTGCAGAAAACAGATTTGGAGAGCTCCGACATCAAGCAGGCGGTGGACAAGAGCATTGAATCCGCCATTTCGGCTTACGGCAGCAAAAAAGCCTTTCGGGAGGAGCTGGAAAAGCAGTACATGACCGAGCACCTGATGCGCTTTACGCTGAGCGTGGCGCAATTGGAAAATGAGCTGTACTACGTGCTCACCTCGGACCTCGGCGTGATTATGAACAGCACGGATGCGTTTGTGGATTGGCTGGAGCAGGGCAATTACGTTTATGTTCAGCACGTTTTCATCGAGAACGACCCGGGTGAAGATGTGGAGGAAAACCGAAGAAAAGCGGAGCAGGTGCGCAATGAGCTGCTGCGCGGGGAGCATGACATTGCATATTACATTGCAAACGGCATCAACGAGGACACCGCCAACGTGACACCGTATTATCTGGTGCGGGATGTGTATACCGCGGAGATGGAGGAGGCGGCCTTTGAGCTGACCGAGACGGGAGATGTCAGCTCGGTGGTGGAAACCGACAGCGGTTTTTACGTGTTGGTGCGCATGGAGGATGACAGCCAAACCTTCCTCAGCAGGCTTCCGTCTGTATTCACCTCGTACCAGTGGGCAAAAATGGAGGCACTGGTGGAGGAAAAAAAGCAGGAAATTTCCGTCACGCTCAACGAGTACGGTCAAAGTCTCGATTTGCTGACCATTCGCTGATGTCGGCAAGCCGAAATCGGACAACAAAGAAGGGAGGAGCGAGCGATGGCTTTTTCGGAACGGAGAATGCGGCGGTACAATACCCGTGTGCCAAAGCTTTCCCCATGGCTGCTGATCGGAATTTGCGTGGGAGCGGCGCTCCTTGTCACCGTTGTTGTCGGCAACATTCTCACCTTGACGCTGGATGACGAAACGTATCGAAGGCTGACGGAGGGGAAAGCAACCGAAACCGAGGCGACCGGCGGAGTGGAAACGCCGGTGCCGGACATTCAGGCGGAGCCGTTTCGCCTGGGAGATTCGGTGGAAACTCTGGCCGACCGTTCGCACGTGTCGGTGTTGCTCAATACACCGGCAGGGGTGCTGCAGTATGACTCTCCCGTTGCACAGTATCAGGGGATGCAGGGAAATGCGGAGATTCCTCTGTTGGACAAAATGAGCGAATTGAGTGTTTTTGCCTCTTATATCAGCGGTGTCTTTTATCCGCAGGCTTTCGCGCAGGAGGATTCGGATGTCCGATATGCCATCGGAGCGGAGGAGGCCGTCCTGCTCAGAGAATTCTTGCGGAGCGGCGGCGCAGAGGTTCTTTTGTTGAATTTGCCGCTGAACGCGGAGCAGTTGAATGCGGTGACGGAATATCTCCGCGTGCTCAAGGCGATGGTGGGAGATGCCACTGTGGGTGTTGCGGTTCCCTGTGAGACGGTTTTGGGGGCAGACGGCGGAAAAATTTTGGAGACGCTGTTGACCGTTTGCGATTTTTGCGCGTTGGACGCTTCCAAGCTGTCGGTGGGAGATGTCACCGGCAAATCGGAGGAAATTCGCAACGAGATGCTTGCGGATGCCAAAAAGCTGATGGTGCCTTACGATTATTATTTGCGGCAATATGACATGCGTCTGCTGATGCGGCCGCAGCAAACCGCGATGCAAGAGGTGCTGGACGAGCTCGGTATCGGAAATTACCAAATCGTGGACGGGTGACGCTTGCCGAAAACGACTTGCAAAAAGAAAGAAAAACTGAAGGGGCTGCCGCTTTTGCGACAGCCCCTTGCCTGTTATATTTCAATGGCTTTTGCCTGTTCTCCGTCCGGAATGGGGCAAACATATCCGCTCTTTGCGGCAATGAGGTGCTCTTGCTTTGCCTGCTCCAAAATTTCGGGGTTCTCGTAGAGGTCCGCGGCGGTAGCCGCCAGAACATACGCGGCTTGCAGCAACCCCTTGTGCCCGATGGAGGTTTTTCCGCAGGAGACGTTCTGCCAAGAATGCCCGGGAGCACCCGATGTGAAGCACACTGTGTGCAGCTGTGCGGTCGGTGTCTGCCAGGATACGTCCCCGACGTCCGTAGAGCCGGGCTCAAACACGTACCCGGTGTAAAGAGGGGCGAGGAAGGCATTCAGTGCGTCGGTGCCGTCATGGCTTTGCGTGCGCACCTGCTCCGCGGCAATCGGATCCATTTGCGCCGCAATTCCGGGCAATGCTCCGTGACTGTCGTAGGTCGCCTTGAGTTCCGCGGCGAATTGTTGCTCCTCGTCGGTGTATGCCGCAACACCGAGTGCCGAAAAATTGTCGTACATCAGCTTTTCCAACACATGATTCGGGACGGTGTTGGAGCAACCGTCAATAAAGATTTTTTCGCAGGTTGTTTCGGTCATCATGGCCGCACCCTCCGCGATTTGATTCACGCGTTCCTGCAATGCAACCGCGTCCTTGACCGAGAGGGAACGTACCATGTAGAGCACCGATGCGTTTGCCTGCACCACGTTCGGCGAGATTCCTCCGCCGTCCACGATGGCATAGTGAATCCGTGCATCGTCCTTGGTGTGCTCGCGCAGATACTGTACGCCGACGTTCATCAGCTCCACCGCGTCCAAAGCACTTCTGCCGTTTTCGGGGTCTCCCGCGGCGTGTGCCGCCACCCCGTGAAACCGATAGAGCGTTTGAATGCAGGAGTTGCAGGTGCCCGTTGCAACCTCGTTTACGTCCGACGGATGCCAGGTCAGCGCACAGTCCAAGCCGTACCACAAGCCTTCCTTTGCCATGAAGGCCTTTCCCGCTCCGCCTTCCTCTCCGGGCGTTCCGAAGAAGATGACGGTGCCGGGCTTTCCGCTTTCCTCAAGATAGCGTTTTACACCGTAAGCCGCCGCCAATGCGCCCGCGCCGAGCATATTGTGTCCGCAACCGTGTCCGTTCCCGCCGGCTTGCAGCTCCTTGCGCTCCGTTGCGCCGCCGAGCTGCGACAGGCCGGAAAGCGCGTCGAATTCGCCCAAAATGCCGATGACCGGTTTTCCCGAGCCGAAGCTTCCGGAAAAAGCGGTCTTGATGCCGAAAACCTCACGCTTGACCGTAAAGCCAAGCTCCTCCAACAGGCGGCAATAATCCTCCGTCGAACGGAATTCCTTTAAAGAAAGCTCCGCATACTCCCAAATTCGGTCCGACAAATCGCAAAATGTTGCCGCGCTTTCGGCAATCGCGTCCAGTGCAATCTGCTTTGCTTTGTTCATGTCCATCTTACAGTACCTTACCGAGGAAATCGCGCAGACGCGGATTCTGCGGGTTCTTGAAGAGCTGCTCGGGCGGCCCCTCCTCCAAAATATTGCCGTCGTCCACAAACAGAACGCGGTCGGACACCTCGCGCGCAAAGCCCATTTCATGCGTGACGATGACCATGGTCATGCCCTCGTTTGCAAGCTGCTTGATGAGCGCCAAAACCTCGCCGACCATCTCGGGGTCGAGGGCTGAGGTCGGCTCGTCGAAGAGCATGACGTCGGGAGACATCATCAACGCGCGCACAATGGCAATGCGCTGCTTTTGACCGCCCGAAAGCGTGGAGGGGTAGACGTCCTTCTTTTCGGACAATCCGATGCGCGCAAGCAATTGCTCGGCTTTGGCAACGGCCTCCTCACGGCTCATCAGCTTCAGCTTGACGGGCGCCAAGAGCATGTTGCCCAGAACCGTCAAATTGTTGAACAGGTTGAACTGCTGGAACACCATGCCCATCTTTTGACGCGACAGGTCCACCTCTTGGTGATTTTCGGTATAGATTTTTTTCAACGCGGCGCGATATTCCTTGCCCTCTGCGTTAAAACGCTCATGCAACAGGTCCTCCGCCTTGATTTTGGCAATGGCGTCCTCACGGCTCATGCTGCCGTCTGCCGTCAGTTTTTTGTAGGTTTTGGAGGCGCAAATCACCTCGGGGTGCAAATAGGGGTCCACAGGCGTCAGCAGCTTTCCTTCCATCCACACCTCGCCGAAGGTCGGCGTTTCCAGCAAATTCATGCAGCGGAGAAGCGTACTCTTGCCGGAGCCGGACGCGCCGATGATGGAAACGACCTCCCCCGAGCGTACCTCGGTGGAAACACCTTGCAGAACCTTCAAATCTCCGAAATTTTTGTAAAGTCCGCAAATCCGCAGCATTGCGGTGCTTGTATTTTGTTCAGGCGTGCTCATGTTTCATTCTCCTTTCAAAAACACCGATTACCTTGGAGAGCGAGAAGGTGATGACGAAATAGATGATACCGACAATCATCAGCGTCGGCAGGGAGCTGAAGGTTGCCCCCTTGACAATCAGGTAAGAGGTCATCAGCTCACCGACAAAGAAGGTCGATGCAAGAGAGGTTTCCTTAATGATGGTTACAAATTCATTTGCCAAAGCGGGCAAAATGTTTTTGATTGCCTGCGGCAAAACAACCGAAAGCATCGTTGTCGCCGCGGAAAGCCCGAGGCTGCGTGCCGCCTCCGTTTGCCCCTTGTCCACTGCCTGAATGCCCGAGCGAATGACCTCGGAAACATAGGCGGCACTGTTCAAAATCAACGCGAGTGCAATGGTCGTAAAGTCGCTCAATTGCAGGAACGGGAACATCATCGGAATCAGGAAATAGCCGACATACAGCTGAAGCAACAACGGCGTGCCGCGCAGGACCTCGATGACGGCGGTTACAAGCCAGCTGAGCGGCTTGAATTTGGACATTTTTCCCATGGCAAACAGGGAGCCGAGGACCGCGCCGAACACGGTGGTAATCAGCGAGAGCAACAGCGTTCCGGAAAGTCCCGTAATTAAAAATGTTTTCCAATATTCTTCAAAAATCTGCCACATGGATATGAGCAATTCTCCGAAGGTCATAGAATGGTTCTCCTTTCAACAGTGCGCGGACTATTGCGAAGTATTGGCCGCTCCGCAATAGTCCGACAGATTTTGATTCAGTTTGTTTCCGTAATTTTGTTGCCGTTGTCGTCGTAGCCAAGCTCGTCAATGGTCTTGACCTGTGCGTAGATTTGGCAAGCCTCGTACCAACCATTGTAAAGGCCGGCGTTCATTGCCTTTGCAAGCGCGGCATTGACCTTTTCCAGCATGTCGTTGTCGTTTTTGTTTACAAGAATGACGTTGTTCTTGTACTTCTCGTCAACCTCAAATTGGAAGCCTGCGGTTGCGATTTTGCCTTCATTCTGGCTGATGAACGCATCGCCGTTGCCTGCCGCAACCGCCAGTGCGTCAATTTTGCCTGCCATCAATGCTTCCACCGCAACTGCCAGGTCGGTGTAGAGGGAAATCTCGGAGTTCGGCAGCTGCTCCGTAACCAACAGCTCCTGAAGGGAACCGCCCTGTGCACCGATTTTCATGCCCGCCACGCTTTCGGCGGTGGTCAGCTTACCCTCGTTTGCTTTGGTGGTAATGAGAATTTGCTCGCTCTCATTCTCGCCCGCGATGTAGTAATCCGAAATCAGGAAGTTCTGGGCGCGCTTTGCCGTCCAGGAGAATCCGGAAATGCCGAGGTCTGCGACACCGCTTTGGACCGCGGTCATGCAGGCATCGAAGGACATCGGCTTAATGACCAGCTTCATGTCCAGCTCTTTTGCGAGGTACTGCGCCAGCAGAATGTCGAAGCCGACATACTGGTCCTGGCCGCTCTTGGAAACATCGACGAATTCCATCGGAGCGAAGTCCGGAGAGGTTGCAACGACCAGCTCTTCTTTGCCGCTGTCATTGAACTTGTACTGCTTGAGGTAGTTGTTGTAGGCCTTGTCGAGCGCATCCTCGCTGTCGCCGCAGGCTGCCAGGGTTGCCATTGTGCAGCAAAGCAATGCTGCCGCCAACAGAATGGAAAGAATTTTTTTCATGATGTTCCTCCTGAATTTTTTGACGAGCTCTTTTTGATTTTTGTCTTTTTTGCCGCTCGCTTTTGATGACGTCATTATAACGCATAAATATTCATTTGTCAATGGCTTTTGCAAAAGTTTTTGAAGTTTGTATAAATAGCACAATTTTTGACTCGAAAAACGAACTTTGTAACGATACATTATCTCAAAAGTATCAAAAACACGGATGAAACGGCAAAAACAAACAAACGTTTTCAAGACTTGCTTTTTGAATATATACAGAAATAATGCATAAAATATACATAAATGAATCGAAAATGACGAAAAGGGAAGCGGTGTTATCCGCGTCGGGAAAGGGAACAACAAAAAGCACCGTATTTCTACGATGCCTTCTGCTTTGATATTTTTACGGTATTGAAAAATAGATTATTCCTTGCTGATTACTTTTTTCTGCCAAGACTTTTCATTGCACTTCGGGCAACGCATATATCTCGTTCTGTTAATGTGAACAGACATAAGTACGCTTTTGTATGAGGGAACATATCTATATCCGCATTTGGCACATTCATAGTATCCTGCCGTTTGCTCAATTCTGATTGCAAAGCCGATACCTGTCGCAAAAAGAATCAATCCGATACCGATCAGGGTGATTCTTAACCAGCTTGCCATTTGAATAAACGAAGCAACGAATACGAGCGATATAAAAATTATTGAAATGATATAGCCCATAAAAATCTCCAAAGACAGTAATTGCTTATCTGCCTTTTCTTTTTGCCTGAGCACTTCAAGCAAGTTCTTTTCCAATTCTTTGTTGTAATGATCCACTGAAATTACCTCCCCACTTAATAAATCATTTACTGTGATGCCGAGAATATCACAAAGCTCAAGCATGATTGAGGAGTCGGGCAAGGATAAGCCGCGCTCCCATTTGGATATTGCTTTGTCGGTGATATTCAACCGCTCCGCCAACTGCATTTGCGTCAAGCTTTTTCGCTTTCTGCATTCGGCGATGAATTTTCCGATTTTCGTTTGGTCCATAAGCTGCCTCCTTTCGCATACAGTATAACCGCTGCCGCAGATAAAGTACACATACCGACGGTTTAGTAGGGAGATGTAAACCGACGGTAGAGTGGGAAATGTCTGCAAAGTTCAATTTATTTCAGGATATGCGCTGTAATAATTGTGTAACTGCAAGAGTGAACGGTTATTTTATATCACTTCATTCCTTTTTATCGGTCATATTCTATCCGGCACAGAATGTGCATCTTGTCTTCCATCGAATTCAGCTCTTTTCCTTTCAAAAACAAATTTGTTCGTTATAATTTCAGCACTGCATCCAAGCAGAGTGTCAGCGCATATTCGTATGCGTTGCCACCCCAAGTTCGCTCGTCGTACCGCTCCACGTCGGCAAGGCTATCTGCGGTGTAGAGCAGCATTCCCCAAGTTGCATCTCTGAAGGCTGAAACAGCGGCAAGGGCCGAACACTCCATTTCAACAACGGAGCAGCCTTCGCTCTTTCGGTATGCGACCTTTTCTTTGGTTTCACGGAAAAACCCGTCCGTTGACCAAGTGAGGACCTCTTGATATTTCATACCGTGCTCAAGCAACGTTTCTTCAATCGCTTTTCTTGCTCTTTTGCTGATTCCCATGAAGCGAGAAGGGGGAGCGTAGTGATAGGATGTACCTTCGTCACGCAGAGCCTTGCTCGGTACAAGGAATGTACTTTCGGGAAACCTTTCAAGTGCTCCGCAAGAACCGACGGAAATTATTTCACGCACACCGTAGCCAATCAGCCAATCAAGGAGCTGTGCCGCAGGTGCAGCTCCTACGGGAGCTTGACAGAGTACGACTTTTTCGCCCTTGTATTTCGTTACGTAGATTGGGTAAAGCTTCGTTGCACTGACGAACTCGGACACTTTTCGTGTTTCCGTCTTGCTTGCGTATTCGTTGATATACTCACCGAGGAAGGCAAACACGCACTTCTTCGGAAGCTTCAAATCCAATTTTTCGTGAGTGGGATTGATAACCGCTATTTGCTCGGTATCAAATTCCAATATCGGTATTTCGTTTTTTATCATGCTCATCTTTTTTTCTGCTTTTGTTCTTGTTCATCTTTTGCGAAAGCCTCTATTCGCGTTTTTACTTCTTCAACATCTAAAATGCTGTCGCACATTTTTTGCCCGTATGTATGCCGCTCGATTCCCAACACACGGTTTGCATACGCTGTATACACAGTATATCATGGCTTTGTTATGCTTTTCAATAGGTCCGTCGAAATTTGCCGTAAAATCATGCAACTTTTTTGTAAACGCTCAGATCGGACACCGATGCCGTTGTCGGACGGCGCAAGAAAAAGGTGTTAGACGAGGATGGTAAAATTGTTCGGCGATGGAAGAATCGGTATTGCGAAATCGGTAATATGAAACTCAATCTCGTCTGAATATGTCTCGCGTATATACTTTATCGGCTACATCGTCAAGGCAAGCATCGTATCTGTTTGAATTCGCTTCGAGTTTTATTCCGTCAACAAAAATGTTGCTGTAAGACCGCCTTGAAAAATATTTTTGCAAGCCCTTGCTTTTTGCAAACGGTTGTGATATAATGTCCATGTCATCATAGCCTTTACGGATGGTTATTTCGCCTGTTGGTGAAGGTCGCGAAGCGGTCATAACGAGGAGGCCTTGAAATCTTCCTTCGTCTGTCTATGTAATCTCTTAAAACCCCTTGTATTTACTGACTTATTCGGGGGTTCGATTGCACGGTGCGAGAAGCGTTTCTCGCAATTTTCTCGCAAATTTCCTTGACTTCGTTCAAGGTGTTTGATACAATTTCATATGTGGAGGGTTATCGAAGCGGTCATAACGAGGCGGTCTTGAAATCTTCCTTCGTCTGTCTATGTAATCTCTTAAAACCCCTTGTATTTACTGACTTATTCGGGGGTTCGATTGCACGGTGCGAGAAGCGTTTCTCGCAATTTTCTCGCAAAT
>CAZWXE010000049.1:0-12199 GCA_964638045.1 uncultured Ruminococcus sp. | reverse complement strand
ACCCACGCGGCCAGCTTGGAAGGCTGGAATTCTACCATTGAACTACACTCGCATTGAGGATGTAACCACAAGTGCTTTGCTATTATACCATATCTTTTTGCTTTTGTCAATAGAAAAAAGCAAAAAATTACTTTTTCAAAGCAGAGTTTTTCACCTCTTTTTCAAAGCTTTCCCATTTTATGAATAAATTGTAAACAATCAAAAAAAGCACTTGACAATACAGTTCTTTCTCCGTATAATGAAATCAAGATACTTTATAAAATAAAGTATTTTAAAAAACAAAGTGAATGGAGGAACAAACATGACACGAGAAGAAAAAGAAAAATACCAAGAGAATCTACGGCTGATTCGCGCAACCCTGGACAACACGCAGTTCGATTACGGATGGCTGGCAAAATTTTTCCTGTTATTCGGCATTGCGTCACTAGTGGAGCGTGCCCTCACAATGGCAGTACTTTTTCTACCCATCTTTGAAAAAGCCTTGGCGCTCAATTGCAAAAACATCTTCGGCATTGTAAAGGTTCTGGTTGTTGTAGTCGGATACATTCTCATCCGCTACAAAATCGTTGCAACGCAAAGCGCACACACCATGCAGCTTTACCGCCTCTGGGGCTTTGGTATTTTCACTCCTTGGTATCTGAACATTTTCTACAATATTGTAAACGGAATTGTTGGTAAAGCATACCATTTCACCAATACTTCAAACGGAATTATACTGCTCACCATAGAATTTTTCGGTTTATTCCTATTTTTGAGCGTATTTCTATGCACAGCGCTCATGACAAGCAACTCCAATATGTTGTACGGTGCAACATTTACCATATTCCTCGTTTTTGCTGTTATCCTTTGGCAGTTAATTTCCATTCGTACTTCCACCATTGAAGCCTTTGGTTATGAAGGTGTTGTCGTCAGCAAATTATATACTCTGCTCTACGTAGCGTCTGAATTTTTAACAAGCATTATCAGCATTGTCATCGGCATCACTTTTCAATTAAAAAGAAGGAAGAATGATGGAAGAATTTGATATTCCCGTAATCTTTCAATCGCGGTTGCGGTTGATGATTATCAGTGCTTTGCTGACGGGCAACAAAACCTTTCATCAGCTCAAAGAGCAAACCGGTGCCACCGACGGAAACATCAGCGTGCAAATTTCAAACTTGGAGAAAATCGGATACGTCACGGTGAAAAAGAGCATTGTACGCAAAAGGCCCATGACCACCGTGTCCATCACCCCCGAGGCCATCCGCGCCTTTCGAGAATACATTGACACACTGAACCGCATTTTAGAGGAAGCGGAAAATGCCGAGGAAGGAGAGTGAGTCCAATGGGTTGTATACTTTTTTGAAGTAAAAAAGCAAACACAACACATCAAAAAGGAGTCTATTATTATGAAGAAAATTACAAGCGTACTTTTAGTCCTCATGCTGCTCCCCTGCTTGTTCATTCAAGCTTTTGCAGAAGCTCCCGCATCCCAAAGTTTGATTCAAACCGGTGAAAACGGGACAACCTACGCCCTCACAGTCTTGGAAAACGGCGGCGTAATGAAATCCTACCAAAATGCCGAGCAAACAACGCTTTCCGCCACGGCAATCCTCGCGGATGTCGGCATGGACGAGGAACAAATTGAACGCCTCTCCACGGAAACCGTTCAAAATTGTGAGAATGCCGAGTCTATCGTGTCCGTCACCACTTACAGCAAAACTTCCGCGGACGGTACCACCACCTATTTAAGCCGAGAAGAAACCCTCTCCGAAATCGCGTCCTCACGTGCCGTGGTACTGCCCCCGATTGGTGACATGGGTGGAGATGCCGGCGGTGGAAAAGTTGAAGCAACATACAACGATGCCTATATGAAAATCACCCTCACCATCATCATCATGGGAAACGGCAAATACCACATGCTGGCCGATGCAGTATGGCTAACCATGCCCTCCGACAGAAATTACGATTCGATTGGTATTGCAGCGCAAGATTGTACGCTCATAAACAACACGCGGCAAGGGAATTTTAGTTATGATTGTATTGAGCACAAAGATGGCGAAACAACCACAAGTTCCAAAACCGAATATTTTACTGACGATAACTTTAGAAATGCATATTACAATTCTTGGGCAGGTTCAGGTGCTGTTTTCTCACTTCCCTGTGATGAAAGTAGTTGGAATTGGACACATGTTGACTATGATACAAAAACCTACACGAATTTAAAAGCATATTTTGAAATGCAGGTTGTTTTGTCCACTCCCGGCCAAGAGCACTATTTCAATGCAAATGCAACATACGACCATGTTAGGTACACGCTTGACTTGGACTTACCTTCGATTTCCTTATCGATACCGGTTCCTTCCTTGGGAATTGGAATATCGATAGCCAAAGAAAAAGAAAAAGATACACGGACCGCAGAACTTGATGAGCCTATCCATTATGTGCCAATAGGGGGATAAAATGGTTACCATCATCAAATACGTAATTGCCGCAATATCCCTGTTTTTCCTGTGCCACTTTTTCCTTTTACCGTTTATCAGCAATGTTGCAGTTGATTGTATCTCTTTCATCATTCCCGCCATGGTCATTTGCACCGGCATCATTGTCTATCACATTGAAAAAGGAAAAGGCGACAAAAACTGAACAACTTGAAAAGCAGGAGCAAGCCACACGGTTTGCTCCTGCCCTTTTTATTCCAAAATATTGGTGGTGATGTAATCCACTCCCCACTCCATCAAGCGCTTTGCCTCTTCCGCATCATTGACGGTCCAACAGTTGACCTCAACGCCGCAAGCGTGCAAGCGGTCCACAATCTCCTTGGTGACGGCTCTGTAACGCACATCGACATCAAAGCGATGTCGGCAAACCTTTTCGATGATTTCCTCGGTAAATTCGCCAAACAAAAACTGAACCTTTTGCATGGGATTGTAATTGCGCACAAACATCAAATTTTCAAAATCGAAGGAGATAAACACAATTTGCTCCAGGGCATATTCCCGCTTGGCAATTTCCATAATGCGGCGGACCTGCTCCTCCGGCATATGATTTTTCAGCTCCAAAACGCAAATTTTCTCATACTTCTTGCAAATGCGAAAATACTCCTCCAATGTCGGCATTCTCAAATCCACCCTGCCCAAGCTTCCGTCCACATCGTGCAGGGGCATTGAACGCAGGGTGTCAAAATCGCTTTCCTCCACCACACGCGAGACCCCCGTCATGTGCTCGGTGTTGTCATCGTGAATGATGATAAAATTGCCGTCCGCCGTGCAATGAACGTCGGTTTCCACGCCCCAGTAGCTGCGGTTCCCCGCCGCCACAAAAGCAAGATTGGTGTTTTGCGCTTCCAGTCCGCTGAGCCCTCGGTGCGCAACCATGCGTACTTTTCGGTTTGATACACGAATGGTATTCATATTTTTCCCTTTCTTTGATGCTTTTTCTTCGATGCGATTTTATTTTAATTTTTGCACCAGCGCGGCAATTTCCGAATACGCCGCTTCTTCAAACGGCTCGGAAAGTCCCATACGCTGCAAGGTCTGCTTGAAGGAGCCGAGCGTTGCGGCATCCGTCACCGCGGTTTGATAGGCCTGCTGCCCCGCCGCGTAGTTGTCAACGGCAACACCGAGCAGCTCCAATGCGGCAATTCCGGACATTGCATAGCTGATATAATACGCAGGCGACTCGATAACCACGTACTTCCAATAGGAAACCGCATCGCCGATATACTCTCCGTACCACTCCGCGCCGCCGTAGGAATCGACAATTTGCTCCATCAGGGCGTCCAGCTCATCACTGCTTAAATTCGGGTTGCCGTACACAGCAAGCTCGAATTCATCAATGACGGCAGTGGAAATAATATCCGCAAGGAGACTGTACAGGCTGTAATTGACAATGGCACAGACATAATCGGAATCAAAGCTTCCATCCAGCAGGTACGCCAAATACATCACCTCGTTGCCCTGAGACTGCAACTCCGCAACGTCCAACGGAACCGACTGCTCCGCACTGTAATAAGCCGAAAGGAAGTGTCCCATTTCATGCGCGTAGGTCAACACGCTTTGATATCCGCGTCCGAAATAGCAGAGCGGCGTATCGTAGTCCTCCAAATACACGGTAAATGCGCCTTTGTAGGCCGTTTCGTTGCCGCTCGGAATCACAATGGCGTGCTCGCCGTCAAACAGCGTGTTCATCCGAATAGAAAATTCGGATGGATAGGAAGCGATATACTGATGAAAGGCAGTTTCGTTTGCAATGTCCGCATCTCGCAGCAAAAACTTCTCCATGCGAAGCATTTCACCCAGTGTCAAATTTTGCTGCAGCTCCAAAAAACTTTCCACTGCGGTCTGACACAAGGGCACCAAATATTGTTTGATATACGTGCGAACCTGTTCGGCTTCCTCCACGGTGTAGTCGCGCGCATAATTCAAAGCGTATGCATACTCCATATAGTTGTCGTATCCGAAGGTTTTGGCAATGCGGTTATTGTTTTCTGCCATTTTCAAGAAAAGCTTCCCCGTTTCGGTTTCAAGCTCCCCTTCTCCCAGTGCACGGTATGCCAGCAAAATGTCGTCGTTTTCCTTGTTCAGCTCCGCCACCTCTCCCGAATAAGCCAACATCATGGCAACATCCGCTTCGGTCCAATCCTCAAAGAAAACCGTGCGGCCGACAGAATCCGCGGCTGCATAAATGCGCTGACACATCTCCATATATTGCAGGTAGGCATCCTGACTTACCTCGGAGGAAAAGCTGTATGCATTTTGGTACAACTCGTTTTCACCGTCGACGCAGTAGGCAATATAGGCCAACTGCTCTTGCGTTTGCAGGTGATAGAACGCGTCCTCGGTTTGTTGAATGCATTCCAGCACCGCCTCGCGGTCCTCGGAGGAGCAAACAGTTTGCTCACACACAGCCAACAGCGCCGCGAACGCATCCACGTCCTCCTGCGTCAAATCGTAGGTGTACGTCAGGACTTGGAAGCTGCCGTCCTGCCCTTCCTGAGGACGCACAACCACCCGGTCGGTTTCACGCTCCTTGGATGCGTCCTCCAGCATTGCCTCGCCAAACGAAACGGCAAAAAAGCAAGAAGTGAGCATGGAGCAACACAGGGTCAGCACCAATGCAAACGCAAGCAAGCGACTCTTCCAATTCACGCCATTGTCCCCCTTTTTTCGAATTCTTTCATTATATTTATTGTATCACATTCCATCCGAAAAATCAACCTTGCACGACAAAATTCAGAATTCGGCCACAAAAATCTCCGTGAAAGCTTTTATTAAAAAGGTCTCGGTGAACGTCAAAAAACTGCGGGGAGAGAACCTTTTCCATCAGTCCTCTCCCCGCATATTCAGGCAATCAATGGAATTGCGCCGTTTACAGTTGTACAAATCCCAGCTTCTTTTGCACCTTGGAAAGCGTGCGACGTGCATAGTAGGACGCTTCCTCCGCTCCGCGCTTCATTTGCGCCTCCAACGTTGCCTTATCCTTCAACAACGCATGGAACCGCTCCTGAACAGGCCGCAACGCATCGGCAGTTGCCTCACCGACGGCAAGCTTGAAATCGCCGTAGCCGCAGCCGCTGAATTCCCGTTCGATTTCCTCCATCGTTTTCCCCGTAAAGCAGGAATAAACAGTCATCAAATTGCTGACGCCCGGCTTTTCATCCGGCGCATAACGCACCTCGGCCTCGGAATCGGTCACCGCACGCTTGAACTTTCTGATAATTGTGTCCTTATCGTCCAGAATGTATACCACTGCGTTGGTATTCTCGTCCGACTTGCTCATCTTTTTGGTGGGCTCTGCCAAAGACATGATTTTTTGACCGTGCTTCGGAAGCATCGGAACCGGAACCGTGAACAAATCCGGATAAATTTGATTGATGCGCTCGGCAATGTTGCGGCAAAGCTCCACGTGCTGCTTTTGGTCAATCCCGACGGGAACCACATCGGTTTGATAAAGTAAAATATCCGCCGCCATCAGGGAAGGATAGGTAAACAACCCGGCGTTGATATTGTCCGCATGCTTGGCACTTTTGTCCTTAAATTGCGTCATCCGCGAAAGCTCGCCAAACATGGTGAAGCAATTGAGGACCCAAGCAAGCTCGGCATGCTCATGCACCATGGACTGCACATACAGGGTATTTTTTTCGGGGTCCAAGCCGCAAGCCATATACAGCGCCAGTGTCTCGTAGGTGCGGCGCCGAAGCTCGGCGGGAACCTGACGAACGGTAATGGCGTGCTCATCCACTACACAGTAAAAGGTTTTATATTCTTCCGAATATTCCGAAAAATTTCGCAACGCACCAAGATAATTTCCAATAGTCAAATTTCCGGAAGGCTGAACACCGGAAAAGCAAATTTTTTGTTCACCAAACATACAAAAGCCTCTTTTCTTTCAAAGATTTCTCATAACATTGTTATTTTATCATACTTTTCCCGATTTTTCAATAGCTTGATGGCAAAAAACGGACCGCAACATCGCTGTCGCAGTCCGCAAAAAAGAATTTTTACTTGGTAGGCAAATAGCCGTACTTTTGAAGCCACTGATAGTAGATGCCGTAGGGAGAATCGTACTGAACCATATCCTCCGGAGTAGTACCGCCGGAAACGGTGCTCCACTTTACGGGGTCTCCCGTGATTTCATAAGCGGTGTAGGAAAGCAAATTCTGATGCAGCTTGGAAAAAGCACCCGAGCCTGCAAGAACACCGTTTTCATCCTTGGCATAAGCCATCAAATACTTGCCCTTCAAATCAGAGGAGAAGCTTGCATAGTTCCCACTGGTGGAAAGGAGAAGCTGAAGGTCGGCAACCAGTTGCTCGAAATCCGCAAAGGTAGAGGTTCCGTTGCGAATGTCTGCCTTGCACTGCTCGATGATGGCAGTCAAATCGCTGTTCAACTTGTTCATGTACTTCACAAGCTCGGTGTTCAAATTGCCCAGCAACGTGTAATCGGGGTCAACATTCGAATTGGTTACCTTGGGAGCCGACTCGGTTTCCGGAGTGTCGGTGGTAATGTTCATGAAATAAGAGAATTCCACTGCCACACTGTTGTCCGCCTCAACGGTAATGTAATACAACATGTAGTTGGGGTCCTCGGCGTCAATCTTCAACGCATTCTCACCGGTATCGCGTGAGAACAGGAAGTTGAGCATCAGCTTGTTCTTGACGCCCGTCGGTTGAATAGTCAACTCGGTGGGATAGGACATACCGTAACGGAAGAACACGTAGGTGTAACGCGTTGTGGTTTCGCCTACCTCCTTGTACGCGAGCATAACCTTCTTTTCCTTGTTCTCTTTGTAGGGGTTTTGAATGTTCAACTGACCGTTTCTGGTATCCGTACCGGTGACCCAGTTCATGATGACATCGTTATCCAGCACGTTGGTCAGCAGGATGTTGTCTACCTGAATTTTGTATTGGTCGGTATCGTAGAAGTCAAAGGTAATCAAATCCTTCAATTGAGTCAAACGAACGTCCTTGCAGTTTTCGGTACCTACCACTTCGCCGCTTTCGTTCTTTGTAGCCTTACCGGTTAAAATATCAAAGCTGTTGTTCTTCTTGGTATAAATTCTCACCAAGGAAAGCTCGTATCCGCTTTTACCGGTGCTGGACAGCAACGTGGAATTATTGTATTCCAGAACGAAATCCAAATCCGTTTGCGTCTTTACCTCTTGTCCCTTCTTATTCGTGGTGATGGCAAAATCCTGGAACACCTCCACGTCAAAGGAAACATTTTTGGAAACGCTGTTGTTGTAAACATAAATATTGTAGGTGGTATACAGACCGGAGGTCTGGGAGGTCATCAAAACGTGAACATCCTTCTCGGTGCAACCGCTCAACCAGTTTGCAATGACAGGGTCCTGCGAGAGCACATCCACGGAGTAACCGGTGGTGTAAGAGAGGTTGTAGCCCTTCTCCGTATTCAGCTTTTCGGTCACGGTAGTGGCCGTAGCGGACTCCGCAAAGTTCTTGATGTCAAAGCCGAGCAACGGGGACACGAGAGAGCCTCTGTTCTGCTCCTTGCCGTTGGTCCAAATATCGGCGCTCATGTTTTCCTCGGGGTATGCAATGAACGCGTTACCGGTGGCGCCGATGTCCATCAGATACGCATCGTTCCCCTTGCGGGTAATTCCCGTAACCTCACCCTCGTCGTTCACAACGGTCCAATAGTGTGTTCCTTCAACACCGTATTGCAGCAGGTTGCGCAGGTCGGCATTGGTGTTCAAATAAGTAATCACCTGCATGCTGCGGGAAAGGCTCTTAGTGTAAGAGCAAACGCCGAACATGTTGCCGAAAATGTCATCGGTGGATGCGGTGGGATACTTAACAACCACTGCATAGTAATCCTTGTCGGCGTAATTGGTGTAGGAATCGCCGGGCTGAAGAATTACTGCATTATTCTTCTTCAAAGTGCTTGCGTCTCCGGTGACGAACTTCAATGCGGCGGGCTTGGTGTCCCCCTCCGTTTTGAAGTAATTGTTCAAGTCAAAGAAGTTCAACTTGAGGAAGTCGCTTGCGAACTGCTTATCGGAGAACAGACTGTCAAAGCCGAGAATGACACTGCCGCGGGTCAAATCCTCGATGTCGGTGTAAAGAGAGCCGAACACGGAGAACTCGTCCAATGCGGAATAGTCCTCGGGAGAAACGGACCAATAATGCGCCAGCAAATCCAAGCAGTACTCGTAATCGGAATCAATGGGGGTGTATTCGTCGCCGTAGAAGCGCTGAACGGATTCCAGAAAATCGTAAATCAAATCGTTGTAGAAGCCGTCGATTTGCCCCTGCTGGAGGTATCCCTGCCAAGCCATCTTGTCAACCAAATTTTTGTCCAACAGCATATAAGTGTACTCGCCGATGACGTTGTTGTTGGGAATTGCATAGGTCTTATTGTTGGTTTTTACAGCGGAAAGCAGTGTGGGAGAAACATACTCCTTAAGCTTTTTGGAGGAGCTGCCGAGCTCGGTATCCAGTTCTGCCAGCCATCCTTTTTCCACGTACTCGCTGAACATGGTCTCGCCGTTGATGTAGATGATGTCCACCTGGTTTTCCAGAGGAGTCGGGAATTTGGTAACGGTCAAGCCCCACTCGTTGGTCATCGTTTCCTCCACTCTTGCCGTGGTGGACTCCTCATCCGAGGTGGTTTCCTCTTCCTTCACCTCGCTCTTTTTGGCAGCCTCATATGCCAAAATCGTCTTTTCCAGTTCTGCCTCATAAACATCTCTGGTCAAAAACTTCATCACAATTTGAGTTCTCAGCTTGGATTTTGTGATGGCGTTAATCGCATCGCTCACCAGTGCCGCGTCCTCATCTCCGACAGGCTTTTCGGAAACAACCCACATGGTCAGGGTTTCCGACAGCTCGGATGCACTGTCCACAATGCTAGATCCCGAGCCTTTTTGGGAGCAGCTTGCCAAGACGGTGCTGAGAAGCATCAGCAAGCCCAGCGCAAGACAAATCAGTCTTTTTTTCATTCTCGATTCCTCCTAAATCAGGCCCGCGCCACTTCGAAAAACGAAACAGAACGGACCATAATCCTATAAGCATATTTTACATCATTTCAAAGAGAATGTCAAGTGAATTTTTTGTGACCAAACCGACCTCCGACGCTTCGGAGGCGCCAACGGTCACAACAAATTCACATTTTAAGGTCGTCCTGCACAAAAAAGAGCAGCAAATTTTGTCATTATGCTTTTTTTTTCGGCGCATTTAACATTTGATGACGTTCTTTTTTGTCACATAGAACCAAAATCTATTATACCATGAAGCAAAAATGTGTGCTTGCACGGACATTTTTGCGAAGCCGTCAATTGCGCAGGCGTGCAAAGCACGCACAGGGCGAAGCCTAAAGACTTGCAACGCAAGGCTTCCTGCGCATATTATTCCATAAAGCCCTTCAAATGTCTTGCACGGCTGGGATGGCGCAGCTTGCGCAATGCCTTGGCTTCAATTTGACGGATTCGCTCACGGGTAATATCAAATTCCTTGCCAACCTCCTCCAGGGTGCGGGTTCTTCCGTCGTAAAGACCGAAGCGAAGCTTAATGACGTGCTCCTCGCGTGGAGTCAGGGTATGCAGCTGGCGCTCCAATTCCTCCCGGAGAATATTGGTGGAGGTTGCCTCTGCGGGCGACGGCGTATCGTCATCGGGAATAAAATCGCCGAGATGGCTGTCCTCCTCCTCGCCAATGGGCGTCTCCAACGAAACAGGGTCCTGCGCGATTTTCATAATTTCGCGCACCTTTTCCGCACTCATGCCCATTTTTTCGCCGATTTCCTCGGCAGTCGCTTCACGGCCGTATTCCTGAAGCAGCTGACGGGAATAACGGGAAACCTTGTGAATGGTTTCCACCATGTGTACGGGAATGCGAATGGTGCGGGCCTGGTCGGCAATGGCGCGGGTGATGGCCTGACGGATCCACCACGTCGCGTAAGTGGAAAATTTGTAGCCCTTGGTATGGTCAAACTTATCCACTGCCTTCATCAGGCCGAGATTTCCCTCTTGAATCAAATCCAAAAAGAACATTCCGCGACCCACATAGCGCTTTGCGATGGACACCACCAAACGGAGATTGGCCTCCACCAGCTCGTTCTTCGCGCTTTCGTCTCCCGCGGTCATCCGCTCCGCCAGCTCTTTTTCGCGCTCGGAGGTCAACAGAGGAACCTTACCGATTTCCTTCAGGTACAGACGAACGGGGTCGTCAATGGCAAGGCCTTCCTGCTCCAGGATATTCTCCATGTTCTCGCCCGCACCGAATTTTTCAACCTCGCTCTCGATTTCGCTCATTTCCTCATTGGAAATATCATTTTTCACAAAGGAAATGCCGTTGTCCTCCAGCACCTCGTACAGCTTGTCGATGCTGTCCACGTCAAAGTCCATTTCCTCCAGAGCGTTGTCCAAATCACTTGCGGAAAGCTTGCCCTTTTTCCCTTTTTCAATCAGGGAATCCACATTCATTTTTTTCTCAATCTCGTTATCCTGCACCGATTCTTCTTTTTTGTTCATGTTCGTTGAACCATCCTTTATGTATTCTCTCTTTTTTTCTTTTGACGCCGTAATGCAATGAAATCGCCGACATTGCCCTGCTTTGCCTGCTCCAATTCTCTTTTTTTCCGCAACGCCTGCACTGCCGAGCGGAAGGCATCGGGTCCGTTGTTCGGAAGGCGCTGCCGTTCTACCTCCATTTTCCGAATCCGCCCGAGCTCGTCCGGCGGGAAGTGCTCTCCCAGCAATTCAAAACGAAAGCCGTGCTCTCCGCGGTGCAGCTCCATGACGGCTCGGAACACCCGTCGGTGAAATTCCGTTGCGAAATCGGCTTCCGATAAAGCCATCCTTTCGCCGCCCGCCTCGTTGCGATACTCTTCAAACAACAGCAGCAACCCAAGCACGTTTTCTTCTGCCTTGGCAATTCCCGGAAGTGTTACCGATTGCGGATTGATGCGGTCGTCGAAGTGTTGAAGCGACACCTGCGCCTCTCTGCTTTCACGTTGCCGCAAAGCCTTTTGACGGCGGCGAAGCACCTGCTCCACCGAGCCGCGCAAGGCATCCGCGGGCAGCTCCAGACGTTCGGCCATTTTGGAAATGTAAATTTCCCGCTCCACCGGCGAATAATATTCGGCAATCAGCTCGCAAATCGCCTTGGCGGCCTTGATTCGGTCGGCACCGTCGGTGAGCG
Source organism: uncultured Ruminococcus sp. (assembly GCA_964638045.1). GTDB lineage: Bacteria > Bacillota > Clostridia > Oscillospirales > CAG-272 > UMGS1865. The sequence goes on along the minus strand of CAZWXE010000049.1, from coordinate 557 downwards.
TGTAGCCGGAAAGAATTTGCCCGCTTTTGTAATCAAAGCCGGTTTTGCTCTGCTCCAGCACATGGCGAAAGCGGTCGGCGCCGAACCTGCGAAGAAACTCGTCGGGGTCCTTGGCCCCCTCCAGCTTCAGCACCCGAACGTCCATTCCCACCTCGCCGAGAATGCGCATCGCCTTATTGGCGGCATTTTGCCCCGCAGCGTCCGCATCGTATGAAATAATCACCTTTTTGGTGTATTTGGAAAAAATGCGCGCATGCTCGGGTGTAATCGCGGTTCCCAACGTTGCAACGGCCTGTTCAAAGCCCGCTGCGTGCAGGGCAATGACATCCATGTACCCCTCGCACAAAAGCATTTGCTCGCCGCAGCTGTTTTTGGCGAAGTTCAGAGCAAACAGATGTTTGCTCTTTTTAAAGGCGGGAGTATCCGAGGAATTCAGATATTTCGGCTTGGAATCGTCCATCACCCGTCCGCCGAAGGCAACCACATTTCCGGAAGGATCAATGATGGGAAACATCACACGGTTGCGAAAATAGTCGTACACCCTGCCCGTTTTCGTA
>CAZWXE010000048.1:0-12225 GCA_964638045.1 uncultured Ruminococcus sp. | reverse complement strand
CTCCCATAATCGGAGTTCCCTCCTTGGATTTGTGCCAGCGCGGTCCGATGTCCAATATCCGCTGCCCCAGCTTGTGCGACTTGAGAACCGGAATCAGGATGCGTTCAAAAATCAGCGTCAACAAAAGAACGGCAAGCATTACCGCAAAAAAAGCACCGAGCAAATTCCTTTACCGTCCCTTCTTTTCGTCATTCGTCGATTGTTTTCGTTCCTTTTCGTCAAAAAACGCAACAATCGAGCATTAACAATATTTTATCAAAGAGCAATATTTTTGTCAAGTACTTTTTACAATTTACGGTGTTTATTTTTGACTTTTTTCACAAGATATTCTGTTTTGTCCATTGTTTTAAGGCTTTTTGTCGCATGCGACCGAGCCATGGACATTTTTTCCGATTTTCCATCCTAAACAACAATTTTTCACTCATGAAAAAAGCGTTGCAGTTCTCGAATATGCCGTTCCTCGTCTCCGATGAGCTGTGCCAAAAAGGAGCGCACAACGCGGTCGTCGGTGCTTCCCATCACCGTTTGCAGCCGTTCGATGCCAACGCTTTCCTGCCGAATGCACACGGACAGCAGCCTCGGCAAATTCCGCTTCCACGCGGTGCGGGAGTGCTCCCACGGCTCCGCGGCTGGGTTCAGGCGTGCGGACGGAATCGGCTCGACTCCCAGCACCAAAATCAGCCTGCCCAGCATCCCGAAATGCCACCGTTTGTCCTTTTCGATTTCCTCAAACAGCAGACAAAGCTCCGTATGAAAGGGCTCTGCCATCAATCTGCGATAGCCGTACAAAATTCCCAAGCTTGCAGCCGCGGAATAGCACGGCATCAACCGTCTCCCCGTTCGCTCGTCCTGCCCGACACTGCCGTAAAAGTGCGGACAAAACCGCATGCCATTCCGTTCGTTCTCCGCTCCCATGCTTCACCGTCTCCTTTCGAAATACACCGTCACTTGCCTGTGCGCCTTCCTTCATCAAATCATCTCTATTGCAACGGCAGGCGTTTTATGCGGCAAAATGCTTTACAAAAGCAAAATTTTGTGTTATACTATCGACAAGAACATCGATGAAAGGAGATATCGCATGCGCATTCCGCAGGGACACCGCGACCTTGTGCGCTATGTACGACGCAAGCAGCTGCGCAGAGGCCTCGGCTATTTGCTGTTTTTGGGAATTTGGCTGTTCACCGCGCTTTTCTACAATCGGGAACACGCAACCTATCCGCCGGAAAGACGGTTTGTGGGGGGACGAATGGCTCTTTGGATGGGCATCGGCATTTTCATCGGATTTTTCTTATTCCGCGTCTACCGTTTGATAACACAAAGAACCGTTGCCGGAATCATCGAATCGGAAAAGACCTCTCACACCTACGCCGCCTCCGCGGACCCCGGTGCCTTTCAGCCCATGCATTATGCGGAACGGACCCATGTGGTGCTGCGCATTCGGCAGGACGACAAAAAAAAGCGCAGAGTGCGCTTTGAACAAAAAACGGGATTTTATCAATACTATCCCCAAGGTGCGCGCGTCGTTCGCTTTGCGGAGCTCCCGTATCCGGTGCGTTTGGATGCGGATGATGCAACGGGCCTGGTTTGCGCCGCCTGCGGGGAGTGGCACAAATCGGAGCACACCCGCTGTGAAAAATGCGGGCACACGTTGCTGCACCCGGAAGAATTGCAGCCGTAGGACGTTGCGACCTTGACGAAGAACAAAAAAAACCGACCGTCGGACTCTCTCTCGGTCGGTTGTTTTTTTGACGAATGCAGAATTACAGCAGGATTCCGTCGCGCAGGCAATAGCCCTTCCGATAGACGTTGACCACCAAAGGAGGGAGCCCCAAGCGCTCCGCGCGCCGATTCACGGCATGCAGCTGAACCGCCAAATTCCCGATTTTACAATCGGCGTCGTGATAGCAAAGCGACATCAGATCGTCGGCGGAGGTCACGCGCGGATAGCGGTAAAACAGGCAACGAAGAAGCGTGTGCTCCCGCGGGCTCAACGGAAAGCGAACACCCATATACAGACACTCGTCGGGCTCGGACGTAACGGACAACGCAGGGGTAGACAGACTCTGCGTGCGAAAGCCGCACACGTGCACGCAGAATTCATACAAGGCCTCCAGCTGTCCGTCAAAATCGGATTGCCGCAGAACGCAATCCAACTGACCGGATACAGCCGCACCCGGAACGGTCAGCAAAGCAATCGGCATGGGAGGATAGCGTCGGCGCAGCTCCCGGCAAAGGGAAAGCATTGCCGCGCTTTGCAATCTTGCATCCACCATTACACCGCCGCACTCCTTCTCCTCACAGAAAAATGCGGCATTGTCGAGGGTACAGCGAAAAAGAAAGATTCCGCGCTCCGTCAATGCAGCGGCAATGCGCTTGCCGAAGGCGGTATTCTGCGTAACCATACAAAGCATATCCGCTCCTTGTTCGCACCGTTGATGAAATCACCGCCGAGGCTTACTGCTCCGGCTTGACAAACGTCATGGTGTTAATGGTCACCGTGTGTACGGGCTTGGGGCTTTGAGAGGAGGGGTTATTCACGGCGGTGTTGGCAATGCCGTCCACCGTATCCATCCCGTAAACCACCTCTCCGAAGCCCGCGTATTGACCGTCCAAAAAGGTGCTGTCCTCATGAACGATAAAGAACTGGCTGGAGGCGGAATTATACGCTTGGGAGCGTGCCATGGAAATCACGCCTCTTTTGTGGCTGATTTCGTTTTGAACGTTGTTGTACGAAAACTCACCCTTGATGGTTTGAGAAGAGCCGCCCGTACCGTCTCCATTCGGGTCACCGCCCTGAATCATAAAGCCCTTGACCACACGGTGAAAGGTTAAGCCGTCATAAAACTTTTCGGACACCAGCTTTTGAAAGTTGGCAACGGTAATGGGCGCGTTGGAGGCATCCAATTTCACCACGATATTCTCCTTGCGCACGGTCCCCTTGCTGTCGGTATAGGTAACGTTCATACAAACATAATCGGTTGTTTCGTCGGACGGAATATAGCCCTCCAACGGCTTTTCCACAACATCGGTTTTCTTTTCACAGCCAACCAGCAGCAGGCCGCTTGCCAGCAGGCTCAGCACCAATAATGCGGAAAGAATACGGAATTTCTTTGTGTTCATTTCAAATTTGCTCCTTTTTTCGTTTTTCTCTTGCATTTTAACAAAAAAAGCAGTGAATGTCAAGCCTTTCCGTGTACTTGAGAAATAATTTACAATTTGAAAGGATAAAATAAAGTAAAAACCGTCAGGAGGCTTCACATGAAGGAACGTACCCTAATACGTGCCGTCGCTTTTCTGCTTTGCCTGTTTTTGGGAGGCGCACTGCTCCTGCTGGTGCTGCGCTACGCATTGCCCGTTCTGTTTCCCTTTCTGCTGTCCTATTTTCTGTCGGTGCTCATTCGCCCCATGGCAAAAAAGCTTTCGACGCTGACGCACCTGCCGACGGCCCCCTGTGCCGCGATACTGTTCCTGCTGTTGCTTGCCGTTCTTCTTGTGGGCATCGGAACGGCGCTTGCTTTGCTTGTTGGGGAGCTGTCGGGGCTGTTGGACGAATTGCTGGCAGGCGAGGGGCTGTTGAGCCAATTGCTGGATGCGCTTTCCGCGTTTTCGGACCGACTTGCCGAGCGATTTCCTCTGCTGTTGCGCTTCACGGGCGGACTCCCTCTGCGGGAGCAGCTGACCTTGTGGCTGTCAAAGCTGCTGAACCGACTGCTGACAGCGGCGGGAGAGCAATTGCCGGGGCTGGTCGGCGGACTGCTTTCGGGACTGCCGCTTATGCTGCTGAGCCTTGCCGCGGTGATTTTTTCGGGCGTCTATTTCTGCATGGGAACGGAGGAACTCCAAAGGGCGCTGTGCGCCCTGCTCCCACCCGCGGCAAACGCACGGCTCCATACAATCTCTCAACGCCTCAAGGGCATTGCATGGGGGTATTTACGCTCTTATTTTCAGCTGTGGTTGCTCACCTTTGCCGAGCTGTGGTTGGGGCTTTCCATCCTGTCCGTAAAATACGCCTTTCTTGCCGCTTTGCTGATTTCATTGGTGGATTTGCTTCCCGTATTGGGCGTCGGCACCGTTTTGCTGCCTTGGTCCGCACTGGCGTTTTTCGCATGGAACAATCATTTTTTAGGCATCGGCATGCCGGTGCTGTATTTGGTCATTCTGCTGGTACGCCAGCTTGTCGAGCCGCGCTTGGTCGGCCGCACCCTGGGGCTGCATCCGTTGCTCACCCTGTTTTTCGGCTACGCGGGCTTTCGGCTGTTCGGCATTACGGGGTTGTTTCTGGTGCCCCCCTTGGCCGTGCTCGGCAAAGAGCTGCTGCGCCAATGGAAACATCAACAAACGGAAACCGCGACCTCGGACGGCGACAAGGGCTCCACGTAGCACAACAGGGGCTCCGCGCCCTTTCCTCCGCCGCCTTTTTCAAAAGCTTCGAAGCCGAAGCAGGGATTATCCCCCTTCGTTTTGCCTCCGATTTTCATCGATAAAAAAACAGTTGCATTCCTTGTGAAAGTGTGTTATAATGATGTGAGTTCTCTTTCGATGTGAAAGAAAAAATAAGCGCAAAGGATTCCGCATGAAAAAGCTGTTTCAAATTCCGCTCGAATACTACAAGGACCTTCGGTGGCACAATTTAAAATCCGAAAAATACAGACACGTGCTTTTGCTGCTGTATTGGCCGTTTTACGGCTTGCTGTTTCTGACGTTGGAGCGCATTTGTCCCGTGGTTTGGCGCTTCTTCACCGGGGAGGAGCTGTTCTACCATGAAGTGATTTCCTCCGCCGATGCGCTGATTCCGTTCTGCGAATGGTTTGTGTTCCCTTACTATTTCTGGTTTGTCTTTTTGGTCGGAATGGGGGTTTACTCCCTTTTGTTCGACATTCAGGCGTTTCGTCAGTTTATGTGGTACATCATTCTCACCTACTCCATCACCTCCGTCATTTACATCATTTATCCCACCTGTCAAAATCTTCGTCCCGAGGTGTTCCCCCGCGACAATTGGATGGTTGACATCGTCAAGGGACTTTATAATTTTGACACCAACACCAATGTTTGTCCCTCCATCCATGTGCTGGGCTCCTTGGCGGTTTGCTTTCCGGGCTTACACAGCAAATATCTGAAGGGCTGGGGTTGGAAGGTGTTTTTCATCGTGTCCACCGTCCTCATCAGTATTTCCACCGTTTTCATGAAGCAACACTCCATCATCGACGTCTATACCGCTTTGATTTTGGGTGCCGTCTGCTACCCGCTTGTGTACGGTTGGTTGTGCAAGCAACCCAAAGGCAGCACAACAGCCGCACCGTGACCGTTTACATTTAAAGGAGAAAAAAATGCCTTTTTTGCAAAGTGTTCTCTATGTTGCGCTTTTGGGCGTTCTTTCACACATCATCGGTGAAGCCCTTCCGCGCAGATGGTTTCATTGGGAACAATTTCCGTTTGCCGCGTACCGTTGGGAGAAAAACGGAAGCATCTATGAGAAAATTCATATTCAGGATTGGAAGGACCATATGCCGGACATGAGTCGCATTATGAAAAACATGGTGCCGAAGCGACTCGGCATGTGCCCCACCTCCGACGACGTATACCTGCTGATTCAGGAAACCTGCGTCGCGGAAACCGTACATTTCTTCCTCTGTCTCCTTTCCCCCGTCATCTACTTTTTCTGGAAAAACAAGGTCGGCATCGGGCTCTCCTGCCTGGTGGTCTGCTGCAACCTTCCGTTCATCATGATTCAACGCTATAACCGTCCTACCCTTGTGGCACTGGCAGCACGTTTGAAAGCCAGAGAGGAGCGAAAAAAGAATGCACGTACTCATACTGTCTGCTAATACGGGCGGAGGGCATAATTCCGCTGCCTCCGCTCTGACAGAGCAATTCAAAAAAGCGAATGTGGAATGCACGGTGGCCGATGCCCTTGCCTACATCGGGCCGAAGCTGTCCAAGTTGGTCAGCAAAGGGCACAGCTATATCTACCGCCGTCATCCGCATCTGTTCGGCACGGTGTACCGCTACGAGGAGCACCACTCCACCGAATTTATTTACGAGCAGTGCGCTCACGGTGCCGACAGCTTGGCACAGGCCCTGCGGGAAGGCGACTACGACGGCGTCATTTGTACGCACGTCTTTTCCGGAATGATGTTGACCGAGGTCAAACGAAAATACCGTTTGAACATTCCGTTCTTCTTCATTGCAACGGACTACACCTGTAGTCCCGGAGTCAACACCTTGGATGCAGACACGTTTTTTATTCCGCATCGCTCTCTTCTGGCGGAATTTGTGCGCTGTGACATCCGCGCCGACCGTTTGTTCGCCTCCGGTATTCCCGTCAGGCAGGACTTTTGCCGTCGCTGGGAAAAGCAGGAGGCCAAACGGATGCTGCACCTCCCCGAGGACCGAAAAATTGTTCTGCTGGCCTGCGGAAGCATGGGCTGCGGGCATTTGGACAAACACACGCTGTTCCTTTTGGAGCAGCTACCCGAAAACGTCTGCTTAACCGTCCTGTGCGGAAACAACGAGCAGGCTTATCTGCAGCTGCTGCCGCACATTTCGGAGCGTTTGCATATTCTGCGATACACCGACATTGTGGGCGACCTTCTGTCCGCGGCGGATTTGTATATTACCAAGCCGGGCGGGCTTTCCGTTACGGAAGCAATTGTCAAGCGCACGCCCCTGCTTTTGGTGAATGCGGTTCCCGGATGCGAAACCCACAACTACAATTTCCTATTGAAGGCAGGCATTGCAAGAGGCACCGCCAAGTGGAAGCAGGTACCTTCCATCGTTGCGGAAGCGCTGGAAAACGAAGTCGAAACCGCCAAGCAAACCGAGCTGATGGAGCAGTACGATGCACAAAACGCCGCAGAGGTAATTTGCAAGCACGTGCTTTCGGTGTGCAAATACGGACAGCACTGAAATCGAATGCAACACGCAAGCGAGAAAAATTCGCTTGCGTTCTTTTATTTGTCACTTGAACCGGTACGCCTGTCGAGGTTGAGGTGGGCAAGCTTACGAGCTGTGCCATGCGGCCGCACCCGTTCACACCGTAGGCGCGGAAAAGATGACAGGCCGCCTCGGATTGTCCCGCTTTGGTCGAAAAAGCTATTTACAAAACGGAGAAAGATGTGTATAATATAGATAGATATCGGCTTCATCGGCCGCCCGTCCCTTTGCAGCAAGACGGAGTCGAGCCCGACAGCATCCAAAACTCGGAGGTGCACATGAAACAACAGAATTCTCTTTCCATCAAGACGCGTATTCAAAATGCCGAGCGCAACGTGGCAAAAGCGGTTTACGCCGTTTCACGGGAGGTCGAGGAAACGGTAAAAACCGTAAAGGAACGCGACCCTGCCGCACGCAGCACCGCAGAGGTGCTTCTGCTTTATTCGGGTGTACACGCCATTTTGGCACACCGTGTGGCACATCATCTGCACGAAAACAAGCATTATTTCACCGCACGCGCGGTCAGCCAAGCCGCCCGACATTTGACGGGAATCGAAATCCACCCCGGAGCCACCATCGGCAAGAATTTTTTCATTGACCACGGCATGGGCGTTGTCATCGGCGAAACAGCCGAAATCGGCAACAATTGCACGGTTTACCAAGGGGTAACGCTGGGAGGAACGGGAAAGGACGTGGGCAAGCGCCATCCGACCATCGGAGACAATGTGATGGTGGGGGCGGGTGCCAAGGTTTTGGGGCCGGTAAAGGTTGGCTCCAACAGCAAAATCGCCGCCAATGCGGTGGTGCTGCATCCGGTTCCGGAAAACAGCACCGCGGTGGGCATGCCCGCCAAGGTGGTGCGTCGCGACGGTGTTCGTGTGGGGAACGACCTGGACCAAATTCACATCCCGGACCCCGTGGCGCAGGAGCTTGCCCGCTTGCGTGCGGAAATTGCCGAGCTTCGTACACAAATCGCGGCAGAAAATCGGATACCATCGGAGGACGGAGGCACCTCCGCGCCGAACAACACTTTGACAGGAGAATGCAAGCATGGAACAGAAAACTAATCGGCAACGAGGCAGATTCATCGTTTTCGAGGGCATTGACGGGGCCGGAAAAACCACACAAATAGAATATTTAAGGCAGGTGTTATCTCGGCAGGGCAGAAAAGTGTACTGCACCGCCGAGCCCACCGAATCGGTGACGGGAGGGCTGTTGCGCGAGGCGCTGTGCGGACTGCATAAACGCACCGCCGGAGAAATGGCGGCACTGTTTGTCACCGACCGCATCTTTCACAACGTCAATCCGACCAACGGCATCGAAAAAATGCTCTCCGACGGAATCGATGTCATTTGCGACCGTTACTATTATTCTTCCTTAGCCTATCAAGGAAGTGAAACCGACTACGAGTGGGTGCGCGCCATGAACCTGGAATGTCCCGAAATCCGTCGGCCGGACCTGTGCATCTTTTTGGACTTGACGCCCGAGCAAAGCATGGAACGCATCAGCCGCGGTCGCGTCACACAGGAAATTTACGAGAATGCGGAACGCTTGGAACGTGTGCGGCAAACGTTTTATGCGGTTTTCAAATCCCTCGAAAAAACCGAAAACATTGCCATCATCAATGCGTACGGAACCGTGGAGCGAGTACATCAGGCAATTCTGGAGCGCGTCAACGCACTGCAAGCTTGATTTTTTGCGTTGTTTTGCGCTTTGTTGCGTATATTTCACAAAAGAAATGATTTTTTGCCTTTTTTCGAGGCACTATTGAATTATCGCGTGAAATTTTCTATAATATTATAGATGATTACGCTCAACGGCGCCCTCGGCGCGTCATTGAGTAAAACGAAAGGAATAGAACAATATGTTTGATATTGCTGTCATCGGTGCCGGTGTTGTAGGCGGTATGCTTGCGAGAACCCTCTCCGCATATCAATTGAACATCTGCATTTTGGAAAAGAAGCACGACGTTGCAATGGGTGCAAGCTGTGCAAACTCCGCCATTGTCCATGCGGGCTTTGATGCAAAGGAAGGAAGCCTGAAGGCAAAGCTGAACGTCCGCGGCTCCGAAATGATGGAGCAGGTTTGCCGTGAGCTGGGCGTCAAGTACAAAAACAACGGCTCTCTGGTCATCGGCTTCAACGACGAGGACCGTGCAACCGTGGAGGCACTGGTGCGCCGCGGCATTGCCAACGGCGTCAAGGGCGTACGCGCCATCGACAGCGAGGAGCTGCATCGGTTGGAGCCCAATATTTCAAAAAATGCCTGCTGTGCACTGTATGCTCCCACCGGAAGCATCGTATGCCCCTATGAATTGACCATTGCCGCCATCGGCAACGCCATGGACAACGGAACGCAATTGAAGCTGGACTTCGGCGTAGCATCCATTGATGCCGTTCCGGGCGGCTATCGCATTGCCTCCGAAAGCGGCGAGACCGTAGAGGCAAAAATTGTCATCAACGCCGCAGGCATTTACTCCGATGCCATTGCACGCATGATCGGTGATGACAGCTTCACCGTGCATGCACGTCGCGGTGAGTATGTGCTGTTGGACAAAACCGCCGGCACACTGATTCGGCACACCGTTTTCCGCACGCCGAGCAAAATGGGCAAAGGCATTCTGGTTTCCCCCACGGTGGACGGCAACCTGTTGACCGGCCCCACCTCGGTGGACATTGATGAAAAGGAAAACACCGCCACCACCGCCGAGGGCCTTGGCAGAGTCATGCGTGAGGCATTGGAGAACGTGGACGGCGTCATGTTTAACCAAACCATCACTTCGTTCTGCGGGTTGCGCGCCGTAGGCAGCACGGGCGACTTTATCATCAACATGCCCAACAACAGCTTTGTAAATGTAGCCGGCATCGAATCTCCCGGACTTTCCTCTGCTCCCGCCATTGCGGAATACGTGGTAGAGTTGCTTAAAAATGCGGGCGTCGCTCTCCTGCCTCGTGCGGACTTCAACCCCATTCGTCCCGCAGCGCATGCATTCCGCGAGGCTTCCATTGAAGAGAAGAACGAAATCATTCGCCGCGAGCCCGCTTACGGCCGCATCATCTGCCGCTGTGAAACGGTTTCCGAGGGCGAAATTCTGGCGGCAATTCGCACCAATCCCAAGCCTCGCGACCTGGATGGAGTCAAGCGCCGTACCAGAGCGCAAATGGGTCGCTGCCAGGGCGGCTTCTGCTCTCCCTACATCGTAGAATTGCTGGCGCAGGAAATGAATGTCCCCTACGAATCCGTAACAAAATTCGGCGGAAGCTCTGTGATTAACGTAGGAAAAACGAAGGAGGTCCAATAAGATGAAGCAGATTGAACTGGTCATCATCGGCGGAGGCCCCGCGGGCATGAGTGCCGCCGTTGCCGCATACGAAAGCGGCATTCGCGATTTGCTGATTTTGGAGCGCGATGCACACTTGGGTGGCATTTTGCAGCAGTGCATTCACAACGGATTCGGGCTCCACCGCTTCGGCGAGGAGCTGACCGGACCGGAATATGCTTGGAAATACGAAAAAATGGTTCGCGAAAAGGACATTCCCGTTAAGCTGAACACCATGGTATTGGATATTACCCCCGACAAGGTGATTACCGCCACCAACAGCGAAGAGGGCGTATTCCAACTGCAAGCCAAGGCAATCATTCTTGCCATGGGGTGCCGTGAGCGCGCAAAGGGTGCGCTCAACATTGCGGGCACCCGTCCCGCAGGCATTTACAGCGCGGGAACCGCTCAAAAGTACGTCAATCTCAAGGGATACATGCCGGGCAAGAACGTGGTCATTCTAGGCTCCGGAGACATCGGCCTGATTATGGCGCGTCGCATGACGTTGGAGGGTGCAAAGGTCCACGCAGTTTGCGAGCTGATGCCCTATTCCGGTGGATTGGCACGAAACATTCAACAGTGTCTCAACGATTTTGACATTCCCCTGCGCCTGAGCCATACCGTGGTTGAAATTCACGGCAAGGAGCGTTTGGAGGGCGTCACCATCGCCAAGGTAGACGAAAAACGCCGTCCCATTCCGGAAACCCGTGAATACATCCCCTGCGACACCCTGTTGCTTTCCGTCGGCTTGATTCCCGAAAACGAGCTTTCCAAGACCGCTTCGGTGCCCTTGAGCCGCGTGACAAACGGTGCCGTGGTAGACCAGGACCGTCAAACCGACGTGGAAGGAATTTTTGCTTGCGGAAACGTTCTGCACGTGCACGACCTGGTGGACTTTGTTTCCGAGGAAGCGGAAATTGCGGGCAAGAGCGCGGCCGCATATATTCAAGAGAAATCCTTTGAAAAGGTTGACATCACTCTGCGCACCGACGGCAAAATCCGTTACACCGTTCCCCAGCGGATTACACAGAAAAAGGATGTTTCCGTGTTCTTCCGCGTTTCGGATGTTTATCGCAACGTGACCATTCGCGTCAAAAACGGCGACACGGTGGTATTCTCCAAAAAGAAGCCGAAGGTGGCTCCGGGCGAAATGGAAAGCATCGTGCTCAAGCCCGAAATGTACGAGGGTGCCACAGAGCTTCAATTTGAAATGGAGGTACAGTAACAATGGTAAAAGAATTGACCTGTATCGTCTGTCCCCGCGGCTGTCAGTTGAAGGTGGAATTGGACGAAAAGAACAATCAGGTACTTGATGTACAGGGGTACACCTGCCCGCGTGGAAAGAGCTATGCCATCAACGAGTGCACACACCCCGTTCGCACCATCACCTCCACGGTTCGTTCCACCTCGGGCGCTGTGGTTTCGGTTAAGACCAACGGCAACGTCCCCAAGGAAACCATTTTCGATTGCATGAAGGAAATCAACCGTGCAACCGTTACCCTCCCCGTTCACATCGGTGATGTGGTTATTTCCAATCTCCTCAATACGGGCGTTGACGTTGTTGTCACCGCAAATGTAGAATAAGACACTTCTTTCAAAAGAGCAAAGAAGCTCCGATTGCATAGAAAAAGCGCCACGAAGCGAAGTGGCGCTTGTTTCTTTTATTTTACAACCCCGCACTGCTTCACAGTTCGACTGCGGAAGTCATCGGCGGCTCCTGCAGTCGAACTTTTTCGTCCGAGATTCACTTCGCTCAGGATGACACGGCAGAATAACGCTTTTGTGTCACCCTGAGCGGAGGGCGCAGCCCGCAGTCGAACCCGTAGGGCGATGCGCAGCATCGGGGTCTACTATCGCCCTTTGCTCAGAATGACACGGCGGAATAACGCTTTTGTGTCACCCTGAGCGGAGGGCGCAACCCGCAGTCGAACCCGTAGGGCGATGCGCAGCATCGGGGTCTACTGCCGGCTGTT
>CAZWXE010000047.1:0-12506 GCA_964638045.1 uncultured Ruminococcus sp. | reverse complement strand
TGATTGATAGTTTTATCAACACGATTTATCTGTATGATGATAAAATGGTGATAACATTCAACTATAAGGACGGCTCTGAAACCGTTAGCCTGAGTGAAATTGAAAACTCAGATTTAAGTTCGGATTTAACTGCATCCGCTCTGCCAAAAACCTTCTCGGACGAAGTTCGGGAAGGTTTTTACTTTTTCACTCTTCACTCTTCACTTTTCACAAATTCCGTCCGAGAAGTTTTTTGGCGAAGTTATAAGTAATAGTGAAGAGTGAAGAAGTGAGGTGGCTTGTCTCCCGACGGGAGACAAGCATTTTTGATTATACAAGGTTGAAAAGTTCTGAGTTGTGCGGTATAATGAAGTAAAATTAGAAGGAGGAAGATAAAATGTCCGAAAGCCCTTTGATGATAAAATCAAAAGCGTTTGCTTTAGAGGTTATTCGCGCTTGCAGGGTGTTACGAGAGGCAAGGTGCGAAAACGCGTTGATCAATCAGTTTTTGCGTTCAGGCACAAGCATCGGTGCAAATATTCATGAGGCATTTTATGCACATGGCAAGGCAGATTTCGTTGCAAAATTACATATTGCCTTGAAAGAGTGCTCCGAAACGGAATATTGGCTTGAGCTTCTGATTGAAAGCGGATACTACTACGATAAAACAATTTTGGATAGATGCATTGAGGTGAAAAGAATCTTGATTGCCTCTATCAATACTGCAAAATCAACAAATCCATAAGTTCTTTTCTCTGTTTTCGATTTCATTTTCCGACTTCCCACTCTTCACTTTTCTGCATCAACCTCATTGATTTGTTCGAATTTTGTGATATAATGGTGCCGAAGGATTTGCTCGGCAAGGCTTTCGGCAAATATGTTATCATCAAAGACTCTACTGTAACAGAAAGGAGAAGAATCATGAAGGAAGTAACCCTTTCCAACGGCGTTCGAATGCCGCAGCTCGGTTACGGCGTCTATCAGGTCACCAAGGACGAATGCGAGCGTTGCGTGCTGGATGCCATCGGCGTCGGCTACCGTTCCATCGATACGGCGCAATCCTATTTCAACGAGGAGGAAATGAACGCCGTTGCCGCATTGGACCGCAAGCAAAGCGCCTTCTTTTCCCATACTGACCCCAACATGGTGGAGTGGTTTGTTCAAATGGTGGAGCGGCGCAAGCAGAACAACGACTGCGCCGCCGAAAAAAAGAATTGGTAAAGGAGCATTGATATGTGTAAAAAGGTTTTGATTCTGTCGGGCAGCCCGCGCAAGGGCGGCAACTCCGACCTTCTTTGTGACGAATTTGCAAAAGGCGCCGCCGAGGCAGGACATCGAGTGGAAAAAATTCGCGTGGCGGAAAAAAGAATCGGATACTGCCGTGCCTGCTACGCCTGCCGTGAAACCGGGGTTTGTGCAATCCGCGACGACATGGCGGAGCTCATGCAAAAAATCATCGATTGCGATGTGCTTGTATTGGCAAGTCCCGTGTATTTTTATTCGATTGACGCACAGCTGAAGGCGGTGATTGACCGCACCGTCTGCCGCTGGACAGAGGTCAAAAACAAAGAATTTTATTACATCGTCACCGCCGCAGACGGGGAGCGCTCGGCAGCCGAAACCACGCTTGCCTGCTTTCGCGGTTACGCCGATTGCGTAGAGGGTGCGCAGGAAAAGGGCGTTCTTTACGGTGTGGGTGTCTATGAAAGCGGAGAAATCCGTCACACGGCGGCATTCCGCGATGCTTACGAAATGGGGAAACAGGTATAAGCACGGTTTTGTCCGAATGTTCATCGAAGCTGTCTCAAGCACAAAAAAGGGTGCTTGAGGCAGCCTTTTCTTTTTCTCTTAAACGCGCTCCAATACCGGAATTTGCAAAAAAGGTTGAAATATCGGCGCATTCGTGGTATAATAAACGCAGGAAGACTTGCGTCTGCAAGTCTTTAGGGCTTCGCCCTTGAGATGCTTGCGCATCCCCTGCACCATTGACGGCTTCGCGCTTGCCTCGTGCTTTTTCGTCCGTGTCATTCTGAGCGTAGTCGAAATTCGAGCGTCAGCGAGAATCGAACGGTGCAGAGCACCGTTCGGAATCTCGGACGAAAAACCGACAATAGACCCCGATGCTGCGCATCGCCCTACGGGTTCGACTGCGGGCTACGCCGCTCAGGGTGACACAAAGACGTTGCCCGCTGTTGCAAATTTTGCCGCCCGTCATTTGAAAAGTAAAATACGGAAGTACGTGTAGGGGCGACCAATGGTCGCCCGCGGATGGAACATCGCAACCGAACGGCGGGCGACCATTGGTCGCCCCTACACGAAATTTTGAAATTGACCTTCCGAACCGAGGTGTGGAAAGAGTCGTTTTTAACTCCTGAGCCACCGCTTCCGCGGTCCCCCTTCTCCCGCAGGAGAAGGCAAATATGGACCAAACCAAGGGTATTGTCGGCTTGTAACTTTGCCTCCCAAGGGTTGAGGAATGGTGTCATATGTCGCAAGCGACAAGTGACGGAGGGTTCTAAAAAACAAAGCAAAAACAAAAACACCGGCGCAAAATACGCCGAGAAGGAGGAGCATATGCTGCAAACAGAACAAGAACAAATCAACGGGCTTTCGCCCTATTCGCAGGAGCGAAACGAGCTTTTGGAGCTGTTACAAAATGCTCCGTCCGATGACCTTCTCCGTGAAAAGCTTTCCGATTACCATGCCAACGACATTGCCAGCATTTTCCCGTTGCTGACAGAGGAACAGCGAAACGCCGTTTATCGCGTAACCGAAACCTCCTTCCTCTCGGATATTTTCTCCTATTTGAAGGACGCGGAGCAATACACCTCGGAATTGGAAACCGCACAGCTGGTCAACATCATCGACAGCATGGACGCCGACGACGCGGTGGATTTGCTGGAGCAGCTGGAGCAGGAACAGCAGGACGCCATCATCGGTCTGCTGGACACCGACACCAAAGAGGACATCTCCCTCATCAATTCCTTTGACGACACGCAGCTCGGTAGCAAAATTACCACCAACTACATTGTCATTCAAAACAACTTTTCGGTCCAGGAAGCCATGCGTTCTCTTGTGGAGCAGGCGGCGGAAAACGACAACGTGCAAACGGTGTTCGTCACCGGAGAGGACGGGCGCTTTTACGGCGTCATCGACCTGCGGGATTTGATTGTAGCGCGCAAGGGACAGCCGTTGGAGGACATCATCACCAAAAAATACCCTGTTTTCTTTGCCGACACCCCTCTTTCCGATTGCTTGGATGAGCTTCAAAACTACTCGGAAAATGCCATTCCGGTCTTAGACGGAGAGCATCGACTGCTGGGCGTCATCACCGCAACCGACGTGGCGGAGGCGGTGCATGAGGAGTTTTCCGAGGACTACGCCATGCTTGCCGGCTTAACCGAAGGGGAGGACCTGAAAGAATCCCTGTTTCACAGCATCCGAAAGCGGATGCCGTGGTTGTTGCTCCTGTTGGGCCTGGGTTTGGTGGTTTCCGCCATCATCCAACAGTTCCAAGGACATTTGCCGACATCGCTGATGGTGCTTTACACCTTCCAAAGCCTGATTTTAGACATGAGCGGAAACACCGGCACGCAAAGCCTTGCCGTCACCATTCGTGTACTGTCCTCCGAAAAGCTTTCCGGAAAGGAAACTTTGCTGTTTGTGCTGAAGGAGCTGCGCGTGGGCTTTTGCAACGGACTCATCATCGGCACGCTGGCATTTTCCTTCATCGGCCTGTATTTGCAGCTGATTGCACCTCAAAGCCTTGCGGGTACCGGCATTTCGGGCTTTGCGATTTCCGCTTGCATCGGCGTTTCTCTGATAGCGGCAATGTCCGCATCCAGCCTGAGCGGCACCGGCATTCCCATTCTGTTCAAAAAACTGGGCATTGACCCTGCCGTGGCATCCGGCCCGCTGATTACCACCACAAACGACCTTGTGGCGGTGTGCACCTATTACGGTCTTTCCATTTTACTGTTTGCCACCCTGCTGTAACCGTAACGCAACAAGGAGCATCTTATGAACAAACAATCGATTCGCCGTGAAAGCATCGCCCGTCTTTTAATGAAATCGGCTGTCCCCGTATCCGGCAGCCGTTTGTCCGAGCATCTCGGAGTTTCCCGTCAGGTCATTGTCTCCGACATTGCCGCCCTGAGGGAGGATGGGTACGAGATTATTTCCACGCACAGCGGGTATGTGCTCGGAACAGCCCGCTCTGCGGAACGGGTTTTCAAGCTACGGCACACCGGTGCGCAAACGCAGGACGAGCTGACCTCCATTGTCGCGCTCGGCGGTGTTGTGGTGGATGTATACGTATGGCACCGTGTTTACGGTCGCATCACGGCAAATTTGAGCATTGCCACACAAGAGGATGTGCAAGCCTTCATCGACAACATCAAAAGCGGAAAATCCAGCGAGCTGATGCACATCACCTCGGGGTATCATTACCATACCATTCGCGCCGCCGATGAACAGGTCCTGGACCGTATCGAACAGGTCTTAAACGAAAAAGGATACATTGTCCCGGAAACATAAAGCAACTTTTCGCGCTCTGCGGAGCACGACGAGGGCTACGCGCCATTCAGGGTGACACAGAAAGCGCAATTTCGCCCGTGTCATTCTGAGCGAAGAAAGTCGCTTGCGACTTCCGAAGTCGAACTGTGGAGCAGTGCGAGGTATGAACCGAGCAGAATCTCGGACGGGAAAGCACGCGGTGTCCGGCGTGGTTTGCGGTTGACGGATGTTTTACAATCCCTCCGAGCCGTCTTGCGACGGCCCACCTCCCTTTACACAAGGGAGGCAAATGCACTCCGTACTTTGGGTAAAACCACGAATATTTTTTCTTAATTTTTTTGCGAAAATATGATTGTTTTAGATGAATTTTCGACTTTAGAAGGCTCCCTTGTGTAAAGGGAGCTCCGCCGTAAGGCGGTGAGGGATTGTTTTAAAAGATCGGACGGTGCGTCCGCGTGGTGCGGCTTGCCGCGTCTGAGGGATTGTTTTTGTAAAAATAACAGACACATGATTTGCAGGCGACCACCGCTCATCGACGGATGACAGACAACAAAACAGCGAGGCTTCTTCGGAAACCCCGTTGTTTTGCTTTGAAGGACCTTCAGGCACTGCTTATTCCGCCGTGTAGCCCGCCTCGCGAATGGCTTCCACCAGCGTTTTTCTGGCACCGGCGGGAGCATTCACCGTGGCGCATTTGTCCTCCAAGGACACATGAACATCCTGTGCGCCCTTGACCGATTCCAAAGCCTTTTGTACATGTGCCACACAGTGCTGACACATCATGCCCTCCACCGCAATGCGATGACAAACCGTTTCTTCTTTTTTGAAAATCATTTTCTCTTTCTCCTTTTGTGTTTTGTATTTTTCGTTTTGAATCAATGGAATTCGGTACAGTCGCAGCGCGTTGCACACCACGCATACCGATGAAAAGCTCATCGCCGCCGACGCCAGCATCGGGCTCAGCTGCCACTGTAACAACGTATAAAACAAGCCTGCCGCCACCGGAATGCAAATGACGTTGTAAAACAGTGCCCAAAACAAATTTTGCTTGATGATGCGCATGGTCGCCCGACTCAAAAGATAGGCATTCGCCATTCCCGTCAGCGCCTCTCCGGAAAGCACCACATCGGCACAGTCGATGGCGATTTCCGTCCCCGCTCCGATGGCAACACCCACATCCGCACGTGCCAAGGACGGAGCATCGTTGATGCCGTCGCCCACCATGCAAACACTGCCTTGCTCGCTCAATCGAGCCACGGCGGCTTCCTTATCGGATGGACTCAGGGATGCCTCGTAGCCGTCCAAATTTAACTTTTGAGCCACAAAAGCGGCCGTTCTGGGATTGTCGCCCGTCAGCATCAAACAACGAACACCGGCCTTTTTTAGGGCATCTACGGCAGCATATGCGTCGCCGCGAATGCGGTCGGCAATGCCGAGCACGCCGATGGGCTCACCGTCCTCCGTCACCAGCACCGCCGTTTTGCCCTGCTCCTCCAAGCCGAGAAAATCGGCAGCCAGCCGTTCGAGAACGGATTGCTTGATGAAAATGTCGTTGTGGAAAACCGACTCCTCCGAGACGGGTATCGATTCGGCTGTTTCGGCCGTACTGTCCATGCCGTAGGCACTCCGCGTCTGCGCATCCGGCTTTCCGACATGCAACCGTTTTCCGGAAATGCTGCCCACCGCACCGGCTCCCGTCACCGATTCAAAATTGTCCACGGGAAGCAATTCGATGCCCTGTGCCGCCGCTTCCCGAACCACCGCCAGTGCCAACGGATGTGCGGAAAGCGCTTCCACCGAGGCAGCAAGACGCAGCACCTGTTCGGGCGTTCTGCCGTATGCGTACAGGTCGGTCACGGTCGGATTTCCTTCTGTCACCGTTCCCGTTTTGTCAAACACCACGGTGTGCACCGAACAAAGCTTTTCCAATGCCTCCGCACGCTTGAACAAAATGCCGTTTTTCGCACCTCTGCCGATGCCGACGGTAATGGCAGTCGGTGTGGCAAGCCCCAAAGCGCAGGGACAGGAAATCACCAATACGGAAATGGCAGAGCGAATCGCACGCTCGAAATTCTGCGTCAAAAGCAGCCACATCAGCAACGTCACGGCGGAAATCAACATCACAACCGGAACAAACACCGCGCTGACACGGTCGACAATTCTTGCGATTTTCGGCTTGGATGCCGCGGCATCCTCCAACAAACGAATAATGCGGGAGAGCGAGGTGTTTTCACCCACCTGCTCGGCCCGTACCGACACGGCACCCGAGGACAATACACAGGCGGCGCGCACAACATCGCCCTCCGCCTTTTCCACCGGCATGCTCTCTCCCGTCAATGCCGATTCATCCGCCGAGCCGGCTCCCGATACCACCACTCCGTCCACGGGCACCAATTCTCCCGCGCGAATGCGAACAACATCTCCGACCCGAATTTCTTCCACCGAAACCTCGAATTCCTTGCCGTCACGGAGAACGGTTGCGGTTTTCGGGGAGAGGGTGGAAAGTGCCCGAATGGCGTCGGAAGCCTTGCCCTTGGCGCCGGATTCCAACAGCTTTCCGAGGGAAACCAAGGTCAAAATCATGGCGGCCGATTCGAAATAAAGGTCGTGAAGCCAGGAATGCACCACCTCGACATCATCGGTGAAGGCAAGCATTGCAATGGCCATCAAGCCGTACAAAACCGATGCCCCGGAGCCCACCGCAATCAACGAATCCATTGTAGGTGCGCGATGAAACAGCGCGGAAAAGCCGTTGATGAAAAATTTTCGGTTCAAAACCAGAACCGGCAAGGTCAAAAGAAATTGAGCCAAAGCCATCCGAAGTCCGTTTTCCGTTCCCGACAGGAACGGCGGAATCGGCAGCCCCACCATGCCGCCCATGGAAAGATACATCACCGCCAGGGTAAATCCGGCGGAGAAAAGCAACCGAAGCAAGTGCATTTGAAACTCTCTGTCCTTTTGCTCCTCTCCCGTTTGATGCTCTCCCACCACCAATTCGTAGCCGCCCCTTTTCACCGCGGCGGAAAGCCGCGCCTCAAGGGACTGCTTTTCCTTTTCGTTCAACGGCTGCTCCAGCAGAATTGAAATCGAATTGGTCAACAGCGAAACCGAACAGGAATCCCGTTCGGAAAGCTCACCCAAAACAGCCTTTTCCACATGTGCCACGCAGGCGGCACAGCTCATTCCCTTCACCTCATAATGCAAACGCTGCATTTTGTCACCTCCCGTTTTTTCTTCTTCCTTTTCCTTTTCATTATAGCTCAAAAGTTAGCGGCGTGCAACCGTATAAGGACAGGATATTTTTTAATTTTTTGTAAACTTTAGCATAATAAAATTCGGATGAATTGTATTTTGCCTTAATATATGTTATAATATTATAGATAAATTATAGTGCGGACGTTTTTTTTGCGTTTTGCGGAGCCCGACATCGGACACCGAAAGGAGATTATTATGGCTTTGGACAATTACATATCCGAATTCCAAGAGGTATGGGAAATCGTAAAGGATTCCTTTCGGGAAACGTATTCCGAAACCGTCATCAATCTTTGGTTGGGGGATATTCAGGTAATTTCCTTTCAAAACGATTGTGTCTCGTTGGGAATTCCGACCGAGTTGAAATTTAAAATCGTCAACGAAAAATACATGGAGCAAATTCAAAGGGAATTTTGCAAGGCGCTGGGCTTTGACGTCAAGGTCAATTTGCAGTATACGGGAAAGCCCGTCACAGCCGAGCAGCTGAAATCTCACATCATCGGGATGGAGCAGCCGAAAAAGCAAAGGGAAGAGGACGGAAACGGGCTTCCCATGAATAATTTCGAGTACACCTTTGAAAACTTCATCGTCGGCGGAAGCAACAAGTTCGCACAGGCGGCCTGTGTTTCGGTTGCAAACGAGCCTGCCTCCAACTACAACCCCTTATTCATTTACGGAAACAGCGGTCTCGGCAAAACACACCTGATGCATGCCACCATCAACCGCATGAAGCAAAACAATCCCGGCATCAAAATCATTTATACAAAAGGTGAGGATTTTACCAATCAAATGATTGCCTGCCTTGCCAACAACACCATGAAGGAGTTCCGCAACAAATACCGCAAATGCGACGTCCTTCTCATCGATGACATCCAGTTTATTGCGGGCAAAACCGCAACGCAGGAAGAATTCTTCCACACTTTCAATGCGCTGTTTGAAGAAAAAAAGCAAATTATTTTAACCTCGGACCGACCTCCGCACGAAATCAAAACGTTGGAGGAGCGTCTGTTGACCAGATTCGAATGGGGTCTGATTGCGGACATTCAACCGCCGGATTTGGAATTGCGCATTGCCATTCTCAAAAAGAAGGCGGAGCAGGCAAACGTTTCCATCTCCAACGATGTGCTCACCTTTTTGGGCGAAAACCTGCGCTCCAACATTCGGCAAATCGAGGGAGCCATCAAAAAGCTGGGCGCGTTGAGCTTTCTTTCCGGAAAATCCATCACCATGGAGCTGGCAAAGGAATGCCTTTCCGAGCTGCTGGGCGGAGCCGAGCCGATTAATGTCACGGTGGATAAAATTTTTACCGCGGTTTACAACAAATACGGAATCAAGAAAGAAGAATTGGTCGGTCCCAAGCGAAACAAGGAAATTGCGGCGGCAAGACACGTTGCCATTTTTCTCATTCGGGAAATCATCGAGATGTCTTTTCCCAACATCGCAAAAATTTTCAATCGCGACCACAGCACCATTATGGACTCTTACAGCAAGAGTATGACCTCCTATCAACTCAATCCCATGTTCTCCATGGAAATCGACGAGATGAAAAAGGAAATCCTGAGTTGAGTTTTCCACACCCTTTTCCACACCTGTGGAAAACCTATGGAAAAGCCCTCGTGTTTCCGAAAAACGGCTGCGGAGAAAAATGCAAAAATCCCTTGTAATTTCTAATGTTTTTCCGTGTGTAAAACCGGTTTGTCCACCTTGCGGAAAAATCCGTGTTTTTGCTTTTCACAATCGCCTTTTTCGTGTATTTTTCCGGTTTTCAACACATCGAGGCTGTGGAAAAATTCCGGTCGGAGCAGTTGTACCGCATTTTTCCACCGATCCGTACAAAAATCTGCGACACGGACGGCTCGCATGTGGGTTTTCCACATTTTGTCCAACCGTTTTGAGCCGCTTTTCCGTTCCGGTTCCCGAAACTGAAAATCAAAAAATCCTTTGTATTCTCTGACATTTTTCAGTTTTCCACATTTTCCGCAAGCTATACTGCTGTTACTACGACAATTTATTTTATTGTTTCTTTGTTTTCTTTTTTACAAAAGCGCCGAAGCTTTAAATTCTACATCCAAACCGAAAGGATTTTTTATATGAAAGTTGTATTCAACCGTCAAGCGATTATCGAAGCCGTCACTCCTCTGATGTGTGCGGTTTCCGGAAAATCCACTCTTTCCGCCATCGAAGGTGTCCTGATTGAAGCAAAGGAGGACCAAACCTGTGTGCTGACCACCTTTGATTTGGAAAAAGGAATGCGAACACAGGTAACGGCTCAGGTAGAGGAGCCCGGCTCTTACATTGTCAACGCACAAAAGTTTATTCAAACACTTCGTGTCATGGAAGGAGATTTTGTTCGCTTTTCGGTTTCCTCCGAGCTGCATGCTTGCATCGAATGCGGAAAATCCAGCCATAAAATGAATGCTTTGGCCGGCAGCGACTATCCTGCCATTCCGCGTCTGGTCACCGAGGACGGATTTGTCATCGGTCAGTCGGTTTTAAAGGAAATGCTTGCAAAGGTGATGCACTCCATGGCATCCAACGACCAAAGACCCGTTTTAAACGGATGCTTCTTCCGTGTACAGGAAAACAGATTGCAATTGGTTTCCTGTGACAGCTTCAAGCTTTCCAAATGCGTTGCCGAGTCCGACATCGAAAACAAAAACGAGGATGGAACGGAATTGGATTTCAAATTCATCGTTCCCACAAAATCGGTCATCGAGCTGTTCAAGCTGCTTAAGGACGACGAGCGGGAAACCGTTCGCATTTACATGACCAGAAAAAATATGGTGCTGTATTTTGACAACCTGATTTTCTTCTCCCGTTTGATTGAGGGCATTTATATCGATTACGAGCGCATCATTCTCAATAATCACCGCATTTTTGCCACCGTGAACCGAGAGCGCATGATTTCCGCATTGGAAAGAGCGGCTCTGGTCACCGAGGAACGGGTGGCGGGAAGCGTGCGTTCTCACGTTAAGCTGCAATTCGAGGGCGGGCTGTTAAAAATTTCCGCAGTTTCCGCATTGGGAAGCACCTATGACGAAATTGAAATCGAGCACGAAGGGGACGACCTTTTGATTGCCTTCAACAACCGATTCCTCATTGACAGCCTTCGTGCGGGAGAATCCGAGCAGGTTCGCATTTCCATGACCTCGGCGCTGACCAGCATCAACATCGAGCCTGCGGATGGCGATAATGTCGGAAAAGAGCTGTTTATGCTTTTGCCCGTCCGCATGAAAGAGTAACCGACCCTTTATGGAATGTAACCGAATCCGATTGAAGGATTTTCGCAACGTTCATGAAGCGGACATTGTGTTTGAAAACGGTGTCAATATTTTAAGGGGTGCCAACGCACAGGGAAAAACCAATCTTTTGGAGGCTGTCAGCTTTGCCGCCATCGGAAAAAGCTTTCGTACCTCCCATGAAGAGGAGTTGATTCGTTTCGGTGCGGAATGTGCCGAAATTGCGTTGGATTACACCGATTCCTGCCGACAGCAAAACATCACCGTTCGGATGATGTCGGGCAGGCGAAGGCACATCGAGCACAACCGCAACAAGGTTTCCAAAATTTCGGACATTGTCGGCTCCTTTCGGACGGTGCTGTTTTGTCCGGAGCATTTGTCACTGGTAAAAAACGGACCGTCGGAACGGCGCTCTTATTTGGATATTGCCATCTCACAGCTGTATCCCGTTTATTTAAAAAGCTTACAACGATACAATCAAGTGCTAAAGCAAAGAAATCAGTTGCTCAAGTCCGCGCGTGAGGACAGCTCCGTTTTTATACAAACGGCGGAGCTTTGGTCCGAGCAGCTTGCCGAGCAGGCTGCCGTCATTGCAAAATACCGTTACCGTTACCTTTTGCGTGCTTCCAAGCATGTGGAAAGCTGCTTTTCGGAAATGACCGACGGAAAAGAACTGCCGAAGCTTGTTTATGAGGGCTCCTCTGGGCAACCTTCGGAGGAATACGAGAATGTACAAAAAACCAAAGAGGTTTATTTTCGGTTGTTGTGCACGCATCACGAGCGGGAAATTGCCGTCGGCAGTACGCTTTACGGCATTCACCGAGATGACATCGGAATCGAAATCAACGGCAAGAATGCCCGCAGCTTTGCTTCCCAGGGACAGCAACGCTCGCTGGTGCTGGCAATGAAGCTTGCGGAGGGAGAGGTCAGCTCCGAAATCTGTACCGAAAAGCCGGTGTTTTTGTTTGACGACGTGTTTTCCGAGCTGGATGAACAACGTCGAAAGTATCTCTGCGAAAAAATCGAGGGTCGGCAGGTCATCATCACAACCTGTGAACCGAATCTGTTTCCGTCCGCAAATGTGTTGACGGTGCAAAACGGAGTGTATCGCCAAGGGTGATTGACGGAAGTTTTACAATCCCTCCGCCTCGTTCCTTGGCACGCGGACGCGCCGTCCCCTCTGTCTGCTTCGCAGACATCTCCCCGCACCGCGGGGAGTCACCCTTTACACAAGGGAGGCTCTCTAAAGTTGAAGCTTC
This sequence comes from uncultured Ruminococcus sp., assembly GCA_964638045.1. Lineage (GTDB taxonomy): Bacteria > Bacillota > Clostridia > Oscillospirales > CAG-272 > UMGS1865. Next base: position 262 of record CAZWXE010000047.1, on the reverse strand, counting down.
ATCTAAAACAACACAATTTTTGCAAAAAATCAAGAAAAAATAATCGTTGTTTTGCCAAAAGCGCGGGGTACATTCGCCTCCCAAATCGAAACTTCATCTAAAACAATCATATTTTTGCAAAAAAATCAAGAAAAACGTCCCTTGTTTTGCCAAAAGCGTAGAGTACATTCGCCCTCTCCGACGGCTGCGCCGCCACCTCTCCCAAAGGGCGAGGCTTTTGGGTAGACGCTTTGCTTTCATTAGGCTCTCCCGGCGGGAGAGC
>CAZWXE010000046.1:0-12535 GCA_964638045.1 uncultured Ruminococcus sp. | reverse complement strand
AATCCCTCCGCCTCGTTCCTCGGCACCTCCCTTTACACAAGGGAGGCGAATTTGTTCCATAGTTTTGGTAAAACGACGGTTGCTTTTTCTTGATTCTTTGCAAAAATTGTGCTATTTTGGATGAAGTTTAAAACACAGCGGCCTCCCTTGTGTAAAGGGAGGTGGCAAAAATCTTTGATTTTTGACGGAGGGATTGTAAAAACATCCGTCAAGCACCCTGCCGTGCACCGCGTGCTTTCCCGCTCGAGATTCCGAACGATGCTCCGCACCGTTCGATTCTCGCTGACACTCGAATTTCCTTCGCTCAGAATGACACGGGCGGATTGCGGTTTTGTGTCACCCTGAGCGGGGGGCGTAGCCCGCAGTCGAACCCCATTACACCCGATTTCTTTTCCGAGAAAGGGATTGACAAAAGCAGCAAGGGGCGGTATAATAAAGCCGTACATTTCTCTGCGAAAAAGGAGAATCGGAAACGATGAATACCATGGAATATTTGAAAAGCATTGCCACCGAGCACTGCACCTGCGGCCGTGCACATCGGTTGGCAATTGACGATTTGATTGTCGGCGAGGGCACCGCGGAGCGCCTGCCGGAGGTGCTGGGGCGTTACGGTAAAAAGGCTTATGTCCTTTGCGACCGCACCACCTACCGCGTTGCCGGCGAGCAGGCCTGCAACATCTTAAAGCAGGCGGGCTTTGCGTACCTGCTTCACGTTTTGCCCTACGACATGCCCGAGCCGGATGAAGCGGCGGTAGGCTCTGCCGTGTTGCATTTCGACACCTCCTGCGACGTCGTGTTGGGCGTCGGCTCCGGTGTCGTCAACGACATTTCCAAAATCCTGTGTCGCATTTCCGGACGCCCCTATGTCATTTTCGGAACCGCTCCCTCCATGGACGGCTACGCTTCGGCAACCTCCTCCATGGCAAGAGACGGCCTGAAGGTGTCCGTCGACAGCGTTTGCCCGAATGTCATCATGGGCGATCTTGATATTTTGTGTCAGGCTCCCGCTCCGATGCTGCAAGCGGGACTTGGCGATATGCTGGCAAAATTCACAAGCATCTGCGAATGGAGAATTTCCCATCTCATCAACGGGGAATATTACTGCGAGGACATGGCTCAGCTGGTGCGCAAGGCGCGCAACGCCTGTGTGGAAAACGCGCCCAAGCTGATGCAACGGGACAAGAACGCGGTGAAGGCCGTGTTCGAGGGGCTGGTCATCGGCGGCGTGGCCATGAACTTTGCGGGCCTCTCCCGTCCCGCCTCGGGCGCGGAGCATTATTTCTCCCACCTTTGGGATATGCGCGGATTGGAGTTCGGCACTCCCGTAACATTGCACGGCATTCAGTGTGCGGTTTCCACCGTATACGTCGCACGCCTGCTGGAGCAATTGCTTGACAAAACACCCAACCGCGAAAAGGCGTTGGCTTACGTCAAAAGCTTTGATGTTGCCGCATGGCACGGTACCCTGAAAAAGCTGCTCGGCAAGGGGGCGGATGCCATGATTGCCTTGGAGCAAAAGGAGGGCAAGTACAGCGTGGAAAAGCACGCGGCGCGTCTGGAGCGCATCATCGAGGTTTGGGACGGCATCCAAAGCATCATCCGTGAGGAATTGCTCCCGGCCGAGAAGCTGGATGAGCTGTTGCGTACCATCGGCGCACCCCGCACTGCCGCAGAGCTTGGCCAGGATGAGAGCATGTTGCCCGTCATTTTTGCCGCAACCAAGGATTTGCGTGACAAATACGTGGTTTCCCGCCTGTGCTGGGATTTGGGAATCCTCGACGAAATGAAGCTGCAATAAGGTCGTAAGCCTCAAAAAAATTCAAACGGAAGGGACAGAGAATTTTGACGTTCTCTGTCCCTTTCCGTATGCATTTCAAAATCAGTCGCCGATTTTTGCCTTGTAAGCGTCATAAGCGGAATCCGCAATGCCCGCGCGCTTAATCTTTTTGGAGGTGTTCTTGGGGAACTCCTCCTCGCGGAGCACAAAGGTTTCAATGCGCTTGTAGGACTGCACCACGCCGTTAACCTCGGACACGGCCTTCTTCATTTCCGCATCCACCTGCTCGGCGGTGTACTTTTTGCCGTAAACCTCCTCAAAGTGCTCGTAGTCGGGGCGAATGATGGCAACAATGTCATAATCCTTCTTTTTGGGATTGATATAGCCGACCACAACCGATTCATTGACAAAGGGATTTCTGCCGAGATAGGTTTCCAGCTCCTCGGGGAAAATATTCTTGCCGTTGGACGTCACGATGACGTTCTTTTTGCGGCCCGTAATCACCAAGAACCCGTCCTTATCCATGTAGCCGAGGTCACCGGTATAGAACCAGCCGTCGCGAATAACCTCTGCCGTCAACTCGGGCATGTTGTAGTATCCCAGCATCACGTTGTCGCCCTTGTAGCGAATTTCTCCGGTGCCGTCGTCCTGAACATCGTAAATGTCCAACAGACAGTTCGGGGTGGCAAGTCCCGCAGATTCGTCTTTGTAAAACTTGTCGCGGTTCAATGCGGCAATCGGCGCACACTCGGACAAACCGTAGCCCTGAATCGGCAAAATACCGAAATCACGCAGTCCCGCCAAAACCTCGGGGTCCGCAGCCGCGCCTCCCGAAACCATAACCTTCAACTGACCGCCGAAGGATTCGTGAATCTTTGCAAACGCCTTGAACTTTGCGGCAACGCGCAGTTTGGTGTTGGGAATGGCGTTGGTCATCTTAATGGCAGCACGAACCTTCTTCTCCATCCCTTGCTTGCGGATGTTTGCCCAAATTTTACGGTACATCGTTTCCACCAGCAGCGGCACGCAAAGCATGATGGTGGGGTGTGCCTCCTGCATGTTACGGGTAATGTAGCGCAAGCCCTCGGAGAACACCACGGTAGCGCCGAGGTAAATGGGGCAGATGAAGCCGCAGGTGCACTCGTAAACGTGGTGCATGGGAAGCACGGACAGGAAAATGTCCTTGTCGGTAATGTGACACATCTGGCACATTTCGCTCAGATTAAAGCAGATGTTGCGGTGGGAAAGCATCACGCCCTTGGAAACACCCGTGGTGCCCGAAGTAAAGATGAGCGCGCTCATAACGTTTGCGTCAATCACGGCATCCAGGAACGTGCGCTCGCCTGCGCGAATGCGTGCGTTGCCGCTTTCCAACAGCTTGGGAAGCTCATCAAAGCAAATGCGCTCCACCGAGGGGTTGATGTCTTGCACCTTCTTGGCGATTTTGGAGGAGTAAATAATTGCGCTTGCCTCCGATACCGTTGCGATATTGGCAATTTCCTCCGCAGGGATTTCCTTGTCTACGGGAACCACAACGCCGACGCCGCAAATCACCGCCATGTAGGAAACCGCCCATTGGTAGCAGTTTTCACCGGAGACGATGACGCGCTTGCCCTTCAGGCCTCTTGCGCAAAGCTCGGTGCCCAAAGCGTCTACATCCGAGCAATAACGGTTGAAGGAGTAGGAACGGTACTCACCGTTCTCCTTTTGACGGAACAGCTCCTTCTCGCCGTATTTCTCGGCGCTTGCATGGTACATTTGTTTCAAATTGTCATATACGATTGTAGGATAATTCTTATAATTTCCTTTATAGGTTGCCATTGGAACCACCTTTCCGGTTTTCAAAACCGCATCTTGCGGTCTTTAAAAACCATATGTTTGTGAGAAAAGTATACCACATCCGGACGATAAATGCAATAGTTTTTCGCAAAAAAATTATTTTTTCCGAAACGCCGTGAAAAAATCAAACGCGATCCACGGTAATTACGGAAAAATAATCCGGATGCAGCCGACTGATTCGGTCCGAAAGGAGCTCCTTCAGCTCTCCGTCGGTAATTTTGACCTCAAAGGGAACGCTCACATCGAATATCAAATTGGAATGCGTAACCCCCGCCACCAGGCGAAAATCGTGAATGCAAAGCCGTTCGTCCACCGCACGCGCACAGGCAAGCACCTCCTCGCGCAGGGCAAAAACCGTTTTGTCATCGGTAACAATCGGGTCCATGTGGATGGTTGCTTCAATGCCGTGCTCTCGGCGAAGCGTTTGCTCGATGCGGTCGATAACGTCATGTGTCACAAAAACATCCGCCTTGCCGTCCACCTCGATGTGCAGTGCGGCAACGACATGTCCGGGGCCGTAGTTGTGCACCGTAAGGTCATGAATTCCCAATGCCTCGGGATAGTTCTCCACCACCGAATGGATTTGTCGGATAACCTCGTCGGGCGGCGCTTCTCCGAGAATCGCATTTTTGGCCTCGTTCAGAATTTTCAGTCCGGCGAGCAAAATCATGATTGCCACAATTACACCCATATATGCGTCCAGATTGAGCTTGCATTGCGGGAAGCACAAAAGAACCGTTGCGGAGACCAGCACCGCGGAGGTGGAAAGTGCGTCCGAAAGGCTGTCTGCGGCAGTGGCGCGCATCACGGAGGAATCAATGCGCTTTGCCACCGTCCTGTTGAAGTAGGCAAGCCATAACTTCACCAGCACCGAAAGCAGCAACACCGCCAACGCCGCCGGCGTATGCTTGGGCGGCTCCGGGGTGATGATGTGCAAAACCGATTCCTTCAGCAGCTCCGCACCGATGAAAAGAATCAAAAGAGAAACCACCATGGAGGCGATGTATTCGATTCTTCCGTGGCCGAAGGGATGTGCGCGGTCGGCCGGCTTTGCGGAGATGCGGAAGGAAATAAAGGAAATCACCTGGGAGCCCGCATCCGAAAGGTTGTTCACCGCGTCGGCAACAACGGAAACCGAGCCCGTGGCGGTGCCAACCAAAAATTTTGCGGCAAACAGAAAAAAGTTCAACACCGTTCCCGTAACACTGACCACGGTTCCGTAGCCGCGGCGAACAGCAGGGGAGGCGGTGTTGCGATAGTCGCGGACAAACAGCCGAATAAGAAGAGAGGTCATCGAAAAAAATCCTCCTGTTTCGTTTTGAAGTTCGAGCAATTGCGAAAAAATTTTCCGGCATCTCGGTCAACTCCCTCAGCTTGCTGACAAAGGTGCCGGCACTGTCAAAATGATGAAAAGGTTTTGGTCAAGCTTTTTCAAAAGCTTGCGCAGTGGAGGGCGCGAAGCCCTCCTCGCCGCCCGCAGGCGGCGAAATTCCCTTTTCGGCGTTGCTTTTTGCGAACTTTTTCTTTGCGCCCTTGGCTTCAAAGAAAAAGTGGCTAACGAATTTGTACTATTTGAAAAACTGCTGTTTTTTAAGAGAGAGTTTGTCGGAAGCATGCGGCATCTCGGTCGATGCCCTTTGTTCTTCCTTGGGCGGACGGTAAGATGTGCTTTTGTCCGCTCAAACAGTAATATCGTGCAGCCAAATGCCCTTGTTGACCAAAATCATGCCGATGGTGGCCTTGGTAATGTCAATCCATTGGCAAACGGCGTATACCGCCACGGGGGAAAGCGTCGTAAAACGCGACAGCACAAACGCAAGCGTCACATTGACGCTCCACACGTACACCGAATCAAACAAAAAGGTCAGCTTTGTTTTGCCGCCCGAGCGCAGGGTAAAATAGGATGCATTTGTCAAAGACTGAATCGGCGAAACCAGTGCCAGAACCAGGGTAAACCTTGTGGCAAGCGCGCGCACCTCGTCGGTGGTGTTGTAAATTTGCGGGAAGAAGGAGGCCACCGCTCCGATGAGGAGCATGGCACAAAGCCCCATGCAAAATGAAAACGCCAGCAGGCGATGCGAATCCGCCCGCGCCTCTTCCCGTTCTCCCGCACCCAACCGATGCCCCAGCAGAATGGAGATGGAGGTGCCGATGGATAAAAACAGCACGGAGAAGGTGTTGAACACCGTATTGGAAATGTTCATTGCCGAAACCACGGCAATGCCCCGATAGGAGTAGCATTGCAGCAACATTGCCTGTCCCGCCGCCCAAACGGTTTCGTTCAGCAGCAACGGGGTACCCGTCCGAAGAATCTTTTTCACCAACGGAATGGGAACGCGCATGCTGCGGTACGCGGAGCGAATAAACGGACATTGCCGCGTGTGCAAATGCGTCCATGCAATCACAATGGCACATTCGACGTAGCGGGAAATGACCGTGGCGATGGCCGCACCCTCCACGCCCAACGCGGGGAAGCCGAGCTTTCCGAAAATGAGCAGGTAGTTCAGTCCCAAATTGACCCCCACGCCGATAATGCCCGCCGTCATGGGCGGGACGGTGTGCTTGATTTCCCGCAACGTGCTGGCGTACACCTGCGTCACGGTATAGGGAAGTAAGCCGACAAGTGAAATTGCGAGATATTCCTGTGCAAAGCGCAGCGTCTGTTCCAAATCTCCCGTTTCGCCGCCCTCGTGAAGATACAACCGAATCAGAGGGGTACCCGCAGCGAGGAACAGCGCCATCGCGCCGCACAACAGCAGCAGGGAGCTGTACAGCTTAAAGCGAAAGGCATGGCGAACGCCCTCCTCGTCGTTTTTTCCGGCAAACTGCGCACCGAACAGTCCCGCGCCCGAAAGCGCGCCGAAAATGCACAGGTTGAACACAAACAACAGCTGGTTGACAATGGAAACACCCGACATCTGCTCGGTGCCGATTTGCCCCACCATCACATTGTCCAACAGGGAGATAAAATTGGTAATTGCGTTTTGGATGATAATCGGAACGGAAACCGACAGCAGCGTGCGGTAAAAATCGCGTGTTCCGATGTATTTCTTCAGATGCATAACAGGTCCTTTTTGATTTGATTTTTCAGGTCGGGGGACAGAGCCGAGGGGCCGACTCATCCCCAATACTTGCGGTCCAGGCTGCGCAGCTGAATGGCCTCGGCAACATGCGTCGCTTCAATCAGGTCGCTTTGCGCCAGGTCCGCTATGGTGCGCGCCACGCGAAGAATGCGGTCGTAGCCTCTTGCGCTGAGTCCCATTCGGTCATAAGCCGCCTTCAACAGCGCCGAGGCGCCCTCATCCGGCTTGCAAAAGGCGTGAATTCCCGCTGCATCCAGCTGAGCATTGCAATGCACGGGCGCTCTTTCGGGGGCGCACCGTCGCATACGCTCCTGCGCAAAGTGCCTTGCCTCCGTGACGCGTCGGCGAATGGTCTCCGAGCTTTCGGCAGCGGAATCCGGCGCGGAAATCTCGTCATAGGAAAGCGCCGGCATTTCGATTTGAATGTCAATGCGGTCCAGCATGGGGCCGCTGATGCGGGAGATGTACCGCTTGATGTCATCCGGGCGGCAGGTGCAGGGCTTGGTCGGATGCCCGAAATATCCGCATCGGCAGGGGTTCATGGCACCAACCAGCATAAACGAGCAGGGAAAGGTCACCCGTCCGTTGGCACGGGTGATGGTCACCCTGCGGTCCTCCAGCGGTTGCCGAAGAGCATCGGTCACCTGCTTGGGAAACTCGGGAAGCTCATCCAAAAACAGCACGCCGTTGTGCGCAAGGGAAACCTCTCCCGGCATGGGGTTGACGCCTCCGCCCACCAGACTGACCGGGCTCATGGTATGGTGCGGCGCACGGAAGGGACGCACCGCAAGCAGCGAAACATCCTCCGGCAGTGTTCCCGCCACCGAATGCACCTTGGTGGACTCAATGGCCTCCTCAAAGCTGAAGGGAGGAAGAATAGAGGGCAACCGCTTTGCCAGCATGGATTTCCCCGTACCGGGAGGCCCGATGAGCAAAATGTTATGGCCGCCTGCCGCCGCAATCTCCATGGCTCTTTTTGCCATTGCCTGCCCGCGCACATCGCTGAAATCGTACGGGTAGACGCACTGCGCCTCCGGAGCACCGCTCTCCCGACGCAAGGGCGAAAGGGGGGCCTCTCCGTTGAGATGCATCACCAGCTCCCGCATGCTGCGAACCGCGTAAACGTCGATGCCCTGCACCGCCGCTGCCTCGGAGGCATTCTGCGCGGGTGCATAGAACTCGGTAAATCCGTTTTCCTTGGCCGCAACACACATGCAGAGAATGCCGCGCACACCGCGCAAATTGCCCGAAAGCGAAAGCTCGCCCACAATACACCGCTTCTCCAGACTGATGTCCCGTCGAATGATGCCCGAGGAGTGAAAAATGGCCGTAAGAATGGCAGCGTCAAAGGAGGAGCCTTCTTTTTTTCGGTCGGCTGGGGCAAGATTAACCGTGATGCGGGAATACGGAAAAGGGAACCCGCTGTTGTAGCAGGCAGTGCGCACCCGCTCCTTTGCCTCCTTCACGGCAAGGTCGGGAAGCCCCACCAGTTCAAAGCCCTCCAACTTGTTTTTTTGATTGCATTCCACGGTAACGGGGAAGCCGTCAATGCCGCAAAGTCCTGCGCTGTAAGCTGCTGAAAGCATGGAATGTCCTCCTTCGTTTCGGCGCACGGAGCAACCGTCAAAAACGCCGCACACCGCTTTTAATCACATTATACACCATCACGCGGAAAATGTCAATCGCGTCGCAGTTTCTTTTGCCCGCCGTCCCGAGGCAACGGGAGCGCATCTGCCCGTTTCGTGCTTGTTTTACAGGCCAAAAGGTGCGCGGCACGGAAAATTACAAAATTATTTACAAACAATGCCCGAAAATCTATTGACTTTTCGTCGGTTATCCTGTATAATCATGAGTACAATCATTTTTTATGCTTATAAATCGGAGGACTGCGAATATGATGAAAAAGCTGATGGCCGTTTTGCTGGCAGGTTTGATGTTGGTAAGCCTTGCCGCTTGCTCCAACGACAAAGACGGTGACGAAGACCTGAACAAATACAAAGAAAACGAAGTTGTGGAATACTTTGAAAAAATCGGCGATGAGACCTTTTATTTCGAGATGGTAGACAGTGAATCCGTTTCCGTTGTCAAATACGAGGGCAAGGACGTTGCCCACACGGTTACCATCCCCGCAAAGCTCAAGGGCTTCAATGTGGTTGCCATCGGCGACAACGCATTTTTGGACAGCTCCAAAATCAATGCCGTTTCCTTCCCCGAATCGGTAACCTCCATCGGTAAATTTGCATTTGCAAACTGCTCCATGCTGACCTCGGTAACCATTCCGGCTCAAATTACATCCATCGGCGACGGCGCGTTTTACGGTTGCGGTACTCTGACCTCCTTCACGGTAGAAGGCACGGCACTGGAAACCATTCCCTACGCCGCATTCATGAACTGCACCGCACTGACCTCGGTTACCGTTGCAAACGGAATCAAAACCGTTGACAAGTCCGCCTTCTTCGGCTGCACGGGACTGACCTCCGTCACCGTCGGCGATGGCGTGGAGGTCATCGGCACCCAGGCCTTCCAAAACTGCACCAATTTGGCAACCGTTACGCTCCCCGCATCCGTCACTCAAATCGGCGACTATGCCTTTTCCGGAAGCGAAAAGCTGAGCGTTTCGGGTCTGACCTACCCCGCCGACTCCTATGCAGAGGAGTTCTTCTCCAAAATGAATCTCCCCGAGGAGCCCACCTCCGCGGTATTCGGTTAATTTCATACCCAAAAAAGAGACGCAGCACCAGCACGGTGTTGCGCCTCTTTTTTGCTTGAGAGCCTCCAAAAGCTCAAAGCTCCTTTGTACGGTTTATTCGCCCTTTGCCCTCCGCACCATGGCGGCCAGACGGCAAGCTCTTTGGAAGGCCTCGGTGACGTACGCGTCCGGACCCATTTGCCGATATTTGTCGTTTTCGGAGCGGTTCGGCTTGCTTTTAACGGTCAATTCAAAGGTGAGGCACTCAGTGAAGCGATATTGAACCAGCTCCCTTGTAATGCGGCTCCAGTCGCAAATGCCGTCAAACGGAAGCAAATGCAAATCGTCCGTCCAAAAAATGTTTTCACCCGAAAAATCACTGATTCCGAGGTTGTCATTGATGTGCGTGCCCATGATGCGGTTGCCGTACAGGGACATCATGGATTTGCCACGGTTGTAGCATTCCTCGTGTCCCGTGTCCCAACAAAAGCCCACATGCTTTTCTCCGGAAAACGCATTCATCAAGGCAGCGAGATATTCTTCTCCCTCGGTGTTTTCAAAGGCGATGCGAACACCCAGACGTTCCGCCTCGCGCACCACCTGCCCGAAGCGTTCAATGCCTTGTTGCGTCGGCGTATGGTTGACAAATCCGATGTATGCGTGCGCCACCATCAGCGATACGTGATTGTCCGCGCAAGCGCGCAGGCAGGACAGTAGCGGTTGAATGCCCTTTTGCGCCTCCTCGTCACTGCCTTCCCAAATCAGGGCGGTTTTGGAGAACGGAGCATGAACCGATTGGAACAGCAGCCCCAGCTCCTCTGCCTTTTTGCGGCAGAGGGCAATGTTTTCATCGCTTTCATAGTCCGTGAAAAAGCCGTCAAAACCGTGACGGCGGAACAGCTCCAGCTGGCTCTCGTTGCTCAACTCAAGAGACGGGCTGGTTGCAAGACAAAGTTTTGTTTGCCACATGTGAAACTCCTTTTTCGATTTGCAGTAATAATAAATATTGGAATGACTGTTGCCGATTTTACGGTTTTACCTTACGGTGCCGTTTCAATGCTTTGAATGGCGCGAATACCGGGAACGGAGGTTACGGTATATCGCACGGAAACACGCTGCCCGATGTCAAACAGCAAAATGCTTTCGTTTTCGGCCACCGCACACTTGTACAGGTTGCCGTCATCCCCGGTAAGGTAAACCACGGTTTGCCCGTCGGTTACCACATCGCGGAGCGCCGACACAGTGAATTCGGCGGTGAAAGCCTCCTCCTTCGGCGTCTCGGGCGCGGCGGTCAGGCCATTTGCCTGCAAAAGCTCCTTATACGCGCGAATGGCATCGGCTTGCGTGTCTCCCGTGGCAACGATGTTGACGTTTTCCACGTTGACCAACGCGAACTGCTTGACGTATCCGCTGTTGTCCTTGAGAACCATGATGTAGGAGGCCTCTCCCTGAATATTGACCAAGGACGGGAAGGACGCGGTGTAGCGCATGTGCTGCACCTGTCCCTGCGCCGCCTCCATTGCGGAATACTCCTCGGCACCGATGACCGAATAATATTTGTAGGCGCCGGTTCTCGCATTGCTCAGAATAAAACCGATGTTGGACTCGTCCGCTGTGACGGAGGTAACACCCGTGAAGTACCAGACATCGTCCTCGATGGTAATGTATCCGTAATCGTCGGTGGTTTGCTTGCAGCCGACGTTGCCGATGACGGAATTGATGTAGCCGCCGGACAGCATGCCGTACCAATTGTACTTTTGCGCGGCAAGGTCTCCCGAATACACCGTGTCTACCCACGAAGGCGTTTCCGCAACATCGTACAGCCGACTTTCTCCCGTGCAGGGGTTCAAAATGATGACCTCATTGACGTCCATAGCGCCGAACAGCATGGTTCTTGCAGTGAGACAGGAAACAATGTAGAAAGGGGTACCGTCCTCATCGATTTCAAAGCTGACATAGTCGAAAATTTTGGTGGGATAATCCATGCGCAGCTTGCGCATCAGGTTGTCGCCGAAAAATCCGGACTGCACGTAGCGCAACGGCTCGGCAAGCTCAATGTATTCGGCGGCGTTCAGCTTGGGATTGACGGGGTCCACCATGACATAGCCGGGAATGCCGTTTTCACGGTTGTTGAGCCATTTGAAAAAGTCGGCATACTCTAAGTTTGCCACCTTTTTGGGCGCGTTTTGAAAGTTGATTTGCGAATAGCGGGAAGCGATTTCATATTGCGAAACACGGTCCGAAAGCTTGCCCAGCGTATTTTTTCCAAGCAGCTCGGCAGAGGCACTGTCCATCAATGCGATGTTGGTCACCTCGTTGCTTTCAAGCATATCCTCTTCAAACACCGCCTCGGTGACGGAGATGACGTTTGCGTAGGAAGAGGCGTTGAACATGGGTGCGGAAAGGACGCTTCCAACCAGCACAACCGACAGGGGGACAGCCGCAAGCAACAGCGGAATTCTCCACGGTTTCACCGTCTCCGCGTTAACGGTGAACTGTGCGGCGCCGTTTTTGCCGCTCGATTGAAAGTGACTGCGCTCCTTTTCGCGTATGGAAAGAATGAGCACGGGAACGGTATAAAATGCAATAACAAACAGCAAAAAAATCCAAAAGCTCTTGCTGTGCACGTTCAGGGCAGGCAGAGCAACGTAGTAGCCGACACCGGTCAGCAAGCTCCCCACAATGGCGGAGACGAGCACACGGCGAAGCAGCGATTTGTTTTTCATGAAAAAACCTCCTTTTTGCGATGCCTTATTGTACCACGGTTTTCTTTTTTTGTAAAGTATCTGCAAAGAAAAACTATGTGCGGATGAATTGTAAATCCCGCCCCCACACAAAAGGCGGGTGAAAAACGGCAGTAGACTCCCGACTGCGGGCTACGCCCTTCGCTCAGGGTGACACAAAAATGCGGTCCCGCCCGTGTCATTCTGAGTCGAAATTCGAGCGTCAGCGAGAATCGAAAGGTGCGGAGCACCGTGCGGGAGCTCGGGCGGGAAAGCACGCGGTGCACGGCGGGGCGATTGACGGATGTTTTTACAATCCGTCCAAGCCGACTTACAACGCCACGCGGAAGCGCCGGCCCCTCTGTTTGCGACAATCCCTCAGTCACCTTCGGTGACAGCTCCCTTTACACAAGGGAGCCTTCTA
>CAZWXE010000045.1:0-12679 GCA_964638045.1 uncultured Ruminococcus sp. | reverse complement strand
CACCTCGGCATCGGACTTGCCCTTGGGGTCAAAGTCGGAGCCGCCCTTTCCGCCGCCCATGGGGAGACCTGTGAGAGAGTTCTTAAAGGTTTGCTCAAAGCCCAAGAACTTGATAATGCCCTCGTAAACGGAGGGATGGAAGCGCAAGCCGCCCTTGTAAGGACCGATTGCACTGTTAAACTGTACACGGAAACCGCGGTTGACCTGCACCTTGCCGTTGTCATCCACCCACGGAACGCGGAACTTGATGATGCGCTCCGGCTCCACCATCATTTCGATGATTCCCTTTTCCTGCAGTTCGGGATTCTGCTCCACAACAGGCTCAATGGATGCCAACACCTCTGTTACGGTTTGGTGAAACTCGGGCTCGCCGGGGTTTCTGCGAATCACGTCTTCGATGACCTTTTTCAAATATTCGTTCTGAATTTCCATTTTGGTTTTTCCTCCTTCATTCGAGGTTTTTTGCAACCTTACAAAGGCTTTCATTCATAAAAAACCAAAACCAATGAAATAAATTGCTTTTTTGCCTCATATTTGCAATTTATTATATTACAAAAATCGTATCTTGTCAACTGTCTGCACGCAAAAATATTTTAGTTTGCTAAAAAATTATCGTTTTGCACGCGGCAAAGTGCAACAAAGTCCTTTCGCCGTCGGCACGTTTGGAGCGGTGAGCACCAAACGGGCGCGGGAGCACCGGCGGATAAGGCGCACAAGTTCCCACAGCCGCCTCATCCTCCCCGATTGAAAGGCTCTTGAAAAAATGTGGGGGAAACCTCCCGCAAGAAGTTTCCCCACAAAAATCGTTCAAGACGTTTCCGCCAATCGGTCCCTCGTCCGCAATACTGTTCAACAGTGATTATGAGCGCAATTCCGCATCGATGGCTTTTGCCGCCGCTTTGCCGGCACCCATGGCAAGAATCACGGTTGCCGCACCGGTTACGGCATCACCGCCCGCGTAAACGTGCTCCAACGAGGTTTTGCCCGTTTCCTCCGCAACGACAATTCCGCCGCGACGGTTTACCTCCAAGCCCGCGGTGGTATCCTTCATCAGCGGATTGGGCGAGGTACCGATGGAAATAATCACACAGTCGCACTCCATCTCAAACTCGGAGCCCTTTACCTCAATCGGAGAGCGCCGACCGCCTTCGTCCGGCTCACCGAGCTCCATTCGAACACAACGAATGCCGCACACAGCGCCGTCACCGTCCCCCAACACCGCGACGGGATTGTTGAGCAAACGGAATTGAATGCCCTCCTCCATCGCATGTGCAACCTCCTCCTTCCGAGCAGGCAGCTCCTCCAGGGAGCGACGGTACACAACGGAAACCTCACGGGCGCCCAAGCGCAGTGCACTGCGCGCCGCGTCCATGGCAACGTTGCCGCCGCCCACCACAACCACCTTTTCGGCATGCTGAATCGGAGTGGCGCTGTCGGGTAAATATGCCTTCATCAAATTGATGCGCGTCAGAAATTCATTGGCGGAATATACCCCCTTCAAATTTTCACCGGGAATGCCCATAAAGCGCGGAAGCCCCGCACCGGAGCCGATGAACACGGCCTCAAAGCCTTCCTCACGCATCAGCTCCTCCAGCGTGACGGTGCGACCGACCACGGTGTTGGTTGCAAACGTGACCCCCAGCTTCCGAAGCGTGTCAACCTCACGCTGCACAACGCTCTTCGGCAAACGGAACTCCGGAATGCCGTACATCAAGACGCCGCCTGCCACGTGCAACGCCTCAAAAACCGTGACCTCGTATCCGTTTTTCGCAAGCTCTCCCGCACAGCTCAATCCGGAAGGTCCCGAGCCCACCACGGCAACCCGATGTCCGTTGGGCGTGGGAACGGCGGGTGCCTCATTTGCATGGGTACGGTGGTGCTCGTCGGCAACAAACCGCTCCAGCCTTCCGATGCCCACCGGCTCCCCCTTCAACCCGCGAACGCATTTGCCCTCACACTGAGACTCTTGCGGGCAAACACGACCGCATACGGCAGGGAGAGAACTGGACAGAGAAATCGTGCGATAGGCCCCCTCAAAATCTCCCTCCCGAATCTGCGCGATAAAATTCGGAATTGCAATTCCAACCGGGCAACCGCTGACGCAAGGTCTGTTTTTGCAGTTGAGACAGCGTTCGGCCTCCTCCTTTGCCATTTGTGCCGTATAGCCCAATGCAACCTCGTCAAAATTGTTTTTTCGAATTGCGGCCTCCTGCGAGGGCATCGGCGTTTTTTTCGGCTCCATGTTCGGCATGTTATTCCACCTCCCGATTCAAAAGATTGCACGCCTCTTCATAGGCATGACGCTCGAAGGTACGGTACATCGACGAGCGTGCAATGGCCTCGTCAAAATCGACCTGATGTCCGTCAAATTCCGGACCGTCCACGCAGGCAAACTTGGTTTTGCCGCCGACGGTCAAACGGCAACCGCCGCACATTCCCGTTCCGTCAATCATAATGGGGTTCATGGAGACCACGGTGGGAACGTCAAATTCCTTTGTCAAAAGGCAAACGAATTTCATCATGGGCAACGGACCGATGACAATGACACGGTCGTAACGCTCACCGCTTTCGAGCAAACTGCGCAGCGCACCGGTGACAAGTCCCTTCTCCCCCCAGCTGCCGTCGTCCGACATTTTCAAAAAGCGGTCGGAAACCGCGGAGAATTCCTCCTCCAAAATCACCAGCTCCCGATTGCGGAAGCCTGCCACGGTATGTACTTCGACGCCGAGCTCGTGCAGCTTTTTCGCAACGGGGTAGGCGATAGCGCATCCGACGCCGCCGCCGACAACCGCCACCTTGTGCAACCCGTCGGTTTCGGTTTTGCGTCCCAGCGGGCCGACAAAATCCCGCAGGCACTCCCCTTCCTTCATATGACCGAGCTTTTGCGTGCCGGCACCCACTAACTGAAAGATCACGGTGACGCTCCCCGCTTCGCGGTCGTAGTCGGCAACGGTCAGCGGAATGCGCTCTCCGTTTTCATCGGTGCGCAAAATAATAAACTGTCCCGGCTCTGCTTTTTTCGCAACGGCCGGAGCATGAATTTTCATCCATACAACGGTAGGATTCAGTATTTTCTTTTCCAAAATACGGTACATCATCTCAACGCCTTTCCCAAAAAATACTTTGTCCCCTCCAAATCTTCCGCAAAAATGGGATTTCCCACTTGCCAAACGAACGCAAATCGTGTATAATAGAGAGTAAACAAATTTTATAATTTACTATTATACAATATTTCCCGTGAAAAAACAATAGCAAAGCGCAATGTTTTGCAAAAAATGAAAGGAACACCGCGCCATGGAAACAGAATTTTTGCAGGCAACCGGCAAAAGCACCGGGGAGGTTTTAAGAGACATCGCCGACTTTTTGTCCACACCGTTCCTCATCAACGAGGAAAAGCAGCTGGACCTTTGCACCCTGCTGCCGGATTTGAATATGCACGAGCAGCTGTGCTTTGCCCTGCTCTCCGAGGCAGAGGAGCAACAGTGGCCGACGGATGCGGCGGAAAACTTCTGCCGCCATGCACTTTCCTCCGTCACCGAGGCGGCTGTTTACGAGGCCATGTTCGAAGCCTTTCGCAACAAGAAAAGCGGCGCGTATGCCCTGTACAAAAAGAAATACGGTGCGGATTTCGGCTTTTTGGATTCCTCCTATTGGTCCACCTGCCTGGCACTCGGCATTGACGCACAGCAAGTCAGTGCGGTCATGCAATACCTGCGCCTATTTACCGTGCTGCTAACGGAATTTGCCTACATGGGCGACCGAAACCCCGCCTCCACCTACGGTTGGCGGTATTACGAAACATTCCGACGACTGTTGGATGACCTGACCAAGGAGCCGGAGCCGGAGGCGCTCCCCTTGAAGGTGCGTTCCCTGGGCGGCACGCTCGGCAAACGGGAAAACGAAAGCTACACCCTGTTTTTGGGCTTGGACATTGAAAACCCGAACCCGAACCGCATGGCCTGCGACATCAGCATTGACATTTGCTTGAAGGACAGTGAAGGCGGCACCATTACCACCATTGCCGACCGCATCAATTTTTTGGACCCCGCCACGGTTTACCACTACGGCATCACCAAAAAAATTCGCGGCGCAACCGTTGCAAGCTTTTCCGCCACCGCAAAGGCAACCGCCTTTTTGAAGCTGGAAACTCCCATGATGAAGCACTTTCAAATGGACGGACTGCGCCTCAAGCGCCAAGCCGACCGAACGCTGTGCCTGACGGGAGAATTGCTCAGCAAATACGACCGTCCCCTGCGCTCGGTGACGGTGCACTACCAGCTGCTCAGCGCCGAAAACAAAATTCTGGGCGGCGGCTGCGAGTGGTTCCTTGAGGGCTTGAAGCCGAACGCATCGCAGCCCTTTGACATTCGCATTCCCGTGCCGGTTGCCAATGCCGCCAAGGTGGTTTACTCCGCCGACTTTGACGCACTGGAGCTGCTGGACGATTGACCATATACTTTTTTACCAAAAATAACCAAACAATGGAGCATACAACATGAATCAACCTTCGCAAAAAAAGAAAAAGCAGCTGTTGCGCCGCTTCCTTCCCTATTACAAAAAATATTGGCCCACCATGGTTTTCGACCTGTTTTGCGCCGCGCTGACCACCTTGTGTGAGCTGGTGCTGCCGATGTTGGTTCGTGAAATTACGGGAGCAGCATCCGAAACGCCCATCACGCTCACCGCCGCCATGATTATCCGTTGCGGCGTGCTGTACGTGCTGTTGCGCATCATCGACACCGCGGCAAACTACTACATGACCTCGGTGGGACACATCATGGGCACCAAAATCGAGACAGACATGCGTCACGATTTGTTTGAGCATCTGCAAAAGCTCTCTTTTTCCTATTACGACAACACCAAAACGGGCACCCTGATGTCACGCATCACCAACGACCTGTTTGACGTCACCGAATTTGCGCACCACTGCCCCGAGGAATTCTTCATCGCCGGCATCAAAATTGTGTGCTCCTTCATCCTGCTGTGCACCATGAGCGTGCCGCTGACGCTGATTGTGTTCTCCATCATCCCCGTCATCCTGGTGGTGCTGATTTACTTTCGCATTCGGATGCGCAACAACTTCCGCGAATCGCGCAAGCAAATGGGAGAATTGAACTCTCAAATTGAGGACAGCCTCCTCGGCATCCGCGTGGTCAAATCCTTTGCACGGGAAGAGACCGAACAGGAGAAATTCGACCGCGGAAACCGCGACTTTTTGAACATCAAAACCGTTCGTTACCGCATCATGGGCGGATTCCAATCCTCCACCCGCCTGTTTGACGGCATCATGTACATCATCGTGGTGGTAGCGGGCGCATTCTTTATGCTGCACGGAATGATTTCCCCCGCCGATTACATCGCATACCTGATGTTTGTTTCCACACTGCTCACCTCCATCCGACGGATTGTGGAGTTCAGCGAGCAATTTCAAATAGGCATGTCGGGCATTGAACGCTTTACCGAAATTATGGACACCGAGCCCGACATCACCGAC
Source organism: uncultured Ruminococcus sp. (assembly GCA_964638045.1). Classification (GTDB taxonomy): domain Bacteria; phylum Bacillota; class Clostridia; order Oscillospirales; family CAG-272; genus UMGS1865. The sequence goes on along the minus strand of CAZWXE010000045.1, from coordinate 7,185 downwards.
AGTCCAGACGCAAAGCCCTTGCAAAACGTGGTGGGCAACATTCACTTTCAAAACGTTTCCTTCCACTACGAGGCCGAGGGCAAGAACGTGCTGACCAACCTGGAGTTGGACGTTCGCGCAGGCGAGAACATTGCCTTGGTGGGACCTTCGGGCGGCGGTAAGAGCACCCTGTGTTCGCTCATTCCCCGCTTTTACGATACTTCCTCCGGGGAAATTCTCATCGACGGAGTCAACATTCGCGAGGTCACCTTAAAATCCCTGCGCGAGCACATCGGCGTGGTGGCACAGGATGTTTACCTGTTTTCGGGCAGTGTGCGCGAGAACATCGCCTACGGCAAGCAGAATGCAACGCAAGAGGAAATCGAGCAAGCCGCCAAGCTTGCGGGCGCGCATGAGTTCATCACTCAACTTCCCGAAGGGTACGACACCTATGTGGGCGAGCGCGGCGTAAAGCTTTCGGGCGGACAAAAACAGCGCATTTCCATTGCACGCATCTTTTTGAAGAACCCGCCCATTCTGATTTTGGACGAGGCGACAAGCGCCTTGGACAACGAAAGCGAGCGCTTGGTGCAGCAATCCTTAGAGAAGCTCTCCGTGGGGCGCACCACCTTCACCATTGCCCACCGCCTGACCACCGTACGCAACGCCGACCGCATTTTGGTGCTGACCGAGGACGGCATTGTCGAATCGGGCACGCACGCACAGCTGTTGGTACAAAAAGGGCTTTACAGCGAGCTGTACCGCATGTACTCAATGGATTGAACGTAAATAGATTTAACAATGGGGCTGCCGCGAAAGCGACAGCCCCACAAATTTGAGCGCTCCGAAAATCAAACGTTCAAGCCAAAGGTTTGCTCGACCGCTCCGGAAAGGTCAGCATTTGAAATGACTCGGTAGGTCTTTTGGTGCACATAGCCGTTGACGGTTTGCGACAGGCGAATATTACTGCCACCGTAAGAGAGCGAATAAGTTTCACCGTTTTTCGTGTAGAAGGTCAGCGACCATCCGCCATACCACAGCGAGGCGGTGTCGGGTTGCTCCACCGGCGCAACGGTATCGCTTTCCAAGTACAGTTCCATTTGCTTCAGGGCAATCAAAACGTTCTCCGCATCCCGACTGTTTTTGAGATACAGCGATGCCTCGTCCTTGTGAATACCCGCGCGATCATATCGAACGGAAGAAATGTTCGAAAGCAATACACCCGTAAATACATCGTTTTTCTCCGGCGTGTCGGCAAGCGACGCGGCGGGAGTGCCTGTTCCGTCGGAAGCTGCGGGAGGCTCTTCCGGGAACAACAGCGGGAAGGTCAGCCACCCGCCAAACACCCCCATCACCGCCGCCAAAATGATGGACAAACAAACAACAAATCCTTTTTTCATTTCGGTAAAGTCCTCCTCTCGGAAATTGATTATTTCGGAACCCATGCGGCGCAGAACTTTCACACCGTACCGCGCCTCCGTCCCATCATTACGATACCATATTTTTCAACACGTGTCAAGCACACTTTCTGAATTTTGTGAAAATGCACAAAAAAAACGAAAATATGCACAATCGACAGCATCGTTTTCTCGTTCGTTTTCATCTGACGTGTACAAAATATTCGTCAAAATGTCAAAAAAACCGCTCGTCTCACGGGACAAGCGGTTCTTTGCTTTTTGAAATTTACAAACACCCGGGCACTGCCGAATTCGGATTTTCGTTACGGAGAGCCGAAAAGCTTCCGGCAAAGCGACACTGCAATTACACGTCCAAAATGTACACGGAATCCTCCCCGTCGGACTCGGTGACATTGACCGCAACACGCTCACGGTGCGATGTGGGAATGTTTTTCCCCGTAAAGTCGGGACGGATGGGCAGCTCGCGCAGTCCGCGGTCAATGAGCACGGCAAGCTGAATCTCGGCGGGACGGCCGCGCTCAAACAGCGCGTCAAACGCCGCACGGATGGTACGCCCCGTGTAAATGACATCGTCCACCAGCACAACGGTTTTGCCCGTGATTTCAAAGGGCAGCTCCGTTTTGCTGATGATGGGCGTCGCCGCGATGGCAGGACGTTCGCCGATGTCGTCGCGGTGAAAACGAATGTCCAAGGAGCCCACCGGAACCGTTGCTCCCTCAAACCGCTCGATGTGCTGTGCCAAACGGTTGGCAATGAACACACCGCGTCGAATAATGCCGACAAACACCACATTCTCCGCACCCTTATTTTTTTCAATAATTTCATGGGAAAGGCGAATCAGCGTCCTGTTCATGGCAGGAGCGTCCATGATTTGCGCCTTGGGCTTGTTTGTCTTGACTTCCATTTCGTTCAATCTCTCTTTGCGTCGTCACTCAACACCGTTTTTGCGTCACAGTATGCGCAACGGTAAATGTTGTGCTCCGCATCCACCGGACGGAATGCCGGGCGCAGGGCCTGCTCCACCGAGGTGATGCAGTGCGGATTCTTGCACAGGTGCGTTTTGGTCAAAATCACCGGCTCCTCCTGCTTCTCCGCATTCGGTTGCTCGGCCTCCTCCAACAGCTTGAGAATCAATGCCATGCGAACATACTTCGCGTTTCTTGCCTGACGGAAATATGCCGCGCGGCTGTCCTCATCCACGTCCACGGAAATTTCGTTGACTCTGGGCAGCGGATGCAAAATAATCATATCCTTCTTGGCGTTCACCAGCTTTTCGGGCGTCAGAATGTACAGGTCCTTGAGTCTTTCGTACTCAAAGGCATCGGCAAACCGCTCCTGCTGCACGCGCGTCATGTACAGCACGTCCAACTGCGGCATTGCATCATCCAAGGAGTCAATTTCCTCATAGCACAGGCCGTTTTTCGTAAAATATTCGTCCTTGATGTAGTCGGGCAGCTTCAGCTCCTGCGGTGCAATCAAAATGAACTTGATGCCGGTGTAACGCGACATTGCCGCAATCAAAGAGTGAACGGTGCGTCCGAATTTCAGGTCTCCGCACAGTCCGATGGTCAAATTGTTCAATCTGCCCTTCTCGCGGCGAATGGTCAACAGGTCCGCAAGCGTCTGCGTCGGATGGAAGTGGCCGCCGTCGCCCGCATTGATAATCGGAACGGAAGACTTTTTGGAGGCCACGTACGGAGCCCCCTCCTTGGGATGACGCATGGCGATGATGTCGGCATAGCACGAAACCATGGCAACCGTATCCCCCACAGTCTCTCCCTTGGAGGCAGAGCTGGAGGATGCCGAGGAAAATCCCAACACCTTGCCGCCCAGCTCCATCATTGCCGCCTCAAAGGACAGGCGCGTGCGGGTGGAAGGCTCAAAGAACAGCGTTGCCAGCTTCTTGTAGCGGCATTTTTCGCGATAGTCCTCGGGATGCTCGATAATCGACATGGCGGTGGAAAGCAGCTGCTCCACCTCGTCCACGGAAAAATCCAAAATATCAATCAAATGTCTCATTGCCGGCCTCCGTTCATCCAAGACTCGTCGGAAGGATTGTCGCGGAAGGAGAGCAGGCGGCGAACATCCTCGGGCTTAATGTAGTTTTCCTCTGCGGCGATTTTCGCAATGCAATCAAAGTTGGTCAGGCTGACGTTGCGCACCTGTGCATCCGCAAGGCGCTCCAGGCCCTTTTTCATTCCGTAGGTGAAAATGCTGACAATGCCCAGCACCTCGGCGCCGGCCTCACGCAGCACATTGACCACCTCCAGCACACTGCCGCCCGTGGAAATCAGGTCCTCCACAACGACCACCTTCTGTCCTTTTTCCAGCTTTCCTTCAATGCGGTTTCCTCTGCCGTGGTCCTTGGCGCCCGAGCGCACGTAACCCATGGGCAAATCCAAAAGATGTGCGGTGATTGCCGCATGCGCAATGCCCGCGGTGGAGGTACCCATCAGAACCTCGGCCTCCGGGTACTCCCGTCGAACGGTCTCCGCCAATGCATTTTCCACGTCGTTGCGAACCGCGGGAGCGGTCAGGGTCAGGCGATTGTCACAGTAAACGGGGCTCTTGATTCCGCTTGCCCACGTAAAGGGCTCGTCGGGGCGGAAGAACACCGCGCGAATGGACAGCAAATCCTTTGCAATCAAGGTTTCAATTTGAGTCATTTTTCTGTTTCTCCTCTCTTTTCAATCCACAAATTCTTTCACACAGCGACGGTATGCGGCAACGGGGTCGGCAGCGGCGGTAATGGGACGTCCCACCACAATGTAATCCGAGCCGAGCTCCTTTGCTCTTGCAGGCGTTGCGATGCGCTTTTGGTCTCCCACATCTCCGTCCGCAAAGCGCACACCGGGGGTAACCGTTAAAAACGAGCTTCCGCAAGCGTCGTGTACCTTTCTGGCTTCCAGAGGCGAGCAAACAACGCCGTCCAAGCCGGCAAGCTTTGCGTTTTGCGCATAGTGCATTACCACACGCTCCAGCGGCTCACGGATGAGCAAATCGCGCTCCATGCGCTCCTGGTCGGTGGAGGTAAGCTGTGTAACGGCAATCAACAGCGGTCTGGTTCCGTCCGCGCGCGTCAAGCCCTCAATGGCGGCCTCCATCATCGCAACGGTACCGCCGGCATGGAGATTGCACATGTCCACGTCCAAGGCGGACAGCACCTTCATCGTCTTCTTTACGGTGTTGGGAATATCATGCAGCTTCAAATCCAAGAAGATGCGATGCCCTCTCTTTTTGATTTCACGAACGATTTCGGGACCTGCACCGTAAAACAGCTCCATACCGATTTTCACATAAGGCTTTTCCTCCGTGAATCGGTCCAAAAAGGAAAATACCTCCTCTGCGCTTGCAAAATCGCAAGCGACGATGACATCCTTACCCATGTGCACCTCCGATAATTTCTTCCAAGCTTTGAATTTTATATTTTTCCATTGCCGCAGGCAAGGACTCGACAATCTCCTTTGCAGCAAACGGATTCACCAGGTTTGCGGCACCCACCTCCACGGCGGTTGCGCCCGCAAGCATCATTTCAATCACGTCCTCGGCCGTGCTCACGCCGCCCATGCCTACCACGGGAATGCCGACCGCCTGCGAAACCTGATACACCATTCTCACCGCCACCGGGAAAATGGCACTGCCGGAAAATCCGCCCATTTTGTTGGCGATGACCGGCCTTTTGGTGCGCAAATTGATGCGCATCCCCAGCAAGGTGTTAATCAGGCTGATACCGTCCGCGCCCGCCGCCTCGCACGCCTTTGCAATGCCGACAATGTCGGTGACATTGGGGGAAAGCTTGACGATGATGGGCTTGTCGGTTACGGCACGCACCGCTCTTGTCACCTCTGCGGCCGCCTCGGGGGAGGTTCCGAAGCTCATTCCGCCGCCGTGGACGTTGGGGCAGGAGATGTTCACCTCCAGCCAGCCCACCTGCTCCTCCCGCGCCAGACGTTCACAGGTGTAGGCGTAGTCCTCCACGGAAAAGCCGGAAACGTTGGCCATCACCGGCTTGTGAAAGCATTGCTTCAATTTCGGAAGCTCCCGGGAAACAACCTGCTCCACACCGGGGTTCTGCAAGCCGACGGCATTGATCATGCCCGCCGTGCATTCGGCAATGCGGGGCGTGGGGTTCCCGAATCGGGGCTCCTTGGTGGTTCCCTTAAAGGAGAAGGAGCCAAGACAGTTGATGTCGTAAAGCTCGGCAAACTCATAGCCGTAGCCGAAGCATCCGCTGGCGGGAACGACGGGGTTGTCCAACGGGATGCCGCAAAGCGTCACCTTGGTGTTTACCATAAAATCTCCCCCTTTCTCAATACGGGACCTTCCTTGCAAATTCGCTTGTAGCCCGTAACCGTTTTGCAGGAGCAGCCCATGCACGCACCGAAGCCGCAACCCATGCGCTCCTCAAAGCTAAACTGCCCCTCGGTGGCGGTGCGGGCAAACACGGCCTTGAGCATGGGCTCCGGTCCGCAAGTGTAAAAATACGTATAATTCAAGTCCTGCATGACGTCGGTGACAAAGCCCTTTTGCCCGTAAGAGCCGTCGGCAGTGGCAACCAATGTCACGGCGCCCAATGCATTGAATTCGTTTTCGTAAAAGACATCCTCACTGCTGTTGAAGCCGAGCACCACCGTCGGCTGCTTGCCTTCGGCAATCAATGCCTTGCAAAGACCGTACAACGGAGGAACACCGACGCCTCCGCCGATGAGCAGGGGCGTCTCGCCGCTCGGCGCGGTGTCGTATCCGTTGCCGAGTCCGGTCAGAATGTCCAACACGGTCCCCTGCGCGTAGGTGCTCATTTTCTCGGTTCCCTTGCCCACCACCTTGTAAATCAGCGTCAGGGCGCCGTCCACAAAATCACAAACCGAGATGGGACGGCGCAGGTAACAGCCGTCAATCAAAAGGTTCACAAACTGCCCCGGTGCCGTAATTGCTTCCGTATTGCCGAGCAGCGTCATGCGATAGACATCACGCGCCAGCTTCTCGTTGGAAACTACGGTAAAAAGCTCTTGTTTCATTGTTCACCTCACGCGTCAATGGTGGAAATGCAAAGGGTGGTTTCTTCCAGAACATCCAACAGCGTCTTTACCGTATCCAAAGAGGTAAAGATGTTGACGTTGTTCTCGGTTGCCAAACGGCGAATTTGATGGCCGTCGTTGACGGTTTCCGAGCCGCCGCCGATTTCGCTGGTGTTGATGATGTATGCAATGTATCCCATGCGGATGGCGTCCTGAATTTCCTCGCTGCCGTCACTGATTTTCGCAAGAATGTGGGTACGAATGCCGTTCTTTTTCAGGAATGCGCCCGTTCCGCTGGTAGCCTGAATGTTGAAGCCGAGGTTGTAGAAGCGGCGCACCAGCGGGAGCGCCTCTTCCTTGTCGCTGTCGGCAACGGTGACAAACACCGTACCGTAGTTTTGCAGCTTCATGCCCGACGCCTGCAATGCCTTGTACATGGCGCGGTTGAGACGGTCGTCGTAGCCGATTGCTTCACCGGTCGACTTCATTTCGGGGGACAAATATGCGTCCAAGCCGCGGATTTTGTTGAAGGAGAATACAGGAACCTTCACGTACCAACGCTTCTTTTCCTCGGGATAAATATCGAAAATGCCGAGCTCCTTCAGGCTCTTGCCCAAAATCACCTCCGTGGCAATATCGGCAAGGCTGTATCCGGTTGCCTTGGAAAGGAAGGGTACGGTACGCGAGGAGCGGGGGTTGACCTCGATGATGTACACATTTTCGGATTTGTCCACAATGAACTGAATGTTGTAAAGTCCCACAATGCCGAT
>CAZWXE010000044.1:0-13478 GCA_964638045.1 uncultured Ruminococcus sp. | reverse complement strand
CAGGGCGTGGACAACATGTTTGAGGTGGATTCCATCCGCAAAATCATCGACAGCGTTTGCGCTGTTGCAAACAAAACCTACGGTGCGGACAAGAACAACGACATTTCCATTCGCGTGGTAACCGACCACATCCGCTCGGCCATGTTTATGATTTCCGACGGCGTAATTCCCTCCAACGAAGGCAGAGGCTACGTCCTGCGACGCATTCTTCGTCGCGCATGCCGCCACGGTAAGCTGCTGGGCATCAACCGTTCGTTCCTGCCCGAGCTTTGCCTGGTTGCCATCGGCGAATCCTGCGGCGCTTATCCCGAATTAACCGAGAAGAAGGATTACATCCTCAAGGTCATTGCCATGGAGGAGGAGCGCTTTGACGAAACCATCGATGCGGGCTTGGAAATTCTCAACGGAATGATTGCGGCAGCAAAGGAAAGCAAGGCAACCGTGCTCGGCGGCGAGGAAGTATTCAAGCTGTACGACACCTTCGGCTTCCCCATCGACCTGACGCGTGAAATCGCAGAGGAAAACGGACTTGTTGTGGACGAAGAGCGTTTTGCGGCGCTCATGCAGGAGCAAAAGGTGCGTGCAAGAGAAGCAAGAGCAAACATCAGCGGCTGGAGCAATGCCTCCAAAACCCTGCTTGCAGGTCTGCCTGCCACCGATTTTCGCGGCTACGAGAGCACGGTTGCACAGGGCAAGGTTTTGGCAATTCTTTGTGAGGATACCCTTGCGGAGGCCGTATCCGAGGGTGAATGCTCCGTCGTGCTGGATGCCACCTCCTTCTACGGAGAAGGGGGCGGACAGGTGGGCGATACGGGTATTTTGAAAACGGAAACCGCAGAGCTGACCGTCACCGACACCCAAAAATCCGACGGTGTATACATTCACCTCTGCACCGTTGTCTCCGGCGTGCTGAAGCTCGGCGACACCGTCACAACCGAGGTGGACAACCGCCGCCGTGCGGCCATCATGCGCAATCACTCCGCATGCCACCTGCTGCAAAGCGCACTGCGCCGCGTACTGGGCAACCATGTGGAGCAGGCAGGCTCTTACGTTTCCGACACCGTTTGCCGCTTTGACTTCACTCATTTTGCCCCCTTAACCGCCGATGAGCTGGCTCAGGTGGAAGCCTTGGTCAACCGCGATATTTTCGCAGCGCAGGAGGGCTCGATGACTCCGATGCCCCTGGAAGAGGCCAAAAAGCTCGGAGCGATGGCACTGTTCGGCGAAAAGTACGGCAAGGTTGTCCGCGTGGTGCGTATGGGTGCAAATTCCATCGAATTTTGCGGTGGAACGCACGTGGATAACACCGCCAAAATCGGCATGTTCAAGGTGCTTTCCGAAACCTCCGTTGCCGCAGGCGTGCGCCGCATTGAGGCAACCACCGGAGAGGGCATCTTGAAGTTGTTGGAGGAAAAGAACACCCTGATTGCAGACACCGCAAAGGAATTGAAGGTGCAAAAGACCGCGGACCTTGCAAAGCGTGCGGCACAGCTGCAAGGCGAGATTTCCGCAATGAAAAAAGAAATCGAAGCGCTCAACGCAAAAATCGCCGCGTCCTCCTTGGACAGCATCATGGCAACGGCAGTTCCCATCGGTGCGGTTCGTTTGGTCGCAACGGACCTCGGCGACACACAAACGGACGTTGCGAGAACACTGGCCGATGAAATCAAAGCCAGATACAATGATGTTGTTGCGGTGTTGGCTGTCAATGCCAACGGCAAGCTGAGCTTTATTACCGTTGCGGGCAAGGATGCAATTGCCGCAGGCGCACACGCAGGCAAGCTGGTGGGAACCGTTGCGGCCATCACCGGCGGTAAGGGCGGCGGACGTCCCGACAACGCCATGGCGGGCGGAAAGGACCCCGCAAAGGTTGCGCAGGCGCTCTCCGAGGCAGCGAGACTGCTTGGCGGAATGCTGAAATAAAGAATATCACACCAAAAAACGTCGGTGTGCAGGCTCGGGCTTGCACACCGACATTTTTATGAAAATTCGCGGTCAACCGTGTTTTATCACCGTTTTTCCGTCTCGACGGACCTTGCTTTGAAAAAACGCATGATAACCAACATCAGCACCGCTCCCAAAATGGGAAACACCGAGCAAAGCAGCATTCCGGTTTGCAGACCGTCGCGGTCGGCAATCACACCCAACAGCTGCGGTGCAACCGCCGAACCGAGGTCCCCCGCTGCCGCCATCAAGGCAAAAGCGGCAACACCGACATTCGGAATTTTTTCTTCCATCATAATCAGGGTTCCGGGCCACAGCATTGCCGTAAACACCCCCGTCAGGATGCACGCAAGAAACGCGGGCACCGTGTGCGTGGAAAATCCGGCAACCAGATAGCACCCCGCCGCGCCGAGCATGCCGACCAGCAGCATTCGGCAAATGTTTTTGCCCCATTTTGCATAGCAAATTCTGGTCATACCAAGCAAAATCGCAAAGCCGGCCATGCCGAGGATGTCACCGACGGCCTTGTCAACATGCAGCTGCATCTCCATATAGCTTGACAGCCAATTGGACATGGTATTTTCGGCACAGCTTCCGAAAAAGATACAACCGGCGCAAAGCGCGATTCCGATGGCCTTGTGCTTGTTTTTCACCCCGGAGGCCGCAGTCTCTCCCGCGCTCATGTCGGGCATCGGCGAAAGCATAAACAGTACCGACGGAATGATGGGCAGCGCCGCCAAAAACAGGGTGAGATACATCCAGTATTCCGCTCCGACAAACTTAATAAACAGCGTTCCGACAACCACCACGCTGAATACACCAAACGCGTACAGAGAGTGCAGGGTGCTCATGTCCCTTTGCGGGTTCTCCGACGGAATTGCCGCAATCGTCGGGCTGAGGAGCACCTCGGAAAGTCCGGACGCAAGCGAAAAAATAACGGTACCGATTAAAAGCCCGATGTAAGTCCACTCCGGAAACAGCATCGGAAAAACCGCATAAACCAGCAAGCCGAACGAAGTAATCAGGGGCACAACACGCGCCATACGCTGAAGATCGAGCCTTTTGGAAAATACGCTCAAAAGCAAATCAACCGCAAGCTGCGTGCAAAAATTGACCGAAACCAGTGCGCCGAGCAGCGTCCACGAGATACCGTACATCTCTCGGAATGTCACAAACAGCAACGGGGACAAGCAAAAGATGGAGGACATGGTGAAATAGGCGGAATAGCACGCCAACTTTGTTCGCTTGAATTTTGAGTCTTTCATACAACCTCTTTCTGGCATTGCGGAGCATCTTTCACTGTCAAAGGCCTCCGTAGCAAGGAATTGAAACATGAGCAATTATAATTCCTTTGCCCGCGCTTGTCAACAGAGCCGTCGCATTGTTTACAAAAAGTACAAAAATGGGACGCCCGCATTTTCAGCAGCGTGAAAATGCGGGCGTTGTGGTGTTGCCGACTCCGTTTATAAATTTAATACGCCGTCAGGCAATCCTCTGTCACGCTCAGGCTGACGGTCTCCTCACTGCCGTTTCGCAGAATGCGCAGAGTAACGGTATCCCCCGCCCGCACATCGAGCATCAGGTCGATGATGTGGTATCGCCGCGTAACGGTTGTACCTTTACCGTTCACCTCCGCGTAAACAAGAACATCTCCCGCTTGGAGAACGCCGTCCGAAAGCGAGCCCTCGGTTACCCCGTACACGGAAACAACCTCCTCAATGCTCAGCAGACCCGTTTCGGCATTGTAAACCGCCTTGGAATCCGAAGCGGACACGGTGATGCCGAGCATGGCGCGCTGTACCCTTTCGGTTTCCGTGCCGTAGCAATAATCAATGATGTTTTCCGCAATGGACACCGCAACATTGGAGGGGATGGCATAACCGATGCTTTCCACACCGTCATCCACGATTTTGGCATTGACAATTCCAATCAAATTTCCGTAAGCGTCAAACAGTCCGCCGCCGCTGTTGCCCGAATTGACGGCGGTATCCACCCGCATGACGCGGAATGACACCTCGGTGCTGTCGTCCGCAGCCGTCATTGTGATGTACTCCGAATCCACACTGATGATTCCGAAGGAGGCAGAAATTCCGTAGCCCTGCGCATTGCCTATGGCAATTGCACTGTCGCCGACAACCACCTTGTCGGAATCGGCAACATCCACCGAGCAAGCATCGGACGTCCGCAATATTTCACTGTCCTCAATACGCAGAACGGCGATGTCGTAATACAAGGAGCCGCCGACATAGGTCGCCTTGATTTCCTGCGCCTCCGACTCCGAGCCGTAAAGGCAAACGCGAATATCTTCGCTGATTCCGTTCTCGGTATTGCAGCTTGCGTCGTAAACCACATGATAATTGGTCAGAACAAAAGCATCTCCCGCCGTGCGATTCACTTGATAGAGCACACCGGAGCCTGCGGAAGAATACTCCTTGACGGCCGTGTTGCCGAAGCCCGGGTACCAACCGCCCTGCTGCACGGTTGCCTGAAAATAGCATACGATACTGACCGAGCTTCGCAGTCCCTTTGCGCTTGCCGCGGGAACGCTGCTGCCGTCCGCGGTAATCACCGTTGAGCCGTCCGCACCGGTTGCTCCTTTTTCGCCGTCCTTGCCGTCGGAGCCGTCCCGACCGACCACCGTACCCAAATTTTGCTCCGAGCCGTCTGCATAAATCAGAACCAACTCTCCGTTTTCATTGATTTGCGCGTCGACAACGCCGGCGTCCTTTTCCATGATGCACGACGGCAGTGCAAAGGAAATGCCGATAAGCAAGCAGACGGCACACAACACGGAACATACTTTTCTCTTCATTCTTCTCTTTCCTTTCGTTTTTGTATTTTCAATGACACGGAAACCGCTTTTCTCCCGTCGGGCCGCTCACGCAGGGAACGTTTTTCTTCTGTCCTTTCCGGACAGCTTGAGCAATTCGTAACGTTCATCGCACATTGCGGCAACATCGGCGGAATGGCTGACCAAGATGACACACTTCCCCTGCTCGGCAAGGGCACGGAAAATCTCCATAATTTCCGCTTGCGTCTCACGGTCCAGATTGCCTGTCGGTTCATCCGCAAGAATGATTGCGGGATTGTAAGAAAGTGCACGGGCAATGGCCACTCTCTGCTGTTGTCCGCCCGAAAGCTTCAGCACACGTCGATTCGCCTCATCCTCATCCAAACCAACGCGCGACAGCAATTCCAATGCTTTTTGCTTTTTGTCTTTGATTTTGCTTCCGGAAATATCCATGGACAGAATCACATTTTCCAATGCCGTATAGTGCGTAATCAGATTAAAGCTCTGAAACACGACACCGATATATTGGGAACGGAAGGTATATTTGTCGATGGCGGCAATACTCTTGCCGTTGTAAAGAATTTCACCGGAATCGGGGACCGCAAGTCCCGAAAGCAGAGAAAGCAAGGTTGTTTTGCCCGCACCGGATTTGCCGATGATGCAATACATCTTTCCTTCTTCGAAATCGTAAGAAAGCTCCCTCAATACAGGCGTTTTACTGTAAGAAAAGCTGACATTTTGAAGTGACAAAACGGACATTTGTTTTTCTCTCCCCTTTCAATCTCTGTTTGCAAGAATTTTCAACGGATCATACCGCATGATAAACATCACCGAAGCCGCACTCGTCAAAAGCGTCAACAGTAAGCCGATGCCCAGCAATTGAACAACAACGGTCAAATTCATCGCCGAATGAACCTCGGTGATGTAGTCGGCGGCACCGTTCAGCATGTCTCCGAACGGTCCGTTCCTGTCCCCTCCGACGCCGTTCGGTATGTCTGCGGGCATGTCTCCGCCCACCATACCGCCCATACTGCCGGGGCGGCCGAAGCTTTGCTCCGGTTGATTTTGCCGATTGCTTTGACTTTCCGTTTGCTCCTTCAGCAACGCATTCGTAATGGGAACCGAGCTCACCGCACCGACAAGCGCACCGATGAAAACCGCAAGCATGGTAACCGCCAGAATTTCGCACAGGAATTGCACGGCCACCTTCCACTTTTTCATTCCCATCGCGGTCAGAACTCCGACCTCATATTTTCGTTCCCTGATTTGAAAGATGTTGAGGACCACCAGCACGGCACCGCCGATGAGCAAAATAACCAGCAAGAACCAGCTTGCCATGGTGCTCAGTGTGTTCAAGGGGACCAAGCTGTTTTCAAATGCCGTAATATCGGAAGAAGAAACAGTGTAAGAATCATCCAGCCCGAGCGCACGCACCTCCGTTTCAAACGCATAATAAGCGTCTGTGTCGGCAAATACATAGGTTGCAGCCAAGGTTCCCGTAATTTTGCTTGCGGTTTCATCGCTGTCCGCAGCGGCATCAAAAGCCGCCGACGCATCCGTGATGGCTTGCAAGGCATTTGCGCTCATGTAAATACGATTGGCAGGATCCTGACTTTTGCCGAATGCGGACATTGAAAAATCGTTGTTGGCAGTGCTTGTATAAATTCCGGAAACCGTCAGCGTATAGCTTTCATTCTCCGAAGAAGGATTTGTCAAAACAATCTGATCCCCGACGGCAATGCCGTTGTAAAGAGCAAGCTCCTCGGAAATCACGCAAACAAGCTCACTTGTTCCCTCTTCAAACATCGCACCGCCCGAAAGGATGGATGCGGTGCCGTCCGCAAAATCGCTCATTGCACTGTCGCTGCTAAATCCGATAACGGAAAAATCACCCGACACAAACATGCCGTCCGTCATACCGCCAGAGATTCCGCCCATACCGCCCGGAATTTCGGGTACATTTCCCGTGCCAAGCGTTCCGTCGAGCGTACCGGTTTCTCCGTCCCCATCCTCATCGCCAACAGGTGACAAACCGTTTGCGCCGTTCAAATACGCGGTCAGGGTATAGTAAAAATCCTGCACACTTTCCGCCCTTGCGTACGTTTGATACTCCTCCAAGCTCAGCGAATCGGCGCCGCCCATAAAGTCGGCAAATTGCTCCTTGTCAAAACCGCCACCCGGCATACCGCCTCCCATTTGTCCGCTCAGCTGCTCCATCATACCCGCGCGGTCGTAGGAAATGGTTGCGGTCACACGCATTCCCGCCAATGCGGATTTCCGCGCACTTTCCGCCGCCTGCCGAATGGAAAGCCCAATGCAGGCAGACACTGCAATGACCAAAGCAATGATACCGATTAAAATATTTCTTCCTTTAAAACGTCCGATGCATCGAAACGCATTTTTGATGATGTACATGGAAAAACCTCCTACCCTTCGTCTCCTCTACATTTTAACATTCCGCACTAAAGCCGGACTAAAAGTTACGTGAACATTCCATGAAGTTTTCAGGCAACAAAAGAAGAGGGAGCCCGCAGGCTCCCCCGGCATACAAAAGGTCAAATGAATCTCGGCGGGCGCAAAACTCCTTCGGTCGGTCTTTTTGCCTTCTTCTGCGGCGAACGGAAACCGGTGGGAGCCATTGTGCTCAAAGCACCACCTTAAATCCGATGTACCGATGCTCTTTTTTGTAAGCGCAAATGCTTCCTTTGTGCTTTTCGACGATGGCTTTTGCAATGGAAAGCCCGATGCCGTAGCCCCCCGTATAGGTCCTGGCCTTGTCCGCACGGTAGAATCGGTCAAACAGACGGTCCAGCTCCAATTGGTCCACGGCGGCATAGGTGTTTTCCACGGTTAAAGCAATGCGCCGATGCTTGACCAGCGTCAGGCGAATTTCACCGCCCTCATCGCAATATTTCACCGCATTGTCGAGCAGCACGGAAAGCAGTCTGCGCAAAAGCATCTCATCACCGCTCCGTCGGAGCCCCGGTTCGATTTGAGCGTGCAGTGCCTTGCCTCTGCTCTCCGCCAACGGCGCAAACTCGGAAACCGCATCCGCAGTGATGTCATCCAGCCCCAGCTCGGTTAAGCAAAGCGACTGACCGTCCTCGTCCATGCGGGAAAGCGCCACCAGCTGATTCACAAGCTCGGTCATACGGTTTCCCTCGGCGCGGATGTCATCCAACCATTCGTTCTTCCCAAGCTCGCTCTCGGCAATATCCAAATTGGCAAGAATTAAGGTCAACGGCGTTTTCAACTCGTGATTGGCATCGGTGACGAACTGCTTTTGCTTTTCGTAGCTTTCCGCAATCGGACCTACCACGCGCTTGGACAGCAACGCAATCAGCAAAAGCACCAACGCCGCACAGCCGAGAAGAACAAAAGCGGCAATGCTCATGGATTGAACCAGTGCCGAACGATTGATGCTGCCGTCAATGAATACAACACCCGTCCCGCCTTCAAAGGCAAACACCTTATACCGATAGCAATCGCGCCAGCCCCTTTCCGCCTTTCCGTCGGCCGCCTCCCGTGCGTATTCGACGGCGGTTTCCTCGGTAATGGAATAGATGGCATCGGTGTTTGTTCCCATCACCGCTCCGTCCTTGCCGAAAAGAACGGTGAAATGTCGGGTGGAAAACGGCGTTTCCGACGTAATGAAATCCGACGCCTGCTCCCCGCGGAGCTCTCCTTTGGGCGGCGGCACATCGTGAAAGCGGTCCGGAAACCTTCCGCCGCCCTCGGATACCGTATCTGCCAAAATATCCAAATTCCGATTCATAGAGGATACATTCAGCGCAAAAAGCGTTCCGAATACCAACACAATCACCGAAAGCACAGAAACCGTGCTGATGAAAATGAATTTTCGTTGAAGTCTGTAAATCATCCGTCTGCCTCCAGCAAATATCCCGCGCCTCTCACAAACCGAATTTTGACGGAAGAGCCCAGCGCATCCAGCTTTTTTCGAATGTTGGAAATGTGTACCCAAACAACACTGGTATCGACGCCGGTTTCCCATCCCCAAATGTGTCTCATGAACTCCTCGGTGGCAACCGGTACATTCGGACGTTGCATCAGCATTTCAATCACCTGGAACTCCTTACCGCTCAAAGAAAGCCGCTTGTCTCCGCAAAAAAGCTCATAGGTGGATCGATTCAAGGTCAATCCCCCAAAACTCAGCAAATCCGGGGTAAAGTGGTCCTTTCTGCGGAGCATGGCGCGCACGCGCGCCAGCAGCTCCGCGGTGGAAAAGGGCTTGGGCAAATAATCGTCGGCACCCGCATCCAGCCCTTCCACACGCTGATAAACCTCGGTTTTGGCGGTCAAAAAGAGTGCGGGCGTGGTGATTCCCTGCTTGCGAACCGATTTCAAGGCAGACACACCGTCGAGCTCCGGCATCATAATATCCAACACCAAACCGTCGTATTCCCCGCTCAGGGCAAAATCAAGGGCATCTCTGCCGTTGTCCACCCCGTCCACCAGATAACCGTTCATTTCAAACAAATGTGTCAGCGTTTTCAACAGCTTGCGGTCATCTTCGGCAACAAGCAATCGCATAGAGCATCCTCCCTCCTCCGAATTTGTGAAAAACACGGCCGAGCCGTGCAAAAGCACCCACATGCAACCTCAAAATTGCCTTGCGGGCAACCGCTTTTTACCGTATTATAGCACGTTTTCCGTGTCACATCAAGCATCCCCCGTAAATTTCAGTTCCAGGCGACACCGTTTTCGTCAAGCACCGCGGAAGCGGACGTTTCCACCGTCACCGAGGACGACTTATCTCCGAGGACAATCACCTGTGCCGACAGAGAAAACGGCATTTGAACGGTTGCGGTACGGTCGCCGACCGTTGCCACAAGATAGCTGCCGGAGGTCAGCGAAAGGCGCGTGCTCTTGCCGACAGAAGAAAAATTCTTGCAGTGAGAGGCTTCGCTTGTCATCCCGCCGCGCGGCATCACCGCCACCACCGCACCGCCCGTATAGGTGTAACCCTGCTCGGTATCCAGGGCGGAGTTTCCGTTGGAATCGGAAATGACCACGGTGTTGCCTCCCGAAAAGACGATGCCGCTGTAAGACGTGCGTGTGTTGGCATCAATGCCGTCACCGCTGCAACAGATATAGATGCTTCCCCCGCTGACGGAAACCCCGGTTCCCTCGGTTGCGGTTGCGTTGATTCCGTCGTCCTTTGCGATCACCGAAACATAGCCGCCCGAAATGCAGACACGCGCTCCTTCAATGCCCTCATAAGAGCCGAGAACCGTCACCGTGCCCGCAGAAATTGTCACCGTCCCGTCGGCATGTAAGCCGTCGTCATTGGTGTAAACCGTCACGGTACCGCCAGACACCGTAACATTCCCGAGAGCGGTTGCTCCGTTTTCCAAAGTGCCGTCGCTGTTTGCATGAACGGCATCGTCGTAGGACTTGATGGTGACGGTTCCGTCGCGAATGAGGATTTCATTTGCAGCTTTTATTCCCTTCGTGGAATAGCTCCCCTTGTCCGTATTTCCGTCGTCCATTCCTCCGGGACCGCCGAAGCCTCCTTCCTGAATATTGGCGGAATAATCGGTCCAGGAATAGGAAATTCGGCCGCCGCGTTCGGTCATGGCAAAGGTGTCGTGAGAGGTGTTCGGCGTCATATAATCGGTGCAAAGCAGATAGTCGCTGTCCTGCCCCTGCTCCATGTCGGAGGAATAAATATAAAGCTTCATTTTGCCGTAGGCCGTGTTCTTCGGGAAGGAGTAGTAATAATACGTGCTCCTGCCTCCGCGCACGGCAGAATGGTAGGCTGCGTTCACCCACAGATAATCGCTGTCCGAATTGTAATATTGAACGGAATAGCGATAGGAATTGTCGGTAAAGCGGATATAATAGCTCGAAGAGGATGCATCGGCGTCCGGCTCAACGGAATAGTCCGAGTACCGTGCAGTGTAAATATTCAGCACCGTGGAGCCTTCCTCAATCACGACATCATAAGCCGCATCGATTCCGTCGCAGCCGGCATAAATGCGGTGCGTCCCCCCCGCAACCGAAACCGTCCCGCGCTGATTGCCTTTTTTGGAAACGTCACTGTTGGAGGTTTTGATTCCGTCCCCGCTTGTTGCAATGAGTGTCGTGGTTCCGTCCGCAATGCTCACGCTGTCATTGCCCTTGAGTGCGTTGTCCACACAGCGAACCACCAGCGACAGATTACGCACCTCCAAATCCCCCTTGGAGTGAATTCCGTTGTTCTGCTCGGAAACAACGGTGAGCCCTCCTTTTCCGCAAAGCACCAAATCCGCCGCAGAATGAATCGCACCCGAATAGAGCGTTTCGTCGGTTTTGTCAATGGCCTCTCGCTTGTCATAGATATAGTTTTCGGTGTCCTTTTTGGCTTTGACGGACACCTCTTCCGCACTGTTGACCACAATGGGATTGACCGTTTCGCTCACCAAAGAAAAGCCTTGCAGCTCCAGCTCCAGCTCATAGTCCTCTCCAATGTCAATCACCACGTTTCCGCGCAGCTTTCCGGAAATCGAATAGGCCGAATCCTCGGTCAGTACCGTAAAGTACAGCGTTGTCCCATCCAACCGATAGGCATTCTCGGTTCCGGACAGACAGGTTACGGTGACGTCGGTGCATTCCTCTTCGAAATACCCGTCATACGCGCCAAGCTCCTCCTCAGGCACGCCAAAGCTCTTGTCGGCACCTCCGAGCTCCGACGCCGTTCCACGTTCCTCCGTGCTGCCGGTTTCCCCGGGTTCTTTCTTTCCGCACCCCGTCAGCAGCAACAGCAAGCAAAGAAGCAGCGCAAACAACCGTTGTTTCATATTCCTTCCTCCGTTCATTCAGGCGTTTCAATATACTTCAAATTATAAGGCTCTGCGCTAAAGGCAGACTAAAGAAGAGGCAAAAAGCAGAATGTGTCTTCTTTAGCATGCGATTTTTTGCGGCACTCGATACAGCGGCAAAACAGCTTGCTCCGAAAAAAAGCAATGCACAAGACGTTGACAAAAATGAGAGAGCGTGCTATAATATGCGTACGGAATCGTGCCCTGTATGATTCTTTATTTTTACAGTACGAGGTGATTTCTGTGGAACCGATTCTCAATTATATCATGCAAACATACCGTCCCCTTTCCGTCATCCTTTACGGCTCGTATGCCTGCGGAACAAACGATTCAACCAGCGATTTTGACGCATTGGTCATTTCCGACAACTGCGAGCAATGTCACGACACCTCGTTTGTAAACGGCGTTCGATTGGATGTTTTCGTATACCCTGTCTCGTATTTCGACGGAACATTTGACTGCAACGACTTCATTCAAATTTTTGACGGAAAGATTATTTTGGACAGCGACAACAGAGGAAAAGAACTCCAAGCGAAGGTGCTTTCCGAGTTAAAAAATCGTCCGCAAAAGTCAAGGGCGGAGCTGAAGGAAAGCATCGATTGGTGCAACAAAATGGTTGTTCGGGCAAAGCGGTGCGATGCGGAGGGCTTATTCCGATGGCATTGGGTGCTGACCGACAGCCTGGAAATTTTTTGCGATATGATGCAGGAGCCTTATTTCGGCCCCAAAAAGGCGCTCCAACGGATGGAGCAAAACCATCCCTCCGCTTTTGAATGCTACAAAAATGCCCTGCAAAATTTCAACACTGAAAGCTTGAAGCATTGGCTTGAGCTGATGAAAGAGCTCTTTGAGAGTATGCAATAAACAAGAGGGGCAAAGTTTTTTCGTCTTGTCCGCAACGCAAGGAGGCTGCCGCAAAAGCGACAGCCCCCTGTTCTTTTGATTTTGTTTCAATCGTGCGAACGCTCATCGTCCTGGTTGCAATTGCAACCGCCGCTCTCGCTGTCGCAATTCCCGCAGCAACAAGAGCCGTGCTCGCCCTTTGCGCCGGAGCAGTTGCACCCATCGGGACAACCGATACACTTTCGACCGCTTTTCTTTGCTTTGATAATATACGCAATCGCACCGCCAACTACAAGGGCCAGGATGACAATCGCAATGATTTCCGTAGCATTCATACGTTTTTTACGCGGCAGCGCCAAGGGCGTACTCTGCCTTCAGCTCCTTATTTTTCTTCAAAATCAAGACGGTGAAAATCGTCGCAATGACGGCAACAATCGCCCAACCGACGATGGGCATCCATACGGCACCGAAGCTGCCATGGGTGAAGAGTGTGCCGAAGAAGAAGGTCAGGAAACCGACGGAGTAGCCCACGGAGAACTGCAATCCGATGCCGGCCCAGAGCCATTTTCTGCTCTTGATTTCGGAGTTCATCGCGCCGATTGCCGCAAAGCAAGGAGGCGTGAACAGATTGAACATCAAATACGCAAGTGCCGCAACCTTGGTGATGGCCAAAATACCGGCAACCTCGGCGCCGGAGCCTGCCATCATCTCAAAGGATTCCGTGTCGATGAAGTTTTCAAGGCCGACAAAGCAAACGGCAAGCGTACCGACCACATTTTCTTTTGCGATGAAGCCCGCAATTGCCGCTGCGGCAAGCTGCCAAGCCAATACGCCGACAACGGGCGCGATGATGTATGCGAACGGCGTTGCGATGGTTGCGAGAATCGATTGACTTGCATCCTCCACCGGCTGGAGATTCCAACCGAAGGATTGCATCAGCTGAACCGCAAAGTTACATACGAGGATGATGGTTCCCGCCTTGACGATGTAAGCCCAGCCGCGCTGGCACATCGAAATGGCGGCTTTTCCGATGCTGGGAGCCTTGTACTCGGGCAACTCAATGATGAAGAAGGACTTTC